>DASZSI010000320.1:0-18585 GCA_035548775.1 Hyphomonadaceae bacterium
GACCGACCTCCCACGCGCCCTGATGCTAGAGCCGGACGTTCCAGGGCGACCTGGGGCCATCCGGTCGGGGCGCTCAGCACGAGACGGGGGACGCGGAGCCCGCGTAACCTAACGAGCGATCCCGCCGCAAGGCGGTGAGCAAGACTACCCCACGCGGGATCACCCCCGCGTCCCCACGCCCTCCACCTGTCCGGAGGCGCACCCCTCGTCCTGGCCAAAAGCCCACAAGGGCTGAGGCCGGACACAGCATCCCAGGCGGTCTCCCACCGGCCTGAGGGAGAGGGTGCGCCTGCTGAATCCCACAACCCACGCGAACGCGGACCTCGTCGCGCCTAAGCTCGAAGAGCGTAGGCGGGTGTGTCTGCTCACGGCGCGAGCCGCGATGGCGCCTTCACGCGAGCGTGCGCGCGCCTTTCAACCTCCCCGCAACCGCCTCGCACCAGCCCCATTCCCGCCACGCTCGGCGCGCGTCCTCTCGCTGCTTCAAGTTGAGGGGACTTCAATGCGAACACTTATCCTGGCGGCCGCCTGCGCCCTGCTGTCGGCCTGCGCCACCTACACAACGCCCGCCGCCGGCGTCTCGATTGCCTCGATCTCCGAAAAAGACGCCAACATCGCCGACGCTTTCACGCGAGAAGCCGCCGCGACCTTCCCCGCCCGCATCGCCATCGCGCGCGTCGCCTCGTCCGGCTATTCCTCGCCGACCAATCATGGCTTTGGCCAGGGCCGCTTCAGCGTCCTCACCATACGCGATGTCGAACCCGAAGCCGCGTTCCAGAGAATCCAAGCGATGCCGCAGGTCGCCGCCGTCGCCACGCTCAGCCGCATCCTCCTGCCCGACAACCTGCAGAGCATCCGCGACCTTCGCGTCTCGGCCGCACAGCTGAAGGCCGACATGCTGCTGGTCTATTCGATCGACACCGGCTTCCGCACCGAGACCAACCAGATCGGGCCGCTGCAGACCGTGGCGCTGGGCATGCTGTCCACCCACAAGTCGTTCGCCACCTCGACCTGCTCCTTTGCGATCATCGATGTGCGCACCGGCTATGTCTACGGAACCGGCGAGACTACCGCGACCGAAGACCAGCGCTCCAACATCTGGGGCTCGGCCGACGCGATCGACAAGGCCCGCCAGCGCGCCGAGGCCAAGGCCTTCGACACCTCCATCGGCGAAGTCGAGAAACTCTGGGTGTCGGTGGTGCTCGAACACCGGCACTGATGACGAAGCACGTCTTTCGCGCTAAGCGGCGGGCATGACCTACGCCCCGCCGCTTTCCGGTCCCGCCCAGGACGAAACGCTTGAGCTTCGCCCGAAGTTCGACCGCGACGGACTTGTTGCGGCCATTGCCCAGGATGCCGACACGGGCGAAGTCCTGATGCTGGCCTGGATGAATGCCGAGGCGCTGGAACAGACGATCCAGTCCGGCCGCGCCGTCTACTGGTCGAGGTCGCGCAACGAACTCTGGCGCAAGGGCGATACGTCCGGCCACGAACAGCACGTCGTGGAAATCCGCGTCGATTGCGACCAGGACGCGATCCTGCTCAAGGTCCGGCAGACCGGCGCGGCCTGCCACACCGGCCGCCGCTCCTGTTTCTACCGGATCGCCTCGCCCACGGGCCTGGCAAAAGCCGGGCTCGCGAAAGACTGACTTCCTCTTCCTGTTACCTCCCGGTAGCATCGCCAGGCCAATCGGGAGACGCCCATGCTGAAGCCGCTCGCCCTCGTCGCCGTCCTGCTTGCCGCCGGCTGCGCCACCGCCGGCGATGGCGCCTCCCCCCCGCCGGCAAAAACCAGCGCCGCCTCGGCCGGCTGGAACGCCGCCGCCCTGGCCGACGCCGTCAGCTACGCCCAGTCGCAGAAGACCACCGGCTTCCTCATCATCCAGGACCGCAAGGTGATCGCCGAATCCAACTGGCCGTTGCCCGCCGACGCCGAAACCTTCAAGACCAACTTCGTGCACGGCGCCGCCGCCAACGGCGCGCTCCGCGAAGACGTCGCCTCGGCGCAGAAAAGCTTCGTCGCCATCTTGGCCGGCGTCGCAATCGACAAGAACCTGCTCGACATCTCCAAACCCGTCTCGTTCTACGCCAAGCCCGGCTGGTCCAAGGCGACGCCCGAACAGGAAGCGAAGATCACCGTCCGCAACCTGATGGAGATGAACTCCGGCCTGAAGGAAAATCTCAGCTACGAGGCCGAGCCCGGATCGAAATTCTACTACAACACGCCGGCCTACGCGATCATGAAGCCCGTGCTGGAAGGCGCCTCGAAGCAGAAGCTCGATGACCTCACCCGGCTCTGGCTCACCGAGCCTGTCGGAATGTCGGACACCAAATGGGAGCTGCGCCCCGGCGCCTTCTCCAACGTCGGCAACCCCACCGGCCTCGTCACCACGCCGCGCGACATCGCGAAGATGGGCCAGCTGGTCCTCGATGGCGGCATGGCCAACGGCAGGCGCGTCATCTCGAAGACACAGCTCGACTTCCTGTTCAGCCGCTCGCCCACCAATCCGTCCTACGGCCATCTCTGGTGGCTCAATGGCGCAACTTTCAATCTCAGCCCCGGCGCCAACGCGCCGCGTCGGGAAGGCCAGCTGATCCCGGCGGCGCCGGCGGATCTTGTTGCCGCTCTCGGCGCGGAAGACCGCAAGTTATATATTGTCCCCAGCCTCAAACTCCTGGTCGTCCGCACCGGGCAGGCCGCTCCTGACCGGGACTTCAACCAGCAGCTGTGGACGCGCTTGATGAAAGCCATTCCCGCGAAATAGCCTTCCCGTTCGAAGTCGTGCTAGAGTGTGCTCCAGCCGTGGAGTTGGGACCATGAAGCTTGTAGCCCTCATCGTTCTTGCCGTTGCAGCCCCCGCCTATGCGGATCCGCCGCGCATTGACTGGTCAAAGCCTGTCATCGGCGTCGACAGCGGCATCGCGTCAAAGCCGAAGGACGAGATGAAGGAGGTCACTGTCTTCACCCTCCAGGACCTGAATGCGTTGGGCGTGAAACCGCCCACGCCTGATCAGCAACAAGACGTCAAAATCTATCGCGAGCCGGATCACCTGATCGCGTCGGCGCCGGAACCCGCTCGCGACTCCAAACCGAAATCCGACTCCAGTTCCAAAATCCAGCCGCCGTCTTGCGAGCCGCCGGCGACAAAGGAACCTGCGAAACCCGTACCGGCGCCATGTCCGGCCCCGCCTCGCTAGCGGTTCGCAACATTAACTGCCGGTGTTAATGTTCCGCCCCGGCATTGCCCCGATTGGCGCCCGCATTCCGCCCCACGCCAGCATGAAGCTTCCTCCATCAAGACGTGGAGACGGCCATGACAGCGATTACGGAAGTTAAGCGGGGTCTTGTTGTTTCGGGTGTCGCCCTGGTGCTGGCGATCCTTCTTTCTTCTCCCACTTCGGCGCAGACGCCCGCCCAGCCGGTCAACGCTTCGCCTGCCCCGGCGGTGACGCAGGATGCGGCTGCGGCTGAACCCGATGCGGCCGCGCCGCTGGACGCCCAGATCGAAGCAGCGACAACTTCGGCCGACCGCATGAAACTCCTGCTTCGCTGCTCCGGCCCGCCGCCGCGCCTGACGGCCGAGGAGCAACAGAAACGCCGCGCCGCGCTCGAGGCGTTCGCCGCCGAAGCGAAGGAAAAGCCCGCCGGCTGAGCTCCTGACCTAACGGCGCTCTTCCAATCCTCCGCGTTCCAGTGCTAACGCAGGCTGAGTTCTGCGGCGCGGAGGAGATGCCTAGTATGAAGAGCCAAGCCATTGTCGCCTACGGCAAGCCGCTCGAGGAAGTGAGCTCCGACATCCCGTCGCCCAAGGGCACGGAAGTCGTCGTCAAGATCACTCACGCCGGCGTCTGTCACTCCGACGTCCACCTACAGGATGGCCATGTCGACCTCGGCGACGGCGACAAGCTCGACTGGTCCAAGGGCCGCACCCTGCCGCATACGCTGGGCCACGAGATCGAAGGCACACTTCACAGCGTGGGTCCCGAGGCTCAGGCGCTTCTCGACGGCCGCAAGGTGGGCGAGCGCTTTGTCGTCTTCCCGTGGATCGGCTGTGGCCAGTGCGCCACCTGCAAGCGCGACCAGGAACACATCTGCTCCAAGCCGCGCCAGCTCGGCATCCAGGTCGCCGGCGGCTATTCCGAGTACGTCCTCGTGCCGCACCCGAAATACCTGCTCGACGCCACCGGCGTGCCGGAAGGCCTCGCCTCCACCTATATGTGCTCGGGCATCACCGCCTATTCGGCGCTAAAGAAGGTGCGTACCGCCTATCCGGGTGAATCGATCGCCATCGTCGGCCTCGGCGGCGTGGGCATGATGGGCTTGCAGTTCGCCCGCGCCCTGTTCCCGAACAACAAGATCATCGGCTGCGACATCGACCCGAAGAAGCTCGACGCCGCGATGGCGGCCGGCGCCTCCGCCGTCTACAACTCGAAAGACCCCGAGCAGCTGAAGAAACTCAAGCTCGACACGGACGGCGGCGTTGCGGCCGCGGTTGATTTCGTTGGCTCGACGCCTTCGCTCAACTTCGCCAACGGCGCCATCCGCCGCGGCGGAGAAATCGTGGTGGTCGGCCTGTTCGGCGGCAAGTTCGCCTCGCCCATCCCGGCCTTCCCGGGCCGCCCCTTCTCCATCGTTGGCTCCTACACGGGGCCGTTGGGCGAGACCCAGGAAATGATGAAGCTGGTTCGGGCCGGAAAGATCGCGCCGATCCCCGTCGAGAAGCGCCCGCTCACCGACGCCAACAAGACGCTGGACCAGCTGCGCGAAGGCGCCATCGTCGGCCGCGTGGTGCTGAAGCCCTGATCTATTTTGGCATGCCCTGCGGCAGCACGTCCTTGCGCTGAGAGAAATAGAGATAGTCGCCCTCAAAGCCGGCGATGCGCCTGAGCTTTTCCGGATCAAGAATGGTGATCCGGCGCGACCGGTAATCGACAATGCCGGCCGCTTCCAGCCGCTTGAACACGCGAAGCACGTGAATGACGCTGATGCCGAGGATGTCGCCAAAATCCTCCTGGATCAGCGGCAATTGCAGGATTTCGCCCTTGTGCCGGTCGATCAGCTGAAGCCGCACCACGATCTCGCACAACACATGCGCCAGGCGCTGCGTGGCGTCACGCCTGCCCAGCGAAACTACCCGCTCGGCCAACAGCGCTTCCTCGTGGGCGTTTGACCATACCAGCGCCTCAGCAAGGCCGGGATGCCGTTTCATCATGGTGCGAAAACTCTGCGTCTCGAGCTTCCACAGTGAGGCTGGCGTTTTCGCGACGATGTCGAATTCGGATTTCTCGAACATCAGCGCGTTGAAGCACATGAAATCACCGGGCAGTCCGACATTCACAATCTGCCGCCCTCCGCCGGGCAAATACCGTGCGCGCAGCAGCCACCCGTCCTCAACGAGAAACAAGGTCTTGAACTTCTCGCCCGTACGCACAAGCGTCTCACCGGCATCGAGCGTCACGCGCTCCTTCGCAAGCTCGTTGAGATCGGTCCTCAACTCGTGCGTGACAGGGAAATATCCCTGCAGTTTGGCAAGCAGGTCTCTGCTGGGCATGGCGCCGCCGCAATCTTGCTGGGTCAATCTAGTCCTGAACTGACAACGTCACCGCGCGCGCGAAAGTTCCATCGCGCGGTCTACCGTGTCATAGGATAAGAAGGCTCAGGCGGCCTCGGCCAGCAGCCTGCGATCGCCCATGGCCTTGGCGATCTTGCTGGTCAGTTCGCGCTGGTCGAGAGGCTTGGAGACGTAATCCGACATTCCAAGCGCGAGATAGCGTTCGCGGTCGCCGCTCATCGCATCAGCGGTCAGCGCGATAACCGGGATTTCCCGCCACGGTTCGCTGCTGGCGCGGATCCGCTTGATCGCTTCCTTGCCGTCCATGACCGGCATGTGCACATCGAGCAGCACGAGGTCGAACTTTTCATCGTGCAGCCGGTCGAGCGCTTCCTGGCCGTTTACCGCCTCGACGAACGTCGGCGACAGGCCCGCGGTAAACAGTTTCACGACCTGCCTGTTCACGGCGTTGTCGTCGACCAGCAGGATCTTGATGCCGCGCAGCCCCTTCAGGGCCGCCTCGGTGACCGCAGCCGGCGCCGCTTGCTCTTCCGCCGGCGCTTGTGCTTCCTCGTTCACCTCTTCGGCCAGGAAGGTCAGCGTGAAGGTCGAGCCTTTGCCGGGCTCGCTGTCCACCGTGACGTCGCCGCCCATGAGGCGCGCCAGCTGGCGCGTGATGGCGAGGCCAAGGCCCGAACCGCCGAAGCGGCGTGTGATCGTGGCGTCGGCCTGGGTGAAGGTGGTGAACAGCTTCTGCAACGTGGCCTGGTTCATCCCGATGCCGGTGTCGGTCACCGCAACGGAGATTTTCCACCTGTCGTCGCCCGCCCGCTCCGAGCTCACCGCCATCTTCACAATGCCGCGCTCGGTAAACTTGATCGCGTTGGACAGGAGGTTGCCGACGCACTGGCGCACGCGCACCGGATCGTAATGCAGCTTGGCCGGCATGCCCGGCGCAATTTCCATGTCGATGTTGAGCCCGCGCTCCACCGCGCGCGACAGGAAAAGCTGGCGCAGGCGGTCGAATGTCACGCTGAGTTCGCCGTCGACGCAGGCGATCTCGATCTTGCCCGCCTCGATCTTCGACAGGTCGAGCACGTCGTTGAGCAACGCCGTCAGCGTCTTCCCGGACTCGAGAATGACGTTGACCTTTTCCTTCTGCGCACCCGTGAGGCCGTCTGCCTCCAGCGACTGCGCCATGCCCAGCACGCCGTTGAGCGGCGTGCGGATCTCATGGCTCATCGACGCCAGGAAGTTCGACTTGGCGATCGTCGCGGCCTCGGCCTGCTGCTTCGCCAGGATCAGCGCCAGCTCCTGCTGCTTCTGTTCCTGGATGTCGAGCATCAGGCCGACTGCGCGGACGGGCACATTGTGCTCATTGCGCTGGACGCGCATGAAGATACGCACCCACTGTTCGCCGCCGTTCGGACGATAGAGGCGCGCATCGATGGATTCGACACCCGGCGAACGCAGGCAGCGCTCCCAGCTGTCGCGCACGGCCGCAACATCGTCGTCATGATACATGCCGAACGGGCGCATCATGTGGCGCGCCATCGCTTCCGGTCCGGCCAGCGCCTGGTATTGCGGCGAAGTCCAGCGCTCGGACGAACGCAGATCGATCTCATAGACGCCCGCCGAAGCCGCGCTCATCGCGATCTCGAGGCGATCATGCATGACGGCGGCCTGGTCGCGCGCATCGACCAGCTCGGTGATGTTCTGCGACAACCCGAACATCTCGAACCGGCCCGACGCCAGCTTCCGGCCCGAGCAGAAGTGGACCAGTGTGTGGCGCCATTGGCCGTCCGGCTTGCGCCGGCGCAGCGAGCATGTGGCGGTGCCGCCCTGGGTGGTGATCCGGTCGCGGATCGCCGCGTCCTTGTCGACATCGTCCGGATGCAGCGTCGTGACGATCTCTTCCAGCTTGGTCGAGGCGTCCCCGCCCCCGCCGCGCCGCACCAGCGCTTCGGAGAAGTGGAAGGTCTTGTTGTCGGGATCGTACCGGAACATGCCGACATCGCTGTCGCGCATGAGCTTGTCGCGAACGTCGATCGCCGCCACCAGCTTGCCGAGCATCGCCCACTCGCCGGTTACGTCAGTGAACGTCACAATCGCGCCGGCCTGTGCGCGCGAGCGGCGCGGGCGCAGCCAGCGGTCGCCGCGCGGCGTCGCAAAGCGGTAGACGGCGCCCTCGCCATACGAGTTGTGCTCGACAGAAGTGCCTTCGAGAAAGTCGTTAAAGCCACGATCGACCACCGCGCCCTGGTCCACCCCGGTCGCGGCGAAGAATTGCGAGTTGGCTGCCCCGATCCGTCCGTCCTCATCGACCCATACGGCGGCGATCTCGATCGCGCTCAGTTGGTCGAGCAACGCGGCGGCGTTGGTTTCGGAAATCGTGGACAAAATTCAGTCCCCAGGCACACGAACGCAGTATCCGCAAAGGCTAGGGACGCCGTGTTAATGTAGCCTTTCCGGCCCACGGTTAATCGCGCAAAACCCCCGGTTTTTCGCGGGTTTCGTGCGCGACTTTTGAGCACTACCCCTGCGTTATCGCTGCGCCGCCCAACGGCCGCTGCAGGCCCCCGATTCCGCCAGCGTCGTCGGCACGGACAAGAAACCGCGCGTCCGTAGCCGCGAAATAGTCGCGGGACTTCACGGTGGATAGCTTTACGAATTCCGCCTCGACCTGGTCGGCCTTCAGGGTCAGCACGGTGAAGCCCTTGGCGAACGCGTTGTAGTAGACGACTTCGTCGTTTGCGTCCGGCATCAGGAAATTGAGTTCCTCGAACGGCAGTGAATCGCCCGCCCCGTGCGAGGTGATCGCGGTGCAGCTGAATTCGACGCCGACGCGATAGCCCTGCGCGTCATGCAGTTCGTTGGCCCAGGCGGTGTGACTGTCCCCGCTTAAAGCCACCATTCTCGCCTTTGCAGCTCGGGCCGCCGCGTAGAGCCGCTCGCGCGAGCGTGGGAATCCGCACCAGCTGTCCAGATTCCAAGGCAACCCGTATTTGGCTGACGACCAAAACCGGCGGCTGCCTTCGGAAACCTTGGCGTATTTCTCGGGCGGCAGGCCTTTCTGCAGGTCAGGCATTTTCACCTTCGCGAGCACGACCTGGTTACCCAGCACCTGCCATTTCTTGCCCGCCGCAACCGACGCCTTGAGCCCATCGGCCAACCATCGCTCCTGATCCGACCCCATCATCACCCGATTAGGATCATTGATTTTCGCCATGATCTCGTTGGCGACTTTCTGCTTCTGATTGTCCGGCGCGAGACCCACCTCATCGATCGTCGTATCGGGCCCACGCGCGGTCAGCCGCGTTTCGAGCATGAACAAGGTAGCAAGATCGCCGATGTCGAACTTGCGAAAGATCGCCTCGCGCGGAAGGCTGCGATCCGGATCCCGGATCGGCATCCACTCAAGATAGCACTTCACCGCCGCCGCCTTGCGTACATCCCACGACCCTTCGGTCTCTGGTTGATGGTTCTCGGCCCCGGTCTTGTAGGAGTTGTTGGCGCTCTCGTGGTCGTCCCAGGTCACGAACCAGGGACAGGCCGCGTGCGCCGCCTGCAGGTCCGGGTCCGACCGGTATTGCGCATAGCGCGTGCGATAGTCTTCCAGTTTCACGCACTCGTTGGCCGGCTCGTGGTTCCGGCCGATCTTCTTGCCGTCCTCGCCGCCGTATCCCGTGACGCCATATTCGTAGATGTAATCTCCGACATGGACGACGGCGTCGATCTCGCGGCGCTTGGCAATCTCGCGATAGCCGTTGAAGAACCCGAACGGCCAGTTCGAACACGAGACAACAGCCATCTTGAATTCGGTAAGGCCGCTCGCCGGCAGCGTTCGCGTGATCCCGCCGGGCGATGACGCGCTGCCGGACGTGAACCAGTAATAGTAGACCTTGCCGGCTTCCAACCCGTCGACGTCGACCTTCACCGTGTAGTCGCGCTCCGGCCCCGTGACGAACTCGCCGCGCTTGACCACATCCTTGAACTGGGGATCGCGCGATACATTCCACTTCACCGAAATCGGTCCGGCCGAAACCGGCGTCACGCGCGTCCAGATGATGACGTTGGTCTGGGTGGGATCGCCCGAGGCGACGCCATGGTTGAACTTGCCCGACGCCCCGCCGCCCTCTCCCGTCGTCTCACAGGCGGCCAGGCCCGCAGCGCCGATTCCGGCCACACCCAGGCCCAGTGCGCCGCGGCGCGTCAGTCTGGTCATGGATTTATCCTCCTTGGCGCGATAGGTCGTGGCTTCCTACCTCGCAGCGCACCGCGACGAAAGCATGACGGCCACATCTCCCTCAAATCCCGTGGTTTCCGCCGGGGCGGACGCTGCCGGCGCGCGCCTGGACAAATGGTTGGCCGAGTCGGGCCTGGGTCTTTCGCGTTCGCGCCTGCGTGTCCTGATCGAGGAAGGGCGGGTCACCGCCAACGGCGTCGCGATCACCGATCCCAGCGCCAAGGTCATTGTCGGCGCCGTCTACTCCATCGACCTGCCGCCGCCCGCCGCCGCCGAACCGCAGCCGGAGGACATCCCGCTCGACATCCTGTTCGAGGACAGACATCTCATAGTCATCAACAAGCCGCCTGGCCTTGTGGTCCACCCAGCCGCCGGACAGGAAACCGGCACGCTGGTCAACGCCTTGCTGCATCACTGTGGTTCGAGCCTCACCGGCATAGGCGGCGTGGCGCGGCCGGGGATTGTGCATCGGCTCGACAAGGACACGTCCGGCGTCATGGTCGCCGCCAAGACGGAAGCGGCCCACACGGCTCTCACCGCCATGTTTGCCGCCCACGACATCGAGCGCGCCTATCTAGCGGTGACGCGCGGCGCCCCGCGCCCGCTGGTCGGCCGGATCGAAACCCAGATCGCCCGCTCGCCCAATGACCGGAAGAAGATGGCCGTGGTCAGGGAAAAGCATTATCGCGAAGATCACTGGTCAAACGACATGGACGCGGAGGCTTTCGCCGAACCGTCCGGCAAGACTGCGATCACCAACTACCGTGCTCTTGAAACCTTCGGGCGCCTTGATGCGACAGGCACGCAACCTGCCGCGGCGCTGGTGGAATGCCGGCTCGAGACGGGACGCACGCATCAGATCCGCGTCCATCTCGCGCACATCGGCGCGCCCGTGCTGGGCGACCAGACCTACGGCAAGCACCGCTGGCTGAAGGCCGAAGGCAAGGGCCCGGCGTTCGAGCGCGCGACCGCCCTCGCCAAGGCATTCCCGCGCCAGGCCCTGCACGCCGCAATCCTCGGCTTCGAACACCCGATCACCCACAAGCCGCTGCGTTTCGAACGCGAGCCGCCGCCGGACATGGAAGAACTCATAGCGGCTTTGCGGGCGATGCCGCGCTAACCGGCGGCTCAGTTCTGTCCGGCGAACTTCCAGACATAGTCGACGTGGAAGCCGCACACGGCAAACGGCTCGCCATTGAATTTCGCCGGATCGTATTTCGCCGTCTTGGCCCATTCGACCGTGGCGTCGTCCAGGACCGGGAAACCCGAAGAGCTGGAGACATGCACGTCCACCAGCTTGCCATCCGTGGTGACGCAGACCTCAAGCGACGTGGTGCCGGCCGCGTTCTGGCGGATCGCCGTTTCAGGATAGGCCGGCAGCTTGAAGCCCTTCGCGAGCGAAGGCCGCGCCGTAAGCCCCGGCATGCCGCCGGTTTTCCACTGGACGAAAAATGCAGGCCGCTCGCTGTTGGCCGGCGCGTCGGACTTCACGATTTGGGGCGTGGGCGCCGCCGGGGCTGGCGCGGACCCGCATCCGCTGGCGGCAACGGCGAGCGCTGCGCCGGCCAACCCGATCGTCCGCCGCCCCGCCCTCAAAATCTGTGCAGCGATCACGCTGCCCCCGTTGTCTGGAGCCGTACGATGAATCGAGCCTGCCACAGCGATGGGCTGAGTGGAACCCACGCCGGTTAAGAGGAGAATGCGCCGTTCATTGCCCGAGCGACTTCATGACTTTCGCCCATTCGTCCCCCGACATGAACCCGTCATGGTCGGTGTCGATGTAGGTCTTGAAGACGAAGGCCTGGTAGCCGAGGAATTCCCGTTGGGTGAGGTTCTTCCTGTCGTCCTCGATGTTGAACGTGTCGAACAGCCGCGAAGCGTTGGCCTTGGCCTGGCCGTTCAGCGTGGTCTTGAATTCACCGAGGGAGAGCGCGCCGTCCCCGTCCGCATCGGCCTGTTTCAGCTTGGTGACCTCGAATGTCAGGTACTCGTTGAGGCTGACCTTCCCGTCATTGTCCTTGTCCAGGAACGCCATGACCTGATCCTGCGTCTGGGCATGAACCGGCAGGCCGGTGGCGACCGCCAATGCCGCAAATGCGATAAAAATGCTGCCCTTCATGCCCGGCCTCCCTGATGTCCGTTCCCGAGAAGACGCTACCAGCCGGTACCCGCGTGAGCGAGCCTAAAGCACATATCCCCTTGGGTCAGGTCGACGGATTTCCTTGCTTGCCGCGCGCGGAATTTGACCCCGAAATCGACGCGGAAAGTCGGGTATTAGCCACGCTCTTCATTTCGGATAGGCGCCCTGCCCCTGGCGCCCCTTTTAACCTGTCGGTTAGTGACCCATCTAGGACCCATGACGGACGGGGGCGGGACCACAATCCTGCCGAGAACCTTCATAATAATGCAGCGTCGCCCAAGGGTCGGGTTGACGGTGTGCGTACAATAACCCGGCAGGCCTTCCTCCCCATGGGGCTTGCTGGACATAAGAAGGAGACCGGACATGGCAAGCTTGAGCACGGCAATTGCGCTGAGCCCCGAACAGGGCCTCTCGCGCTACCTTTCGGAAATCCGCAAATTCCCGCTTCTCGAGAAGAACGAGGAATTCATGCTGGCCAAGCGCTGGGCCGAGCATCAGGACGCCGAAGCCGCCGAGAAGATGGTCACCTCCCACCTTCGCCTCGTGGCCAAGATCGCCATGGGCTATCGCGGCTATGGCCTGCCGATGGGCGAGGTCATTTCCGAAGGCAACGTCGGCCTGATGCAGGCCGTGAAGAAATTCGACCCGGACAAGGGGTTTCGCCTGGCGACCTACGCCATGTGGTGGATCCGCGCCGCGATCCAGGAATACATCCTGCGCTCGTGGTCGCTGGTGAAACTCGGCACCACCGCCGCACAGAAGAAGCTGTTCTTCAACCTGCGCCGCATCAAGGGCGAGATTTCGGCCCTCGAGGAAGGCGACCTGCGCCCGGAAAACGTGACCACGATCGCGACCAAACTCGGCGTGACCGAAGAGGAAGTGACCTCCATGAACCGCCGCATGTCGGCGGGGGGCGATGCTTCCCTCAACGCCCCGATCGGCGGCGCGGAAGGCGAAGCCGAGTGGCAGGACTGGATCGCTGACGACACTCCGAGCCAGGCTGACCGCATGGCCGAAACAGACGAGTTCGGCGCTCGCATGGAACTGTTGGAAACGGCGATGGAATCGCTCAACGAGCGCGAACGTCACATCATCACCGAGCGCAGGCTGAAAGACGAGCCGACCACCCTCGAAGACCTGTCGGTCGAATACGGCGTCAGCCGTGAGCGGATCCGCCAGATCGAGGTCCGAGCCTTCGAGAAGCTGCAAAAAGCGATGCGGGAAGCCGCACGCGGGCGCGGCCTCGTCGAGGCGAACTGAACGAAGATCGGCCCGGCCAAAAGCCGGGCCGAACTGTCTGGGGAATGCGCGTGCCCGCTACGCCGCGCCGCCCGCTCCTGAGCCGCCAAGGTCCCGGCGACTTGGGAGCGGGCAACATTTTTAAGCCCGGACATTCAGGATTTGTTGCCGATGTCGGCGCATCATCGGCCTGGACTGGGTGGAGCATCCCCATGCGGGCCAGGTCGATATTTGCGTTGATCGCCGCGCTCATGCCGGTCGTCTATTGCGGCGGACTTGCCTTCCATTTCATCGAGGTTGGAGGTTCGGTTGAAGGCGCCACGGCCATCGGCCTTGGCCCCACCATCCTCGGCCTCACAGTTGTAGGGCTGCTGTTCTTCATCCCGATTTTCTTCAAGCTCTCGAGGCTTCTTGGCGGACCGCGATCGCCCAGGTCCGATGACCACGGCCCTGATGAACCTGCCGCCGAAGACAAGACCCCAATGGTCGACGCGATGATCGCCCGGTACATGGCGCAAAGGTCCCGGGAAGCATCCGTCGCCCCTTCCGCCCCGCCCGCCGTGGCCAACTACGGCCGGTCGCCAAAAGCCCAGGGTTTTGGTCGCAGGCCTCGCTGACCGCGACGCAGTTGCGACGCTTTCGCGAGGGGCTAGCGGGCGCCGCAAAACTCCTATACCTTGACAGTGTCAAGCAACCGAGAGCCCTCCCCATGGCCGACACCGCCGTCACCCCCCTCAAATCCTACAACGACATTCCGGCCATCGAATGGGAGACCATGCAGGGCCGGTCGGCCTACGACTTCTTCCGCGACCTGCGGGAGAAAACCCCGCTGGTGCGCGTGCCGGTCGGCATGGGCCACATGGTGCTAGCGCTGCGAGCTCGCTCGATTGACCTGATCGTCAGCGAGGCCACCCGACAGATCGAGACCGAGACCAAGATGATGCAGGGCATCTTCAACGGTCCGATCTATGACTTCACTGCCAACGTGCTCCTTTTCTCCAACGGCGATGTCCATCGCCGCCGCCGCCAGCCGATCGCCCGCACCTTTGCCTACAAGCTGATGGAAGCCATGCGCGGCAAGGCCGCGGCGACCGCCGCGGAACTGGTCAATGAGCGCCTCGGCAAGGGGCCGATCGAGTTCGTGAAGGACATTGCGGAACAGATTCCGGCCCGGATCATCGCCGACGTGCTGGGCATCCCGCGCTCAGACCTTCCGGTCTTCATGAAATGGATAGGCGACACGTCGGAATCGATCGGCTTCGTCGACCTCGAACGCCGCGCCCAGATCGAGCAAAGCCTCACCGAGTTCAACGCCTATGTCGACGGCCTCCTGGCTGATCGCCGCGCCAATCCGCGCAACGACTTCCTGTCCGACTATTGCGCCGCCACGGCCGCCTCCGGCGAACTCTCCGAAGCGGAGATCCGCGCCCAGGTCGTGGGCCTCATCCTCGCCGGTTCGGACACCACGCGCAACTCGATGTGCATGATCCTCTTCGAACTGCTGCGCCACCCGGACCAATGGCAGGCGCTGTGCGCCGATCCGGACGGCCTCAAGAAAAAGGCTGTCGACGAGGGACTGCGTTACCAGCCGGTCGTGTCCGGCATTCCGCGCGTCGCCGTCAACGACATGGAGGTCGAAGGCTACCAGATTCCCGCCGGCGCGCTGATCTCGGTATCGATCATCTCCTCGCTGCGCGATCCGGAAGTCTATGCTGAGCCGGAAGTCTTCAACATCCACCGCACTGACCATCCGCGTTGGACGCCGGTCTTCGGCGCCGGCGCCCACCGCTGCGCTGGCGAGGCCCTGGCCCGCGTCGAACTCGAGGAAACGCTGGCGACGATCGCCAGACTTGCCCCGAACACAAAGGTTCTCGGCGAAGCGCCCGTCCTCCAGCCCGGCGCGATCCGTAGCGTCGAGAAGATGACTGTCGCATTCGCCTGAGCGGCCAAATGCTGCTAGTCATGCGGGCATGACCACCGCCCGCCCCACGCGGCTCGCCGAGGCCGATATTGCACGCCACGCGCATGTCGGCGCCTACGCGACGCTGGTGCTTGATGGCGCCTATGAAGAAGCAGGCGATGCGGGCCGGTTCCGGGTCGAACCGGGCGATGTTTTGATCCACGGCCCTTTCTCCGCCCATCGCGACGCCGTGGCCCCCCGACGCACGATTGTGCTCGACCTGCCGCTTCCATTCGATGCGCGCGCCTGGCCCGCGCGAGGCCAGTTGAAAGGCGCCGGCGACCTGGTTCGCACGGCCGAGCGGGATGCCAAGGCTGCAACCGGCATGCTGATCGAAGGACTCACGCCAACACCCACCGCGGAAGGCGACCTGCCCGATCGGCTCGCTCGTGAGGTCTCCAACAATCCCAGCCTCGCGGTCGGAAGCTGGTCCAGGTCAATGCGCGTTTCACGCGAAACGGCATGGCGCCAATTCCGCCTGGCCTATGGCGTCGATATCGCGACCTATCGCGGCGAAGCCCGGGCTCGGCAGGCGTGGCGGGCGATCGTTGGTTCCAGCACTCCGCTAGCCGAGATCGCGGTCGCGGCGGGCTTTTCCGACCAGGCCCACATGTCCCGATGTGTCAAAGCCTTCACCGGTTCGACGCCGGGCCAGTGGCGCCGCCACGTTGCAACATCCGTTCAAGACCCAAGCGCCCCTCCCCGCTAGCCGAGGCGGATGACGCAAGCCCTTCCCCGCCCCTTCATCGAAATACGCGACTTCCGCCCGCGCCTCGCGCCGATCCTGATCGGCGTCGTCGCGACACCCGTTCTGATGCAGGTCCTCCTCATCGCTGGCCGCGAACCCGCGCGCTGGCTTTGGCAGCACGGACCGCAGGACTGGCAAGACCGGCCGTGGATTTTCGTAGCCCTGGCTATCGCCTTCCAGGCCGTAACCGGCCTCATCGGCGTCCTCGGCGTGAAACTGGTCCTACCCAAACTCGACGCCCACTTGCGGTGGCCAAAGGGCAAGTCGCTGGCTGGTCTCGCCGTGCTGATCGGCATCGCGATGGGGATCATCATGCTGGTCGCCGACTATTGGCCGCAACTTCTCTCGCACACCGCCATCAAGGACTATCCCGTCAACCCGATCGATTCCTCCGGTTGGCTATTTGCGATGGGCATTACCGGGCTTGCCGAAGAAACGATCTTTCGCGGCCTTATCGTCGGCATGCTGGTAGTGCTGGTTCCGGGCCGCATTCGGATCGGCGGACTTGATCTTCCGGTCGCCGCCTACCTCGCCTCGTTGCTGTTCGGCCTTGCGCACTATGACAGCTTTCTCGTGAACCCGCTTCATCTTGCCATCGCCCAGCAAATCTATGCCTTCGCGTGGGGCCTTGCCTATGTCTGGCTGATGGAGAAGTCGGACAGCCTGGTCGCCCCGATGATTGCCCATGGCGTGGGTGACGCCGTGGAAGTCGGCGCTGTCATGATGATCGCAGCCGCCTGGAGCTGATCATTTCGCTCTGGCCTGTCCAACCGATCCGTCCGGCGCTAGCCTGCGTATCGTGGGGGCTGAAGGACAGACGAGGGTCACATGGCCAAGCCGATCGAAGACGCGCCGCAACTCGACGATCAGGGGCCCGACGCGCCCGTCGACCTGCACGCGGCCTATCGTGAAGCTCGCGCCAAATCGCCTGTGGTCCGCAACTCGCTCGGCATGGTGATCGGCCTGCGCGGGCGGCAAATCGAGACCATCGTCTCCGATGTCACCCGCCAGATGGAGAGCGAGACGCTGATGATGCAGGGCGTCACCTCCGGTCCGATGTGGGAACTGCGGCAGAACTCCATCCTCTTCTCCAACGGCGACGCGCACCGCCGCAGACGCCAGCCTCTGTCTCGCACCTTCGCCTTCAAGCTGATGGAAGGCATGCGCCCGCGCGCCGCACAGGTCGCGGCCGAGCTGGTGACCGAAAACAAGGCCAAGGGCGAAGTCGACTTCCTCAACGATGTCTCGGCCAACATCCCGGCGCGCATCATCGCCGACATCCTTGGCATACCGCGCGAGGATCTGCCCTACTTCAAGGGGCTCGTAGAGGAAGCGGTCAGCTCCCTGGGCTTCTTTGACCAGACCAGACGCGCGCAGCTGGAAGCCAACGCAGTCGAATTCGGCGACTATGTCGGCAAACTGCTCGACGACCGGCGCAAGAATCCGCGCGGCGACTTCCTCTCTGAATTCGCCGCCGCCACGAAGGAAGCCGGCGAGATGTCCGAGGCCGAAATTCGCGCCGATGTGGTGGCTCTTATCGTCGCCGGCTCCGACACCACCAAGAACTCCATAGCCATGACGCTCAACCTGCTGCTGGATCATCCGGATCAGTGGGCCAGGCTGAAGGCCGATCCCGACGGCATGAAGAAGGGCGCGGCGGCCGAAGGCTTGCGCTACGAGCCGGTGGCTCTGGGCGTGCCGCGCTTCTCGGTTACGCCGTTCGAGCTTGACGGCTACGAGATTCCCGCCAACCGGCTGGTTATCTTCTCGATCCTCTCGGCCTGCCGCGACCCGGAATTCTACGCCAATCCCGACTCGTTCGATATTTCACGCACCGATCATCCCCGCTGGCACTTTGCCTTCGGCGGCGGCGCGCACCGTTGCCTTGGGGAAGCTCTCGCGCGCGTCGAAATCGAAGAGACGCTGGCAACCATCGCAAAACTGGCCCCCAACACACGCCGCACCGGTCCACCTCCCGCCATGAAGGCCGCGCCCATTCGAGGCGTGGACCAGCTGCACGTCGCGTTCGGCTAAGGTGATCGTGCCCATCGCATCGGCGGACGATCCGCGGATCGCGCCCTATCGCGCTGTAAAGGAGCGCGACCTGTTCCGCGACGACGGGCGGTTCATTGTCGAAGGCGCGATTGCGTTGGACGCGCTGATCGGGTCGCGCTTCCCTGTCGAGTCGCTGTTGCTGGCGGAAAGCCGCCTCGCGCCGATGGCGGAAACGATCGCGCGGCTCGATCCTGCAACACCTGTCTACGCCGCCGCCCAGGAGGTGATGGACGGCATCACCGGCTTCCACATCCATCGCGGCGTGCTTGCCCTGTCGCGCAGGCAGGGGATGGACAGCGTCGAACGGCTGGTCGCCCGGCTGGGCCCCGGACCGCTGACCTTGCTGGCGCTGATTGGCCTTGCTGATCACGACAACGTCGGAAGCTGCTTTCGCAACGCTTCGGGTCTCGCCGCCGATGCCGTGCTTCTGGATGGCTCGTGCTGCGATCCGCTCTATCGCAAGTCGATCCGCGTCTCATCTGGCGCCGTGCTGCGTCTGCCATTCGCTCAGTCGGGCGATGGCGCCTCGATCGTCTCGACGCTTAGGGCAGCCGACATCGAACCCTGGGCTTTGACGCCGCAAGCAGGCGAGCCCATCCAGGCGATACGGCCACCCGAACGCCTTGCCCTGCTGCTGGGATCGGA
>DASZSI010000321.1:0-3972 GCA_035548775.1 Hyphomonadaceae bacterium
CGGCATCGCCGCCAGCCGTCCGCCATGTAGGAAGTTCAACATGAAGGTCTCGAGCGCGTCGTCGCGATGATGGCCGAGCACGATCGCCTCGCATCCTTCCTCTCGCGCCACCCGATAAAGAATGCCGCGTCTCAGGCGGGAGCATAACGCACAATAGGTGTTCGAGGCCGGCACTTTCTCGGTGACGATCGAATAGGTGTTCTCGGTGATGATGCGATAGGGCACGCCCATGTGGGCGAGATAGTTGGGCAGCACATCTTTGGGAAAGCCTGGCTGGCCCTGGTCGAGGTTGCAGGCCAGCAGGTCAACGGGCAACGCGCCCTGCCACTGGAGGTCGAGCAGCACCGAGAGCAGGGTGTAGCTGTCCTTGCCGCCGGACAGGCAGACCAGCCAGCGAGGTTTTTTCGGGGATTGGCCAGCCGCGCGTGCGCCTTCGGCCAGCATTCCGAACTTGCGAACCGATTCCAGGGTCTCCCGCACCAACCGTTTTCGAAGCTTGCGAAAGGTGACGCTCTGCGGCGCATCGGCAAACACCGGGTGCAGCGGTGAAAAATCGCTGGCCTCGTATTCGGTGTCAGGCGTGGCAGAAAAATCGTCGGCCAAAAAATGTCTCGAATGTCGTCTCGCGGGAGACGCCTTCTAGTACGCGCGGGGACAGCTGAGAATTGAGGCGATACACCCTCTTATCGCGCTAATAGCAACCAATTTTTAGGGCGTTTTTGTTAACCCTTGTGACCAAAGGGAATTCCCTGATCCTGCAGCGATGCGGTTCCGGCGATTCTGAAAACAAGGGCTGGGAATCAAATGGCGCAGGCGAATCCGAGGCTGAAACTCCTTCTTATCGAGGACGATGAGTTGTTGATCCTTGATACAAAGTCGCTGGCTCATCCGGACGTCGAGTTCTGTGTTGTAACACCAGGGTACGCCGCCGCTTCCCGGGCCGAGTTCAACGGCTACGACGCCATCATCATCTGCATCAACGCGCCTGTTGCCAACGAAGCTCTGCCCGACCTGTGCCGGCGCAACCCGACGGTTCCGGTGATCGCGCTGGGCTCCTCGGGCCTGAACGGTCATTCGCTGGAGCACACGCTGACGCTGGCAGAACTGCGTGGCGCGGCTTTGGCGCTGCCCAAGCCGATTGACGCGCTAGAGCTTGCGCTCGCGACGGTAGATCTGCTGGAGCGTCGGGCCGGCGAGATAAAGCCGCCGAAAGAACTTGCGAAGGACCTCGAGAGACGGCTGGCCTATTGAACCGCCGTCTACCTGGGTCAGGAGCCGGGGCCCTGCATGAAGCTCTCGACCAGGGAGCCTGCGAGCAATCGCCAGCCATCGACCAGCACGAAGAAAATCAGTTTGAACGGCAGCGAGATGGTGACCGGCGGCAGCATCATCATGCCCATCGCCATAAGGATGGATGAGACGACGAGGTCGATCACCAGGAAGGGCAGAAAGACCATGAAGCCGATCTCGAAGGCGCGTTTTAGCTCCGAGATCATGAAGGCGGGCGCCAGAACCTGGAATGGTGCGTCGGCCGGGCTTTTGAGGTTGGTGATCTTCGCCATGTCGGCGAAAAGCTTTACGTCCTGCGGTTCCGCATGCTTGCCCATGAAGGCCTGAACGGGGCCAAGCGTTTTCGGGATCGCTTCTTCCAGCGTCATTTTTTCGGCCATGTAGGGCTGGATGCCGGCAGTGTAGGCCTCGCTGAAGGTCGGCGCCATAACGAAGGCTGTCAGGAACAACGACAGCGAGATTACCACCGAGTTGGGCGGCGCGTTCTGCAGTCCGATTGCCGTGCGCAGCAGTGAGAGCACCACGACGATCCGCACAAAAGACGTCGTCATGACCAGGATCGAAGGCGCCAGCGACAGCACGGTGATCGCCGCGAACAGCTGGACAATGCCAGACGTCAGCCCCTGGCCGGTGCCAAGGTTGACGGAGACGGTCTGCGGCAGCGCTTCGGGCGCGGCCATGGCGATCGCAAGCGCAACAGGCGCCAGCCGCAGCGCACGCGTGAGGAGCTTGCGCGGCTTCACGACTTTGCCCCGTCCATGGTGGTGGAATTTGTAACGGTCGGCTCGACGGCAGGCGCGTCCCGGCTGGCGATCATCGTGTCGCCCGTGGGACTGAGGACGAGCAGGTGCTCGCTTGCTCCCCAGCGCACCACGGCCAGCTTGCGGCGCATGTCGAGATTGCGCCATTCGACGACGCGCAGATCGGAGGCCGCCGCGCCAGTGCGAAGGCCGAGCGATCCGCCATAACGACGCAAGGCCCATGCGCCGCCGAGCAGAATGCCCAGGACGAGGATCAGCGCGCCTGCTGCGCGAAGTGCGTCGAAGACGTCCATGGGACGGGCCGCGGCTTGTCCCGGCTGTTCGGGCCGGGTTGGTTAACGATGGAGTTAACCCTTCGGAAAAGCCGGTAAACGACCGGTTAACGGCGAGGCCCCGTGCTTAAGACGGCCTTAAGCAAACCGGTCGAATTTGCCTACCAGGAAGGATGACCGGCATGCCCGATCCGACAAATATCGGCGTATTCCAGATGATGAAGGCGCGCCTGCAGATGCTGGGCGAACGCCAGAAAGTCATTGCCCAGAACGTCGCCAACGTCTCGACCCCGGGCTACGTCCCCAATGATGTTAACCAGGAAGCCTTCGCTGCGACGTTGCAGCGCATGGCCGGGGTCTCCAACCATCCCGGCCGGACCCAGATGACGACGACCCAGGCCGGGCACCTGACCGCGCCGCATGTGGCGAGCGCCGGTGTCACGACCCAGAAATCTCCCGACTCCGAAACTACGCTCGACGGCAACCAGGTGGTGGTCGAAGAGCAGATGATGAAGATCGCCGAAACCCGAACGGATTTCGAGACCATGGTGGGCTTGTACCAGAAGAGTCTGGGCCTGCTGCGGCTGGCGTCGCGCTCACCGAGCAGGTGAGAGCGCAACGCCCTTAGGAGACACCCATGTCCTCCGACCTCATGTCCGCCATGGGCGCGGCAGCAACCGGACTGCGCGCGCAGACCGTTCGTATCCGCATCTCGGCCGAAAACCTTGCCAACGCGGATTCAACCTCGACCGTTCCGGGCGGCGATCCGTACCAGCGCAAGGCGCCGGTGTTCCGAACCTACTATGATCGCGCCATCGGCGCCGACACGGTGAAGGTCTCCGGCTCGCGCAAAGATACGACGCCTTATCCGGAGAAGTACGACCCCTCGAACCCTGGCGCCGACGCGCGCGGCTATGTGAAGCTTTCGAACGTGTCGGCCCTGGTCGAGATGGCCGACCTGCGCGACGCACAGCGCGCCTACGAAGCCAACCTCAATGTGGTCGAGGCCAGCCGGGCGATGATGCTCGGCGTCGTCTCGCTGCTCAAAGCCTGAGGTAGACGCTCATGTCCGATCTCGGCGTATCCGCCATGAAGGCCTACGGCGCCACCGCTCAGGCGCTGTCCGGCAACGCCCTGAAGCCCGACGCCGGGATATCCGGTCCCGGCTTCGGCGACATTCTCAACACGGCCGTCGGCTCGATGACCAAGGCCGGGGCAGGGGCTGAAGGTGCGATCACCAAGGCCGCGATGGGCAAGGGCGATCTGGTGGATGTGGTAACGGCGGTCGCCGCCGCGGAAGCCACCATGGAAACCGTGGTCGCCGTGCGTGACGAGGTTATCAAGGCTTATAACGACATCATGCGGATGCCGATCTAGGCAGGTGTCTGGCCAGGCGAACAGCAGCATGGCCTTACTCGCGTGGGGCCCCGCCGCTATAAGGCGACCATGACCGCTATCCGCCTCAATCCCGATCTCGACCGCGCCGCCCTGCGTGCGGCGTTCGATCGCGATCATCGCCTGCATGTGCCGGACGTGCTGGCGTCAGAGTCGGCGAGACTGCTTCACGACACGCTGCATGGTTCGCCCGACTGGGTGATGGTCTTCAATCGCGGCAACAAGCACTTCGAAGTATCGCCCGAAAGCGCGAA
>DASZSI010000322.1:0-11275 GCA_035548775.1 Hyphomonadaceae bacterium
GGCACGGTGGACGCCAACGTTGCGCTTCAGCAGTGCTACAACGCCAACGGCGTCTCGAACCCGACCTATTCGGCCTCCAACGCGTTCTGCCAGCTGATCACGCGTGATCCGCTGAGCGGCAACGTCATCAACGTCACCGGCAACAACCAGAACCTTGCCGGCGCCGTGGTTGCGGGCGTCGACTTCCAGGCCAACTGGAGCATGGACCTCGGTCCGGGCACGATCGACGCCAGCGTCGTGGGAACCTACCTCGACAAGTGGACGGAAGAGTTCATCCCGAACAACTTCCGCGATCGCGCCGGCTTCATCGGCAACACCGGCCCGCTCGGCAGCTCGGTGGGCGCGGCTCAGCCGGAATGGAAAGCTCTCACCACGGTCAACTATCGCTGGGGTCCGGCGAAAGTGGGCGTGCGCTGGCAGCACATCGGCGAGATGACGAACATCAACAACAAGGCCGACAACATCCCGGCGATCGGCTACTTCGACCTGCTGTCGTCGTGGGATGTCACGGACAACGTCCAGCTGCGTTTCAACATCAACAACGTGATGAACGAAATGCCGCCGACCTACACGCCGTCCGTGCAGGCGAACACCGATCCGTCGACCTACGACACGCTCGGCCGTCGCTACACGGTTGGCCTGACCGCGAAGTTCTAATCGTCGCGATCAGCAAGAACAGGGAAGGGCGGATCGCAAGATCTGCCCTTTCTCTTTGCGCGGAAGCCGCCGCAGCCTACTCGCCGATGGCGTGCAGGGCCGAGCCCCGCTGCTGCAGCCAGGCGCGGGCGTCCTGCCAGTCGGGAATGCAGCGCTCGACCTGCCTCCAGAACCGCGCCGAATGGTTCATTTCCTTGAGGTGCGCCACCTCGTGCGCCGCGACATAGTCGAGGGCGAATGGCGGAGCGCACACCAGTCGCCAGGCGAAATTCAACCTGCCTTCGGACGAACACGAGCCCCAGCGCGAGCGCATGTCCTTGATCGAGATCGACCTGGGGCTGACCTTCAGCGTCTGCGCATGGACGGCGACGCGCTCGGCAAAATCGGTCTTCGCCGCCGTACGGAAGAATGCGCGCGTCTTGTCGGAAAACGCCGCACGCGGCCCCGGTATCAGGAGAACCGGCGTCGGGCCGGATTTGTCCAGCCGCACCGTCCGTCCGCCGTCGGCCTGCCTGAGCCGATGGATCACGCCTCGCAGGGGAATGTAGGCGCCCGGCCGGAATTCGACCGGCGGCGGCAGCGCGCCTAACCGTTCGGCGATCCAGTCCACCCGTTCGGAGGCGAACGAGAGCGCATCGAGCGCATATCGTGGCGCAGGCGCGGTCGCCACAGCCTCTCGCGCGGTCGGGTCAATCCTTACGGACACCCGCCTCGCCCGCTTGTCGATGTGAACACGAACCGGGACAGACGCCCCTGATTTTGCTATCAGAAATACGCGATGGTGCGATTCCGAGGCGATCATGCTAAGGGCCTAGCGTTCCGCCGCAAACGACGCAACGGCGCTGACTGAGGGACACATTGAAATGAGGATTTTGATCGCCTGCGCCAGCGCGCTGCTGCTGACGGCTGCGTGCGGAACGAGCCAGAACGCTGTCGCGGCGCTCAAGGCCATGAACCTGGAGGAGCCCGCCACCTCCAAGACGATCGCCTACAAGTCCAAGTCGGGATCGGGCGACAAGGTCACGCTCTCCGACGTGCGGCTTGGCGAGTCCGTGGCGCCCGGCGATGCGATGCTCGCCAAGACGGTGGAACTCTCCGGCCTCGACATCACGAAGGACGGCAAGCCGATCGTGAAATCGATCGTCTTCAAGGGCCTGTCTCCCGAAAAACCGGAAGCAGGCAGCAAGGTCTCGATCGACTCGATGGGCATCGAAGGCATGAACCCGGCGACCGGCCAGTTCGTCGCCGCCATGATCTCCGACCCGAATTCGACGGCCTCGCCTCCAGCCTTTGCAGACTGGCAGTTCAGCAAGATCTCGCTCAACGGGCTCACCGTCGCGGCCAATATGGGGCAGTCCGCCGCCGATGGCGCCTTCAACGTCCAGCTTGGCGAGTTCTCGATCTCCGACCTCAAGAACACGGTGTTCGGCTCGGCCAAGCTCGCAGGCTTCAAGGGCAATTTCGACGTCAAGGACGACAAGGAGCCGGTCAAGGGAACGTTTGATCTCGGTACGACCGAGTTCAAGAACATCCGTGGCGGCATCTACGCCTCGATCGCCGAGGCGATGTTCATGTCGATGTTCAACCCGGGCGGCGGCGCCGACCTGTCCGACAGCATCGCGAAGGCATTGACCAGCCCGCTGGAGCCGGGCTTCGACTCCTTCACTTCGTCGGGCATGAATTTCGAGGCGTCGGGCATCAAGCTCGCGGTCTCGAAGATCGACGAGAAGGCCACGCGCGACGGCAATGGCGTCGTCACCGCGCTCAATGTCCCCAAGGCGACCATTACGTTTTCCGCCAACTCCGCCGGCGGCGTGCTGGGCCAGCAGACGGCGATGGGCCTGTCGGCGGCAGGCTATCCTTCAACCACGATCGAACTCTACGCCGGCGGTTCGGCGACGTTCGATCCAGCCAAGGACCTGACGCGCTACACCAATTACCAGTTCGGCGTCACCGATGGTCTCGACATGCAGATGTCAGCCGGCGTCTCCGGCCTGCACAAGGCGATCCCGCAAATGATCGGCGGGCTCACCACGTCGATGATGCAGATGCTGCCGGCTCTCATGGCCATGGAAGATCCGCAAGCCGGCCCCGACGGTAAATCGATGCCGAACATGGATGCGGCCGCGGCCGGCATGATGCTCAGCGTCATGGGCAGCATGATGGAGGTGAAGATCACCGATCTCGACGTCTCGCTCACCGACAAGTCGCTGGTCGGCTATCTGATCGCTCAAAGCGCCAAGGAGGCCGGCCGGCCGGCCGACGCCTACCGCCAGGACCTCGCCAACATGATCTCGGGCTCGGCCCAGGACATGAGCAAGGACATGGACCCCGCCCTGGCCAAGGAGCTGACCACGGCGCTTGCCGCCTTCGTGAAGGGCCCGGGTACGCTGCACATCGTCCTCAAGCCAAAAACCCCGCTTGGCCTCGACGCCTTCATGGGGTCTACGACGCCGATCACGAAGGACTCGCTGGGGCTTTCGGCGACTTTCACGCCTGGGGCGGGCAAGTAGGCGGGCAATCGAAGGCCTGGTCGTGGATGCCAGGCCTTTTTGCGCCTAGGTCAACGCTGCAATGCAGCGGGCGATCTCTTCCGGGCGTTCTTCCGGCATGAAGAACGTCTTCAGCTTCCAGTTCTCGTCCATCAGGTAGAGAATGGCCGAATGGTTCATCACATAGCCAGCGGCGCTATCGGCATCCTCGTCCCGGCTGAAAGGCGCGGCGAACTCGTCGGCGACTTTCTGAAGCTCGTCCAGCGTGCCGCTAAGCCCGTCAATGTCGGTCGGGAAGCCGTTGAGGTGGATATACTGGTCCAGCGCCTCGGGCGTGTCGCGCGCGGGATCGATCGAGATCAAGACGGTCTTGGGCGGCTTGACCGATTTGGGCAGCAAGGTCATCGCAACGCCGACCTCGTGCAGCGTCGCCGGGCAGACATCCGGGCAGTGGGTATAGCCGAAGAAGACCAGCGCCTTTCGGCCCTTGTAATTCTCCTCGGTCACCGGGGCGCCGGTTTGCGACGTCAGCTTGAACGGCCCGCCGATCTTGGCCGACGCGCGGTTGAAGCAGGCGGGATCGGCTTTCGCCATGCCGCCGGACGGCGAACAGCCGGCCAGCAGGACTGCCATGGCGGAGAAAAGAACGCGCATGGACGGATATGCGCATGGGGGCCGCGAAAAGGGAACTGCGCCAAAGTCGCCGGGGCGGTTGCAAATGGCTGACGCGCCTTCAGGCCTTGGTGATGACAGGTCTCCGGCCAAGCTGCCGGCGCCGGCGGTTCTTCCGGGCGACCCCGCGCGCGAGACATTGCGCAGCGTGGGGTCTGCCTTTGGCCGCACGCGGCTGCGCACCCTGGTGTCGCTGCGCTGGATGGCCATAGCGGGCCAGGCCGCAGCGGTGCTGTTCGTGAACTACGTGCTGGGGTTCGACCTGCCGCTGGCAGCGTGCCTTGCCGCGATCGGGGCGTCGGCCTGGCTCAACGTGGCGCTGATGGCCGTGTTTCCGTCCCAGCACCTGTCTTCACCCGCGGAGACCGCGGGCCAGCTGGCCTTCGACGTAGTGCAGCTATCGGTGCTGATCGGGCTCACCGGCGGCCTGCAGAATCCGTTCCTCCTGATGATCCTTGCCCCGGTTACGGTCGGCGCATCGCGACTCCTGCCGGCCTACGCCGGCCTTCTGTCGCTGCTTGCACTGGCCTGCTGCGCCGGCATGGCGATGTGGGGTCTCAACCTGCCGTGGAGGCCGCACGAGAAACTCGAAATCCCCTGGCTTTACCAGGTGGGCCAGCTGGCCGCGGTCGCCATCGGCCTGGTGTTCTTCACTGTATCCTCCTGGCGAACAGGGCGCGACGAATCCAAACTTGTCTCGGCTCTGGACGCCGTGCAGGCGGTGCTTTCGCGCGAGCAGCAGCTGTCGGCGCTCGGCGCGCTTGCGGCGGCGACCGCGCATGAACTCGGAACGCCGCTCGCCACCATCCATCTTGCGGCGAAGGAACTCCAGCGATCGGTCAAGAAGGACAATCCTTCGCGCGAGGACGTCGAACTGATCGTGGAACAGTCGGAACGCTGCCGGGCGATCCTGAAACAGATATCGCAGCGCCGCCACATGACCGACGCGGCCCTGGCGCGCACGCCTCTGCCATCGCTGATCGAGGAAGCTGCAGAGCCTCACTCCGGCTCAGGCATCCATGTCCAATGCTCGTGCTCGCCGCTGCAGGGGCAGGGCGGAGGCGAAAGCCGCCCGCCCGTGGTGGCCCGCAAGCCTGAAATCATCCACGCCTTGGGCGCCTTTATCGAGAATGCGGTGAGCTTTGCATCCAAGGAAGTCAGCATCAACGCGCGCTGGTCCGAGACCGAGGTCCGGATCTACGTCACCGACGACGGTCCGGGCTTTGCCCCTTCGGTTCTGGCCAAGCTGGGCGAGCCGTATTTTTCCGAACGCAGCGTGGAACAGCGCGGCGGGGGCATGGGCCTCGGCTTCTTTATCGCCTGCACGTTGCTGGAGCGGACCGGGGCGCGCGTAACGCCTTATAATCGGCAATTGCCGGCCCGCGGGGCCGTTATCCGCATCGTTTGGCCGCGAAAAAGCATTGAAGCCCCGCCGGGATGGATCGAAGGATGACGCTTCGGTCAACCGGTTGGCCTTCGACAACTCGGTCGATATATAACATACGGACAATTTCCTTCACGGGAGATCAGGTTGGACGAGCCAGTTGAAGCAGACCCGCGGGTTGCGGCCCTGGAAGATCGTAGCCTGCTGGTCCTGGATGATGACGCGCCCTTCCGCGCTCGCCTGGCGCGGGCGCTCGGACAGCGGGGATTCGATGTGGCTTCCCTGGGCTCAGTGGCAGAGGCCCGCGAGCATCTGAAGAAGTCGCAGCCCGCCTTCGCCGTGGTCGACCTGCGGCTGGAGGACGGGTCAGGCCTGGAAGTGGTCGAAGCGCTGCAGCGCAGCCGGGCCGACAGCCATGCCGTGATCCTGACCGGGTATGGCGCGATCTCGACGGCGGTGGCGGCCGTGAAGGCCGGAGCGATCGACTACCTGCCCAAGCCCGCGGACATCGAGGACGTCGTCAACGCCTTGCTGACCGGGCGCGAGAACCGTCCCGAGCCGCCGGAAAACCCCATGTCGGCCGACCGGGTGCGGTGGGAGCATATCCAGCGCGTCTACGAGCTCTGCAACCACAACGTCTCGGAGACGGCCCGCCGGCTCAACATGCACCGGCGTACGCTGCAGCGCATCCTGGCCAAGCGCGCGCCGCGCTAGCAACTGGCGAGCAGCTCCGACGAGCCATCTTAAGGCTTGCGTCAAATTTGATCCTTATTCAGTCCTAGGATCAGACTGGACTGGAGATCCGACGATGGCGCGTTCCCTGGCCGCTTCCCTGGCCGCCGCCAGCCTTGTCATCACGGCCCTGGCGTTGGCGCCCGCTTCGGATGCGCAGTCCAAGGCGATCGGCCGCTACAAGGACTGGCGCGTCTACACCGAGGATGTCGGCAAGGACCTGGTGTGCTTTGCGGCGGTCGATCCGGTCGACATGGCGCCGAAGAATGTCGACCACGGCGATGTCACGTTCTACGTGGCGACGTGGAGATCGGGCCAGCCGTCGAACCAGCCGAGCCTGAAGGTCGGCTACAATCTCCGCGCGGATATAGCCCCCGAGGCCATCATCGGTCGCGATCATTTCCAGATGTTCGCCGCCGGGCCCGAAGCCTTCTTCACGGATCGCACGGAAAAACAGCTGCTTGCGGCTTTGCAGAAAGGATCCGAGCTTCGCATTGAGGCTGCGTCGACCAAGAATGCGCGGACAGCTTACCACTTCTCGCTCAAGGGCTCGCGCGAGGCGATCGACAAGGCCAAGGCGCTTTGCCGATAGCTGGATCGCTTTCCATTTTCCGGAATCTGTCTTGCCGGGCAACCGGCGACTGCTAACTCTCAGCTCGGTGAGCAGGGAGCTTTTCGATGTATGTCGACGTCGCAGTGATTCCGGTGCCGGAAGACAAGATCGAGGCCTACAAGAAGATGGCCAAGATGGCGGCCAAATACTGGATCAAGCACGGTGCGCTCCAGTACTACGAATGCATGGGCGATGACGTGCAGAAGGGGAAGGTCACCGACTTCTACCGCTCCGTGAAATGCAAGGAGGGAGAGACCGTCGCCGTTGGCGTCATCATCACCCGGAACCGCAAACACCGTGACGAGGTGATGAAGAAGGTGATGTCGGACAAGACTCTGGCTGCACAAATGAAAGACATGCCGTTTGACGGCAAGCGCATGATCTTCGGCGGGTTCAAGCCCTTTGTAGAGCTCGAGACGAAAGAATAGCTCCTTCAGGCGGCTGGCGGCCGGAACGCGATGACGCCTTCGGTGCGAGCCCGGACCGCCGGGGCGCCAAGACAGGTGGCCACGGCCTCGTAGCCAGGCGCTCCTGCACGCGGTGTTGCCAGGATAGGCGGGCTGTGGTTCGCGGGGCAGAAGATGATCGCTTCGTCCTGTCCCGCGGCGGCGAGATCGAGCATGGCGCTTGATCGCGTCATGGCGAATATCGGCCGCGCCTCTCGGCCTCGCCGCCGCAACCAGGCGGCGAGGGCAAGCTGGGTCGGCTCATCGAGGCCATGCTCGATAAGGTCCACCACCAGCGCAGCCGGGCGATCATCTTCAAGCGCAGTCATCAGCCCTTTCAGCGGTTCGGATGGAATGGCGCCGTCCTCGGCAAGCCAGCCCAGGGTTTTGCCGACGCGATCACGGTGGGCGTCGTCGGCGAAGGTGGAGCAGCGATCGAGGCCGACGAAGGCAGCATTCGGGATTTCCCTCGCCAGACGTTCAGCCAGCTTCGTCTTGCCGCTGCCGAGCGGCCCGACGATCCATGTCAGCGGGCGAAGGCCATGGAGCTCGAAACGCTCGCCGCCCCAGGGCCAGGGCAGGTCGAAGGCTGCGATCAATTCCGGCGCCGGCGCTTGCAGCCGCACGATATCCGCAAGGGCGGGCGCGGCGCCGGCGGCAAGCGTCTCGCGCAAGGTGCGCACGCGGCCGATTGTGTCAGCAAGCCGATGAACCTGGGCCTCCAGACCTGACTGGTGTGCTGCAAGCGCCGGCTCCAGTTCCTCAGCGTCGCCGTCAAGGACCTGGGCGATCTGGGTGAGGCTGAGACCAAGCCCGCGCAGGGCGGCGATCTCTCTCGCCCGCGCCATTTCGCTGGGGCCGTAGGTGCGCCATCCAGCTATGGTGCGGCCGGGCGTCAGGAGGCCGCGGTCCTCCCACAGGCGAAGCGCCTTTGCCGAAACGCCCAACTCCCGGGCGGCATCGGCTGGGGCGAGATAAGTGGCCTGGCTCACGAGAATCACCTGAGGTCTGAGGGAAGACAGGGTTATCGGGCCGGCCCCAGGGGGCGGGTCAAGCGGCGGGTCAAGCGCGACATTCGCGCAGCCGGTGAGAAGGCCCGCTGAGGCAGTGCGGGCCTTGGGATATTAACCCGCCGCTGCTATCTGACGCCCGAAATGTCCGTCGAACTCGACCTTTCCCGAAAGCCCGCCAGCGCCGGGCTGTCCAACCTTGCGGGGCTGGGCAGGGAAGGACTGCGCCAGGCCATGGTTGCGGCGGGGGTCGAGGAGAAGAAAGCCAAGATGCGTGCGAGCCAGCTGTGGCGCTGGATCTACCACTATGGCGCGACCGATTTCGGCAAGATGACCGATGTCGCCAAGGAGATGCGCGCTCTGCTCGCCGGAAAACACGTGCTTGAGCGCCCGGACATTCGGATCGCCCAGCAATCGGTTGACGGCACGCGCAAATGGCTGATCGGCTATGGCCCGAACGTGGAAGCCGAGTGCGTCTATATCCCGGATGTCGGAAAGGCGGGCGCTCTCTGCGTGTCGAGCCAGGTGGGCTGCACGCTTACCTGCACGTTCTGCCACACCGGCACGCAGAAGCTGGTGCGCAACCTCTCGGCCGCCGAAATCGTCAACCAGGTCATGATCGCGCGCGATGCGCTGGAGGAATGGCCGACCTCGGATCGTCCCTTGAACGTTGGGGACCGCCGCCTCACCAACATCGTCTTCATGGGTATGGGCGAGCCGCTCTACAATCTCGACAACGTGGCCGAGGCCATCGACACGATAGCGGACGGCGATGGCATCTCGATCTCGCGCCGCCGCATAACAGTATCCACCGCAGGCGTTGCGCCGCTGATTCCGGAACTGGGCAAGCGCACCGGGGCGATGCTGGCGATCTCGCTGCACGCGACCAACAATGATCTCCGCAACCAGCTGGTGCCGCTCAACAAGAAGTATCCGTTGAAAGAGCTGTTCGACGCCATCCGCGCCTATCCGGACCTGTCGAACTCCAAGCGGGTGACCTTCGAATACGTCATGCTGAAGGGCATCAACGACACGCTGGCCGAGGCGAAGGACCTCGTGAAACTGCTCAAGGGCGTGCCGGCCAAGATAAATCTCATCCCGTTCAACCCCTGGCCGGGCACGAAGTATGAATGCTCCGATTGGGAAACAATCGAGGCGTTCGCGGAAGTCCTCAATCGCGCGGGCTACGCCAGCCCGATCCGAACACCGCGGGGCAGGGACATCCTCGCCGCCTGCGGACAGCTGCGGTCCGAAAGCGTCAAGGAAAAGGCGAGCGAGCGATTGAAGAAACGGCTGGCGGAAAAAGACATCGGTGCGGAGGAAGCGCCGTGAAGCGGGTGATTTTGGCGCTCGGCATGGCTGTCTGCGCGCCGCCGGTTCTGGCGCAGTCCACGGTTGATGCCGACCTCAAGGCCTTCGCGGCAAAGTATGTCTCGACGTTCAACAAGGGCGACACGACCGCGCTTGCCGGCGACTTCTACCGCCTGCCGGGCGCCAGCGCGGACGATCTCAGGAAAAAGTTCGACATGCAGCTCAACGCCCTGCGGGGCGACGAGTTCGGCAAGATGGAGCTCTATGGCGCCAAGACGTGTTCGAGAGGCGATGCATCGGGCCGGCTCGCGATCGATTTCGTCTACAACTTCACCTATGGCGGCGTGATGCCGCCCGGCGAACAGGTCTCGGTGTTCGACATGAGCTTGACGGCCGATGGCTGGCGCATCGTCGGCCTCAACGAGGGAAAACCGGGCGAAGCGCCGGTCTGCTGATCCTCAGGCGTCCTGCGCCGCCGGCCTTTCCTTGTCGCCGCCAAAGGCCGCTTGCAGCCGGTCGCGCCAGCGCGGCGCATCGATGGCGTTGCTGATCCCGACCTTGAAGAAGGGCCGCCTGTCGCCGGGCCGGGCGTAGAGTTCGACCACGCCGGTCGCCTCGTTCGTTGGCGGCGCCGGGTCCGTTCCGGAGCGCCAGGCCGCCACTCCCGAGGGATCGACCAGCCGCGCGCCGCCCATCTTTTCCCAGATCGCCACATGATTGCGGACCGGGTCGTAGGAAATTGCGCTTCCCAGATGAATCAGCGTCTCGCCCGGCGAGAAGCCGGGAAGGGTGGAGAAATCCGCCCTTACCATCGCTGGATCGGCCTTTCCCATCCGGCCTGCGGCCAGCCGCAAGCCGATAAAGATGGCTACGGCGGCAATGCCGACGCCCAGATAGATCGCAATGTCTGTCGCCGTAACCGACATCCCCGCGCCCCCGCGCTCGACTGTCCCGCGGAGGAGAATAGCATGGACCCAGGCAACCGGGGATTACATATGAGGCTGATGCTTACGGTAGGAGTTCTGGCCATGGCTGCGTGCACCACCACCCCGCCCGGAAGGCCGGAAGCCGCCGTCGAAGCGTTCATGTGGGACTACACGAAGGCCTGGAACAAGCACGACGCCGCAACCATCGCGAAGGACTTCTATCGTATGGGCCGATCGGTCGAGGAACAGACGATCGCGACCACCAAGACCTTCGCCGACCTCGTGGCCCAGGGCTATGACCGTTCCGACATTCATGAGATCAAGGGCTGTATCACCGGCCCGGACACCGCATGGGCCGGCATGAAGTTCACGCGGCTCAAGACCGATGGCCAGCCCCTGCCGCCAAAGGATCGCGCGTCGAGTTATGATCTCAGGAAATTCCCCGATGGTTGGCGGATTACAAAGCTGACCGGCTACGACCCGGCCAAGCCGCTGGAATGCCCGAAGGCCGGATAGGCGGCGCTCGATTTCGGTCCGGCCGCCGGGTGGCGACAGACGGCTTGTTCCCTGTTAATTTCGCTCCGGGGACTGCGCAAAAAGAGGGGCGCGGGGATGGCAGCTCATCCTCTCGAGGCGTGGCGCGACTTTTTCGTGATGATCGGTTCGTCCGCCGGCGCGCTGGTCGGGCTTCTTTTCGTCGTGATGTCCCTGCACCTCGGCAGTATCGTCGAGCGCAGCGACGCCAACATGCGCGCAACCATCGACGGCAGCCGCAACAACACCTTTCACCTTCTTACCGTTCTGGTTGAGGCGGCGCTGCTGCTGGCGCCGCAGCCGATTCTCTGGCTGGCGGTCGAACTGGTCGTGGTCAATCTCTACGGCCTGCGTCTGCCGGTAGGCATGGTCCTGAAGTATGCGCGACGCGGCCTCACCATCAGCGAGCGGGGCGGTTTCCCGTTCGCGCCTATCGTGACGATCTTTGCAGCCTATGTCCTCGGCGCAGCGGGCAGCGTCATGCTCACGCAATCCGTC
>DASZSI010000323.1:0-1989 GCA_035548775.1 Hyphomonadaceae bacterium
GTCTCCGCTGATCGCGAAGCAGGGCTTCCGGGTCATCCGCTTCAACAATCTCGGGGTCGGCCGTGGGGTCGCGTTCTCGGCGAGCGACATCACGATCCCCGCCATGGCGCGACATGCGGCGAGCCTGTTGACGGCTCTCGACCTGCCGTCCGTCCATCTCGTCGGCCATTCGATGGGTGGTCAGATCGCGCAGGAGCTTGCACTGACTGTGCCCGAACGTGTGCGCTCCTTGACCCTGCCTTCCACCTGGGCGAAGCCGGCCGAGAAGCTGAGCGCACTCCTCATCGAACTCTCTAGGCTGGCCGCGGTGCTCCCTCCGGCCGACTGGGAACGCACATTTCTGCCGTGGGTTCTGACCGACGCTGCATACGAAGTGCCGGGTCTTGTCGACCAGGTCGTCCAGGTCAATACTCAAAACCCGGACAGGCTCTCGCCGGCGCTGCTACAAGCTCAAGCGGCTGCCATTGCAAGCTCGGACGCCGCAAGCCGGCTGGCGGGTCTGAAGGTGCCCACTCTGGTCGCTGTCGGTGAGCAGGACATCCTCACCCCGCCGGCTTATTCACGAGCGGTCAATCACGCAATCGCCGGTTCTACGTTCGAAGTCCTGCCCGGCGGGCATGGGCTGATCGCCGAAGCCGCCCCGCAACTTGCCGAGCGGCTGGCGGTATTCCATCACGGTCTCCATTAGGGCGCGCTCCTGCACTATCTCGTGCAACCATAGGAACCGTTCTTCCAGGCGGCTGGGCTCGAACTGCAGGAGCCGAGTTCAGTGCCGATCGACGCGGACGCCAGGTAGCCGCCGACGCTGCCGTCGACGGCCAGCGCATCGCGCTGGTGCGGCAATCCCGCGCGGCGCCGGATCTCAGCGCCGGCCGCCTTGTCCGAGCCTGCCGAGAAGACTGAGCCTCGAAGCTAGTGAATCCCGGAGGCTCGGGGCGTCATAGCGGCGAGGGCGGAGCATAGGCCCCTTCTTGTGAGTTCACAGCCTAGCCGCGCGATCTGCTTGGCGCTCTGAGTTAAATCGCCGACCGTCACGGCAATTTCGCCGCGATGACGTCGGTTCGGACCATTGAAGGGGGCACGGCGAGCAGATTCGCAAGCCCCGACAGCCGCTTTCGACCAGCTTCGAAATGCGCCTGTCGGGCTGCGTCGTCGGGAAACACATCGAACACGGCATAGCTCGTTGGCCCAAGTCGAACTGCGAACCAGGCCGTGGTCCCAGGCTCATTGTCGATTTCCAGCAGCGAGGCGCCAAGCTGGGCTTCGAATTCCATCACCTTGTCAGGCTTCAATTCGAGCCGGATAAGAAAGCCGACCTTGGCTGCCGGGTGCGTTGTCATGGGTAGCTCCCCTTTTCTGGCCACGGGTACAATCCAGCTTGCGGAACTGGGTGTCGCGCCAAGTCATCCCTAAAATGATGCCATCAGAGCAGTTATGACCCGGCGCAATCGTCCACCTCGGTCAGCGGTCTTGGCCATTACAGCCATGCCGACAATCGTCGTAAGCAGGAGGCTCGCGACGTCTTTAGCGTCGCGGTCGACGACGATCTCACCGTTGCGCTGCCCCTCCTCAATGGTGCTTTGCAAGGCGCGCTCCATACGATCGAAGATTCCGCGCACGATTTCACTTGCCGAGCGGTCGAGGCCGCCGAGTTCCGCCGCCGTGTTGGTCGCCAAGCAGCCTCGATGTCTGAGATGACGATTGCTTGTTGTCGCCAATTGTTCGAGCGCCGCTTGCAACCGTTTTCTCGCAGCTCCCGGCTGGGTAAGAATCGCGGTGAGGCGCGCTACGCGCTCGTCGCCGTATCGACGCAGCGCCTGCTCGAAAAGGGCGTGCTTGCTCCCAAATGCATTGTAAAAACTGCCCTTCCCGACGCCGAGCGCGTCCGTCAGGTCAGCCGGCGTCGTCGCGCCATATCCTTTACGCCAGAAAAGTTCCATCGCCGCCGATATTGCGACGTCCTCATCGAATTGCCTGGGTCTTCCCATG
>DASZSI010000324.1:0-8977 GCA_035548775.1 Hyphomonadaceae bacterium
GGAGATCGCCCTGGCGTCATAATCCCACCCCTCGAACCGCAGGCCGGACGCGCGGCGCACAACCGACTTGGCGCCATCGCAGGCAACCACCAGAGACGCGCGAACCTCGCCCTTGTCGGTCGAGAGCGAAACTTGCGGATCACCGAATGTCGCACTCTCGATCTTCGCCGGAGCGACCAGCTTGATCTTCGCCTCGGCTTTCACCTGTTCATGGAGCACGGGCAACAGCGCCGACGCCTCGACCATGTAGCCCAGCACCGGCGTGGCGCAGTCTTCGGCCAGAAAGGAAATCCCGCCTATCCGCCCCTTCGCCTCGACGGTTGTCACGGGCTGGGCGCTGGTCAGCAGCGCATCTTCGAGGCCGAGCGCCCGGAAGACCCGCCAGCAGCCATAGGCGATGAAATAGGCGCGGCTGTCCGCTGAAAGCTTGCCGGTCGGCTTGCCGGCCTTTGGCGGCGCAATGCCGTCCCCCACCAGCGTCTCGAACCCCCGCCGGGCGAGGGCCAGCGCCAGCGTGAGGCCAACCGGCCCGCCGCCGGCGATAGCGATTTCGGAGTGCAGGGTCTTGCTCGCCTGGGCCATGCCCGGAATTTAGGCGCTGAATGGGCAAAAGAAAAAGGGGCGCAGCTCTTCGCCGCGCCCCTATTCTTCCGTCTCGCTCATCCCGCCCCTGGCGCCGCGCCGGCAGCGCTAGCCTGGCAGGAGAGCCCCGCGAAGGGCCTACACGTGGTAGGCCGCCTCGCCGTGCTCGTTGATGTCGAGACCTTCTTCCTCGACTTCCTGCGAGACACGCAGGAGGCCAAGCATCCGGAGCACGAACCAGATGATCAGGCTGATGATGCCCGACCACAGCAGCGTCGTGACGACGCCCGTGGCCTGCGAGATCATCTGTGCGGTCAGGTCGTAGGCCGCCGTCGGGCAGGTGGCGAGAACCACGCCGTCCTTCGAGCAGTTGACATAGTCGACCACGCCGGCGCCGCCCCAGGCCGGGTTGACCACAAGGCCGGTGCCCAGCGCGCCGATGATGCCGCCGACGCAGTGGATGCCGAACACGTCGAGCGCATCGTCATAGCCGAACATCTTCTTCACGGTAGAGCAGAAGAAGATGCAGACCGGCGAGACGGCGAGGCCCAGGATGATGGCGCCCATCGGACCGGCGAAGCCGGCGGCAGGCGTCACGGCCACGAGACCCGCGACAATGCCCGAGCACATGCCAAGCAGGCTCGGACGGCGGCGCGTGATCCACTCGACCATCATCCACGAGAAGCCGGCGGCGGCCGTGGCGAGGAAGGTGTTCACCATGGCGAGGCCAGCGTAGAAGTTGGCTTCGAGGTTGGAGCCCGCGTTGAAGCCGAACCAGCCGAACCACAGAAGGCCCGTGCCGATCAGCGTCATGGTCAGCGAGTGCGGCGGTTGCGGCTCGCGCTTGTAGCCGGTGCGCGGTCCGAGGACGATCGCGCCCATCAGAGCGGCGATACCCGAGTTGATGTGCACCACCGTGCCGCCGGCGAAGTCCAGCGCGCCCTTGGTGTAGAGGAAGCCCGAGGTCGTCGCCGGATCCGAAGCGTGCGTGGCGACGGCGTCCGGGCCGGCCCAGAACCACACCATGTGCGCGATCGGATAGTAGACCAGAAGCGGCCACACCACCGAGAAGACCACGATGCCGGCGAACTTCACCCGCTCGGCCAGGCCGCCAAGGACCAGCGCCGCGGTGATGCAAGCGAAGGTCATCTGGAAGCAGACGAACACGATCTCGTGGATGTAGGTGCCGGTCGAGAAGGTGGCGCCGAGGCTGAACCCGTCGGGGCTCGCCTTTGGATCAACCGCCATGGTGCCGTTGAGGAAGAACTTTGATGTGCCCCCTACGAACAGGTTCATGCTCCCGCCATCAGTGAAGGCGAGGCTGTAGCCCCATAGCGCCCAGGCCAGCATGCCGATCACCATCACGGTGGAGACCTGCATCAGGACGGACAGCATGTTTTTAGAGCGGACGAGGCCGCCATAGAAGAGCGCAAGGCCCGGCACGATCATGATCAGGACCAGCACGGTCGAGATCATCATCCAGGTGTCGTCGCCCTTGTTGACCGTGGGGTCGAGACCCTTGATCGCGCCTGCGGCCGGGGCGGCCGCGGGAGCCGGCGCAGGTTGGTCGGATGCGGCCGGCGCAGGAGCCACGGCCTGGTCGGCGGCCGGCGGTGCGGCTGCAGTAGGAGCAGCCGGAGCAGGCGCCTCCGCCGCAGGCGGCGTAGCGGGTGGTGTCTGGGCCGACACCGGCGCCAGAGTTGTAAACATGAATGCGGCGGCCATTGCCGCCAATCCGGCCTTGAGGCCAGACCCCCAAAGTGAAAGTCGATTCAATCGACTGCTTTTATTCGACATTTGTCTCCCCTGAGGTTGACTCGCAACCGGCGCAAAAACTCAGCTCAACGCACCCACACCACGGACGGGATCGCCCCCGGACGATGCGCCCTGATAGGGAAGGCCGAAGGCCGCACGGACAAGCAAAGCCGTCTTGGCGTCTTGGGGTCTTTCGCAATTGCACAATTCTTGGGCGCCTGCCCCGGCGCCCGCTTCCGAACAGGGCAAGCAGCGGCTGACTGACCGGCGCAACGACGATCACGGGCGCGCGAAGTGTAAACGGCGGTAAACCTTCGTTCGTGATCGCCGCAAGGCTGGATCATGGGGATTGTCCCGGAAGCCGTAACGCCTCGCGTTCACTGCTTCCGGGACTTTTTTGCCAACACTTCCGAAACGAAAAAATGGCCTCCAAGACCTGCGAAAAGCCGCGTCTGGTAGGGCGCCGTTAAGCCCCGCCGCGCCAGTGTCGTCCTGCTTCACTTAACCCTGTTCGAGCGAGGACGAAGGCATGCCGCAGTCGCGTGCGCCCCATTCCCAGGACGACGGCTTCGACGCGCGCGGCTCGAGCGCGTTTACCCGTTTCCTGACGGGGCTTTTGGCCTTCTCCACCGGCGTGTTCATTTGCGGCGCTTGCGGCTCCTATTCGCCATCGGACCCAAGCCTCAATTCGACGCCGGCGATTGACCCGCAAACGGGCGCAGCCATCGGACCGGACAACCTTTTCGGCGGCGCGGGCGCGGTGGGCGCGGATCTTCTGACGCAGGGGTTCGGCTGGACCGCGTGGCTGATGGGCTTTGCTCTCATGATCGGCGGATTGCGCCGCACGCTTGGCATCGGCCAGCGTGATCCGGCGGCCTGGATGTGGGGCCTCGCCGCCCTGGTTTTCGCCGCATGCTGTCTTGCCGAATGGCCGATTCCGAAAAGCTGGGCGCTGACTGCCGGGCTTGGCGGTGTTGTCGGCGACGTGCTCCTCACGATCATTTCGACGCCGTTCAGCGCGCTGCGGATTCCCGATGCGCATATGTGGACCTCCCTTCTCGCCGGCGTCGCCTCGATCCTGTTCGCCGCCATGGCGATGGGCCTCGGCGCAAGCGACGGCGCGTCGCTGTGGCGAGCGCTCACCCGGAAATCGGACCCCAGGCCGGGCCCGATGATCAGCGGCGTGCCTGCCCTCGCTTCAACGCCGGTCGCCAGCGGCGCCGGATTGGTCGACGGTCTTCTCCGTCTGATCGGCAAGAAACCGCAGGAAGTGATCGAACCCATCGTCGTGACCGAAGAGGACGAATTCGAGGAAGGCGATCGCGGCTTCTTCACTGCGGTTGAGAAGGCCGAAGGCGTCGGCGGCAAGGTCCGCCCCGTGACGCCGCGCGTTCTCGAAAGCCGCCCGATTCCGGATTCGGCGACGCAAGCCCCCGTTGCGGTCGCCGCTCCGGCGCCGGCGCCGGCCCAGCGCGCCTCCAAGCCGCGCCAACCCGCTGCTCCTCGTGTGCGCGACGCCTCCAGTGCGATTCCGCCGATCGAGCTGCTCGACGTGCCGCCGCAGCGTTCGTCCGATGTCGACGAAGCCCGCCTGCTCGACATGGCCGACCGCCTCCAGGCCGTGTTCAACGACTTTAAGGTGAAGGGCCGCATCACGGAAGTGCGTCCTGGCCCGGTCGTCACGCTCTTTGAGCTGGAGCCGGCGCCTGGCGTGAAATCCTCGCAGGTCATCTCGCTTGCGGACGATATTGCGCGCTCGATGTCCGCGACCTCGGCGCGTGTCGCCGTCATCCCCGGCCGCAACGCGATCGGTATCGAGCTGCCCAACCCGTCACGCGAGACCGTCTATCTTCGCGACCTGCTCACCGCGAACGAGTTCGCCCGCTCGCGCATGGCGCTGCCGCTGGCGCTGGGCGAGTCCATCGAAGGCCAGCCGATGATCGGCGACCTCGGCAAGATGCCTCACCTGCTCATCGCCGGTACCACCGGTTCGGGTAAGTCGGTAGGCATCAACGCGATGATCCTGTCGCTGATGTTCAAGCTGCCGCCCGAGAAGTGCCGCTTCATCATGATCGACCCGAAAATGCTCGAACTGTCGATCTACGAGGGCGTGCCTCACCTGCTCTCGCCCGTCGTCACCGATCCGCAGAAAGCCGTGCTGGCCTTGAAGTGGGTGGTCCGGGAAATGGAGAGTCGCTACGAGATCATGTCCAAGATGGGCGTGCGCAACATCGCGGGCTTCAACCAGAAGGCGGAAGAAGCCAAGGCGAAGGGCGAGCATCTCACCCGCCAGGTCCAGACCGGCTGGAACAAGGAAACCGGCGAGGCGATCTGGGAGAACGAGCTGATCAAGCCCGAGCCCATGCCGCATATTGTTGTCGTGATCGACGAGATGGCGGACCTCATGCTCGTCGCCGGCAAGGACATCGAAAGTGCGGTGCAGCGCATCGCCCAGATGGCGCGCGCAGCGGGCATCCACCTCATCACGGCGACCCAGCGTCCATCGGTCGACGTCATCACCGGCACGATCAAGGCGAACTTCCCGACCCGCATCTCCTACATGGTCACGACCAAGATCGACTCGCGAACCATCCTGGGCGAACAGGGCGCCGAACAACTCCTCGGCATGGGCGACCTGCTCTGGATGCAATCGGGCGGCAAGATCACCCGCGTCCACGGGCCTTTCGTGAAGGACGAGGAAGTCGAGCGCGTCGTGAACTGGCTCAAGGACCAGGGCACGCCGCAATACGTCGAGGGCATCACCGACGAGGTCGAAGAAGAAGCCTCCGTCGCCGACAATGCATTCGGCACGTCGTCCGGCGATCCGGAGGAGGACATGTACCGCGAAGCCGTGGCCGCCGTGCTGCGCGACAAGCGGCCGACAACCTCCTATGTCCAGCGCGTGCTGCGCATCGGCTACAACCGGGCAGCTTCAATGATCGAGCGGATGGAGCGCGAAGGCCTCATTTCCGCCGCCGATCATTCCGGCAAGCGACAGATCATTCCCCGCGACAGCCATGCGCCTCGCGCGGACGACGAGGCGGCCTAACCCTTTTCCCTCCCCGAAAACAGCGAAGGCCGGCTCATCGAGCCGGCCTTTTTGCTGGGCCAAAGCGCCTGGAATCAGCGCCTGCAAGCCCCGCTGCATTGGGTTTTGCCATCCGGCCCCGGCTGGAGTATGACACCGCCAATCGAGTTTCGGCCGACGACTTGGCCCGCCTTCCCGGCGTAAGCTGACGACATCAACCTACACTTGATGAACCCTGCGGATCCACGCCTGTGGCCGCGCTTACGTATTGCAAGGAAGACGAAAATGGCGACTGGCACTGTGAAATGGTTCAACTCCACCAAAGGCTACGGCTTCATCCAGCCGGACGGCGGCTCGAAAGATGTGTTCGTTCACATCAGCGCCGTCGAAGCGGCTGGCCTGCGTGGCCTCAATGACGGCCAGAAAATCTCGTTCGAAGAGCAGGCCGACAAGCGGTCCGGCAAGATGTCGGCCGTGAACCTTCGCGTCCTGTAAGACCTGCCCTGCCGGCGAGCGCGTGCAGCCGCGCCGCCAACAGGAAACGGAAAAGGCCGGCTCATCGAGCCGGCCTTTTTCATTGCTGAACCACTTTTCCCGAAGGGCCTAGTCCTTGTGAATCGGATCAACCCACTTCACCTGCTCGACCTGCTCGGCAGGCTGGATGTCGAGATTGACGACAACGGCCTCGTTGTCTGAGCGAACCAGCACGCATTCCAGCGGTTCGTCGCGGCTGGCGTTGATCTCCTGGTGCGGCACATAGGGCGGCACATAGATGAAGTCGCCGGGACCAGCCTCGGCAGCGAATTCCAGATTGTCGCCCCAGCGCATGCGCGCCCTGCCCTTCACGACATAGATGACGCTCTCCAGCGCGCCATGATGGTGTGCGCCCGTCTTGGCGTTGGGCTGGATCGCGACCGTTCCGGCCCAGATCTTCTGGGCGCCGACGCGAGCGAAGTTGATTGCCGCCTTGCGATCCATGCCCGGCGTCTGGGCCGTGTTGGCGTCGAGCGAGCCGGCCGGAATCACCCGTACGCCGTCATGCTTCCATTTTTGATCGTGGTCATGATCGCCGTGGGCCATGGCGCTACTTCTTCTCGTCCGGCTGCGTGCAGAAGAACTGGGAGTAGGCGCCGTAGCATTCGATCAGGACCTTGCCGCTGGACCGGCGCGTGAACTTCGAGGCGACGACCATGTCTTCGAACTGATCGGAATGATTGATGCCGCCCAGCACATTGCCGATGAGGTCCCCGATCTTGTCGTCGCTCTTCTCCTTGTCGGCCAGAACCCCCTCGGCGTGCTTGCGCAGCGTTTCCATGTTGGGCTTGGTCATGAACCCGCCGGCGCCAAGCGCACCCAGGAGAATGATGATCAAGAGAAGTCTCATTTCGATTTCCTCGCGCGCGGCTTAGCCGCCTTCTTCACGACAGGCGGCAGGGGATCGCCCGCCTCCCACGCCTTCAGCCATTTCGGCGGCGCGTTCTCCCGCCATCGCCGCGTCAGGTACCCTTTGAGCCGCTTTGCATCCATCCGCGCAAGCCGGGCGAGCACATAGGGATAGTTCTTGTAGTGGTCGGTGAAGTGGAAGGTCTCCGGCTCGGCCCCGCAGAGCATGTCGCGCTCGTCGAAATCGATTGTGGCGAGGACAATGCTGTCATCCTCTTTCCGCAGTCGGGTGAAGAACTTGCCGAAGGCCTTGTAGGCCGGCTGGCCATAGCTGGACGACAGTTCCGTTTCGGGAAAGGACAGGGCGACCTCGTGAAACTGTTTTGGCGTCATCGCGTTAGGTCTCTCTGTGCCAGACGCTTAATACACGAGGACTGAACCGATGTTCAGGAAAACACGGCGAAAATTCCTTGGCCCGGTCTTGTTTTCGCCGGTTGGGAAGCCGAGGTTCGCGACCATGAAAATGGTGATTTCCTCTGTGTTCGTCGTCCTGCTGGGGTCAGCGGGCCTATCTTCCGCCCTGGCCCAGGGACCAGCCCCCTCGCCTGTCCCGCCGCCCGCACAAACCGGGGCGGCAGTCCTCGACAAGAACGCCGTGATCGATCGCGTCGGCAAGGCGCTGACCGACGTCAAGACCGCGCAGGGCAAGTTCACCCAGATAGACGCAACCGGCGGATCGTCTTCCGGCAGCTTCTATATCAACCGCCCAGGCAAGGTGAGGTTCGAATACACCGCCCCCGAGGCCATGTTCATCGTGTCCGACGGCACGTCGGTTTCGGTCGAAGAACCCAAGCGCAAATCCTATGACTCCGTGCCGCTGTCCTCGACCCCCTTGCATCTCTTCCTGCGCTCGAACGTCGACCTCAAGCGTGACGGCAGCGTCACCGATGTCAGCAACAGCAACGGCTCTTACTTCGTCACGCTTGTCGACAAGACGGGCGAAGCGCAGGGCAAGATGATCCTCGAATTCCGCGCATCCGACTTCGAGCTTCTGGGCTGGCGGTCGATCGATGGCTCGGGGGCCGAGACGCGCGTCAGTCTCACCGACACGCAAAAGAACGTCTCGCTGAAGCCTTCGCTGTTCGTGGTGAAGGACCCCAACGATCTTCGCGATCACCGCTAGACTATCTGCCGGAAATCGTCCGGCTTGATTCGCGCAAGCTCCTCGGCCTGACAGGTCAAGACCTGACGCCGCGCGATGGTCACGTCCAAATTTTAACCAAGCTTCGGTTGAAAAAACTGACACTTCGTGGCCTAATCGCCACATGGATCGACGCTGCTCGCGTACCGAGCTTCCCCCCACGGGCGCTGGAGCGGTTCGAATGCCGGAGTTATCCCCCGGCCCCATCGCGCCCCCGGGGCGCAAGGCGCGCCTGGCTGTCCCCGCGGTCGGGCGCGCTTGATTTCGGTTCAGGCACGAAATCTCGCCCAAAACCACCTCGAACTACGTGATTTCCTTTGCGTTGCGGGCCGACGCACGCGAGTCTGGGGTTGTCTAAATCCCCGCCCGAACCCACCTGCCGGAACGCATGAAACGCCTCACTCTGGCGACCTGGAACATCAATTCCGTCCGTCTTCGCATCGGTCGCGTCACCGCGTTCCTGAAGCGCGAGAAGCCGGACGTGCTGTGCCTGCAGGAAATCAAATGTCTGGACGACCAGTTTCCGCGCCGAGCATTCGAGGCCGCCGGCTACCAACACATCCATCTCTCCGGCCAGAAAGGCATGCACGGGGTCGCTATCGTATCGAAGGCGCCGATCGAGGCGCTTGAGACGCCCGGGTTCTGCCGCCACGGCCATGCGCGCTGCGCGGCCGTGAAAGTGGCGGGGTTCGAGCTGCACGACCTCTATGTGCCGGCCGGCGCAGACATCCCGGACCCTGCCGTCAACGACAAGTTCGCCCACAAGCTCGACTTCATCGAACGCATGCACGATTTCTATCAGGCGCGCGCGGCCAAGCGGTCCGCCCTGCCCTTGCTGGTCGCAGGCGACATCAACATCGCGCCGGAAGAAAACGACGTGTGGTCGCACAAGCAACTGCTCGACGTGGTGAGCCACACGCCGGTGGAAACCAACGGCCTCAAACGCATCCTCGCCGACGGCAAACTCACCGACATCGCGCGCGCCAAGCACAAGCCGGAAGAAAAGCTCTACACCTGGTGGAGCTATC
>DASZSI010000325.1:0-4792 GCA_035548775.1 Hyphomonadaceae bacterium
GTCAGCTTCGAACGCGAAGGCCTGGCCGCCCTCACGCTCGATCAGACCGACGGTGTCGCCGGCGCTGATGAGATGGCGGTCCACACACATCACCTCGGCGCCTTCCTTGGCGAACAGGAGCGCCATGGCCCGGCCATTGCCGATGGTCTCTCCCGGCGTCTGGCCGGCGCCGACGACAATAGCCTTCTTGCCTTCGAGACGCCCGGTCATGATTCAGAACGCCTTGAGGTCGGGATCGAGCGTCTGGCCGGGATCGAGCTGGACGCCGAATGAGTTGAGGATCATCGAAACCTGCGTGTACTGGCCGACGGTGAAGACCAGGTCCATGCACTGGCGCTGGTTGTAGTGCTTCACCAATTCCGTCCAGCCGGGGTTGGAGACGAAATGGTCGCGGTTGAGATCGTCGACGGCCGTCAGCAGCGCCCGTTCCGCCGCCGTCCACCCCTCAGCGCCGGCGCCTGACTTGATGCGCTCGATCTCGGCGGCATTCAGGCCCGAGGCGAGGCCGATGCGATGATGCTGTGTCCACTCATAGCCAGACTTGCAGAGCCAGCCGATGCGCAGGATGGCGATCTCCCGGTCGCGCGGGGTGAGCGAGTTGCGGCCGAGCACATAGCCGCCCCACCAGGAGAAAGCGCGGAAAGCGTCGGGCGAGCGCACCAGCGTGCGGAAGATGTTGAGGACCGAGCCGTCCTTCTGGCGTGATTTCTCCAGCCGCTCGATCTGTTCCGGTGTGAACTCGGAGTCCTTGAGCGGGGCGATGCGGGGTTGGGCAAGACGCATGGGATCAGCCGTTTTCAGTTGGCGGGAGTGTCGGCGGGGCAGGATGGAGCGTGGGCGGAGGCGGTTGGCTCGGCGCAGCCTGGGCCGGCGCTGCGGCAGGCGCATCGGCAGGCTTGCCCGACGAACCCCCGCAGGCGGTGAACGCCAGCGCCGCGAACGAGGCGAACAGGACGCGGGGCATGGCCAGTATCTCCGGTTGCTTGTCCGAGCTTAGCGCGGGCCGAGGGCAGGCGCTATTGCGTGCGGCCGGTGATGTAGAGGAAGCCGTCGAGGTCGAGGCGGCCGATGTCGCCGGTGGCGACGAAGCCGTTGTCGTCGCGGCGTGCGTTGGGTCCGGAGAGCCGGCATTCCAGCGAGCGCGGCGTGCGGGCCCAGATTTCCCCGTCAGTTCCCGCCGGAAGGCGGCGGCCTTCGCCATCGCGGACCTCGATGGACGCGCCCTTGATCGCCCGGCCGCACGATCCCGGCTTGGTGTGGGCGCGCTCGCCCGGCATGAGGGCGATGACGCCGGTTTCGGTAGAGCCATAGGCTTCGTTGACGATTGCGCCGAAGCGTTCCAGCAGCCAGGCCTTGAGCGGCCAGCTGACGGCGCCGCCGCCGATGACGAGTTCGCGCAGCGAGGTCAGGTCGGTGGTTTCGATCGCGTCGGCGGGAAGTCGACGGATGGCGTCAAAGCTTTCGGGCAGGGCGCTCCAGTGCGACACGCGGCGGCGTTCGATCAACTGAAGCGCGCCGGCGGCGGCGTATTTGCGCAGGAAGGCGATGGCTCGGCCAGCGCCGAGAGCGGCCCAGAACTGCACTGGTCCCCATACGCGATGGAGCGGCACGGTGATGAGCGAGCAGCCCCGGTCGGGGATGGCGACCTTGGAAATCGAGGCCGGCGCGGTGATGCGGCGCGGGAGGGTGACGGCCTTGGCCGCGCCGGTGCTGCCCGCCGTCCAGGCCAGTTGCGAGGGTTGGGCGCGACCGAAGCGCGGCGGCGCGGCGGGGCCGAACAGGTCCCAGAAGTTGAAGAAGCCGGGGGCTGCGGTGTCGAGCGTGGCGGACAGGCGCAGCGGCAGGCCTTCGAGCGCAAGCGCCACATCTGCCGGATCGGCATCGCCGATGATGAGCGCGGCGGCGCGGGCGGCGATCAGCCTGTCGCGCAGGTCCGGGGCTGAAAGGCCGGCGTCAAGCGTGACGAGGCGCGCATCGAGCTTGGCGCAGGCAAGCGCGATGACCGCCCATTCCATGCGGTTGCGGCACCGGACCGCGATGACGTCGTCGAGGCCAAGGCCGCGATCGGCGAAGGCGTCCGCGAGGAGGTCGGCATAGTGGTTCCAGTCGGCGTAGGTGAGCTCGGTCTCGCCTTCAAAGAGGGCGGGTTCGGACCCGCGCACGCGGGACCAGTACTCAAGGCTGCGGGCCACCGGCTCCGTCAGGGGGCGAGCGACTTCCTGATGTTCTCCACCAGGGAATCGCGCACTCGCGACAGGGGCACGTGGTTGGGATCGATCAGCCACTGGAACATGACTCCACGAATGGACGCTAGAATGATGGAAGCCTCGGCGCGCGGGCGCGCGTTGGCGCGGACCTCGCCGCGTTCCCGCGCGCGCTTGATGAGGCTGGCGAAACCGTCGATCGACTCATGATTGAGTCGGGCGACGAGTGGGGCGAGTTCAGGGCGAGTGAGGCCGCCGGCGAGAATAGCCTGGAAGGCGCGCAGGCTTTGCGGGTTCCTGCAACCGTCGTCGAAGATGAAGGCGACACGTTCGAGCAGCCGCTCGATGCCATCGCTCGGCTCGATCGCCTCGCGCACCCGGATCGAGTAGCTTTCCATGATGTGGTCGGCGAGGGCGGCCAGAAGCGCGCTCTTGGTCTTGAAGTAGTGCGCGGGCAGGGCGCGGGAGTAGCCGGCGAGCTCGCCCGCCTCGTTGAGCGTGAGTTCGTCGAGGCCCTTTTCGGCGACGATCTGTTTGGCTGCTTCGAGGATCGCGCGTTCAGCGGCCTCGCGACGCTCCGCCTGGGTCGAGCGGGCGCTGTCCAGCTCGGCCAAGTCGCCGGGGTTCTTGGGGCCTTTGCGGGCGGTCATGGCGTGACAAAACAAACTTGTTTGGCCACAAGCAAGTATCCTGACCCAGCGTCATGTGCTGACGGGATGTCGCAGGTCGCGATAGGAAAGCCGGCGCCGAAAGTTGGAAACGAAATGTCGACCGACGGGTCCGGCCTGCGTCCTAGAGCCGAGCGGCGCCGGTGCGGCGTCCCGAATGCGAGGAAAAACCGATGCGATTCATGATGCTGATGTACCCCGGCCCCGAAGCCGAAACGGAGACCAACCCAGCCGAGGGCAAGATGGACCTTTTGAAGGCCATGATGGCGTTCAACCAGCGGATGATCGACGCCGGGATCATGCTCGCCGGCGACGGCCTGAAGCCCACCTCGAAGGGCGCGCGCGTGAAGTTCGGGCGCGGCACGGCGACAGTGATCGACGGCCCCTTTACCGAGACCAAGGAAATCCTCGGCGGCTACTGGATGATCAATGTCGGGTCGCTGGCAGAGGCGGTGAACTGGGCGCGCCAGGCGCCGTGTCCGGCGGGCGAGATGATCGAAGTGCGGCAGGTCTACGAGGCAGAAGATTTCGGCCCGGATGTCGCCGAGCGCGAACTCGACATGATCAAGCAGATGTCGGGGGGCAAGAAGGCCTAGCCGCTTCGCCCCCGCTGCGCTTTCCCAAGCCCGTTGACGGACTGCTTCCGTCGCGGCACGGAACATCTGGCTGTTTTCAAGAAAGAGACGCGGGGACCACCCGCGCCCGACATTCACCAGATGCTCAAGGGAAACCCATGAACTCGCTCACCGCCCCCGCCGCGCCGGCCGATGAAATCTCGGCCTACATCGCCGCCTCGACCAAGAAGGCTTGGGAGGTGACGGGGCTTCCGGCGGGAACGCCGATCAAGCCGATCAAGACGGTGGGCGTCATCGGCGCGGGCACGATGGGCGGCGGCATCTCGATGAACTTCGCGAACGTCGGCATCGCGGTGAAGATCATCGAGGTGCAGCAGGCGGCGCTCGACCGGGGCCTAAGCGTGATCCGGAAGAACTACCAGAACTCAGCCGACAAGGGACGTTTCCCGCAGGAGGAGGTCGGCATCCGCATGGGACTGCTCAAAGGCTCGCTGAGCCGGCAGGACCTCGCTGACTGCGATCTCATCATCGAGGCCGTGTTCGAGGATATGGGCGTGAAGAAGGAAATCTTCGCGGACCTCGACAGGATCTGCAAACCCGGCGCGATCCTCGCAACCAACACCTCGGCGCTCGACATCAACGAGATCGCCTCGGTCACCAAGCGGCCTCAAGACGTGATCGGCCTCCACTTCTTCTCGCCTGCCAACGTGATGAAGCTGCTCGAGATCGTGCGCGCGAAGCATACGTCCGACACGGTAGTCGCGACCGCGATGGATCTCGCCAAGAAGATCGGCAAGGTTGCGGCGCTGGCCGGCGTGTGCCCCGGCTTCATCGGCAACCGTATTCTCTACAAGCGCGGCCTGCCGGCGGCGGCTCTCCTGCGGGCGGGCGCCATGCCGTGGGACATCGACGGCGCGTTCAACAAGTTCGGCTTCAAGATGGGGCCGTACCAGATGAGTGATCTCGCCGGTCTCGACATCGGCTGGAAGCCGGGCGCGAAGACCGCCAACCCGCTGCGCGACATGATCTGCGAGCGTACGTCGCGCCGCGGCCAGAAGTCGGGCGCGGGCTATTACGACTACGATGCCCAGCGCAACGGCACGCCGTCGCCGGAAGTCGCCGAGATCGTGAAGGAGTTCGCCAAACAGTCCGGCGTCGTCCCGCGCAAGGTGGATCAGGAAACGATCCTGGAAGAGTGCATCTTCCCGATGATCAATGAAGGCGCCTGCATTCTCGAAGAGGGCATGGCCCAGCGCGCGAGCGACATCGATGTCACCTGGCTCAACGGCTATGGCTGGCCGGCGGACAAGGGCGGCCCGATGTTCCTCGGCGACCATGTCGGCCT
>DASZSI010000326.1:0-1883 GCA_035548775.1 Hyphomonadaceae bacterium
ACCTACGTTGACCGTCCGTTCGGGGACGGTCCTTATGGCTGGTGGGGTCCGCGCTGGCGCTATCACCGCCGAGGCCTTGCCTGGAGCACGTGGGACCCGGCGATCGGCAGCCCGTTCTGGAGCGACACAGTGGATGTTCACACTGTTGACCGCTACGAGGCCTCCGCTGAAATCCGCATGGGCCATGGCCAGCGGCCGGCCGACAATCCGCGTGCGTTCGATGCCCATCAGGTGATGGCGAACCTCGGGCCGAACATCCAGCGGCCGACGGCCCAGACCTGACAGCTATGCAGGACATGAAAGGCGCCGCCGGAGTTAGATCCGCCGGCGCCTTTTCTGCGTCCGGCTTGCGCCACGCCTCCGCCGCAAAATCGGGCGCTGGAACGCCTCCCGCCGGGATTTCCGGCGTGATTGCGGTTCCCTGCGTCCTGCAAATTTCCAGGCTGGACCCGAACCAGTTCGGGCGCGTTAGTTCCCTCGCGAAGGAGGAGTGACATGATCTCGCTGACAGGCCGCCTCTCGGGAATTCTCGTATCGGTCAAGGACAATGCGTCCTGGAAAAATCTCGAACTTGTTGCCTGCGTCGTCGTCGGCGGGCCAACTGTCCGCTTCGGACATTTCGAGCACGTTGTCTTCGTGAATTGCGTCTTTCTCTACGACGGCATGGAAGTCGAAGGCTCGGAATGGATCGAGTTCATGAGCCGTGAACGCGCCCAGCCCCGCGCGCCGATTCACCGCCGCCGCTAATTTTCCAGCGCAAAGCGAAGTCCGGCGTTCGCCTCGAGCCGCGCGATCAGCTTCGCTCCCATCGCGGCGCCCGGCGTCCAGATGCCGCCAGCAGTCTCGCTTTTCGGCACATCCTTGACCAGCGCCAATGCGCTTTCGGCGATCATCTTCGATGTCGAGCCATAGCCGGGATCCTTGTCGCCTTTCACCGAAACGCGCAGCACCTGGCCGTTCGGTCCCTCGCCGATGAACAGTGCGTCATGAGAGCCGGTCTCCCGCTGCTCCTTGGTCGGCCCCTCTCCAGGCTTTGGCAGCGCGAACCGCCGCAATATAGCGCGCGTCGGCGGGAACGCCAGCAGCACCATCTGCATCCCGTTTGCGCGCGCGACGGACGTCGCGGCCTTTTCACCCTTCGCGCCATCGCCGGTCAGCATCATCTCATCGTACACAAAGTCTTTCCCGTAGGCATGCCCCAGCAGGTAGTTGCTGCGGTGGACGTTCTTGGTGTTGATCGACGCCATCACAAAAGGCGCAGCCCAGGCGCCGGCAACCTCGTCGCGCATCGGCTTGTCGCCCGCCGGTTGGGCGGGCCCAGCAAAGCCCGGCGTCAGCGCGAACGGATCCGCCATCGTCTTCAAGAGCGAACGGTCGCGGCCGATCGCCTCCATCGTCGCCATGAAGCTGGCCATGGTCCCGCCGGAAAACGTTCCCTTCAGCACGCGCACGCGCCCACGCACCCGTGGCACGGCGCCGCCGAAGCGCTGCTTGGCCTGCTGCTGCAGGAAGAACACGCCGAGATCAAACGGAATGGAGTCATAGCCGCAGGAGAACACGATCCGCGCGCCGGAGGTCTTCGCCTTGTCTTGATACTTGGCGATCATGGCAGCCATCCAGGCTGGCTCGCCGCACAAGTCGACGTAGTCCGTGCCCGCCTCGGCGCAGGCGGCGACCAGCGGTTCGCCGTAGAGCTGATAGGGGCCAACCGTTGTAATGATCGCCTTTGCCGATTTGCACATGGCGGCCAGCGAAACGGGGTCCGAGGCGTCAGCAACGATTGCGGGCAGGTCGGCCGCGCCCAGTTCAGCCTTCAGCGCGTCCAGCTTGGCCTTGCTGCGTCCGGCGATGGCCCAACCGACCGGCCCGCCCACGCCATAGAC
>DASZSI010000327.1:0-4280 GCA_035548775.1 Hyphomonadaceae bacterium
ATTTTGCGGAGATCGTGCCCGCCAGCTACGGCGACATCTGGTTGCGCGACACTGGGCCGATCTTTTCCTCGCACAATCGCTGCAACCTGTTCCAGTTCAACGGCTGGGGCGGCAAATACGTGCTGGATCACGACGATGCCGTCGGCGCCTTCGTGGCGGAGCAGGCTGGCGCCCAGGCCATCCGGCACGACAAGGTCCTCGAAGGCGGCGCGCTCGACTGGGACGGCGAGGGCGCGGTTCTCACCACGCGCGAATGCCTGCTCAATCCCAATCGCAACGGCGCCATGACCGAGGCGCAGTATGAAAGCTTTCTGCGGGAAACCCTCGGCATCGCCAGGGTCATCTGGATCGAGCGCGGCCTTCTCAACGACCACACCGACGGCCATGTCGACAACATCGCCCGCTTCATCGCGCCCGGCGTCGTCGTGTGCCAGTCGCCAGCCGACAACAAGGATCCCAACTCCGAACGCCTGCAGGAGATCGCCATGCAGCTCTCCGGCCAACGCGACGCGCGTGGTCGGCTTCTGCAAGTGATCCGCATCCCGTCGCCTGGCCTGGTCGAAGATGAAGACGGCGATCCCGTCCCCGCCAGCCACATGAACTTCCTGATCGGCAATTCGACTGTGGTGGTTCCCACTTACGGCACGCCGACCGCACCGAAAGCCGTAGAGGCGCTGAAGCCGCTCTTTCCGGGCCGCAATGTCGTGGGCCTGTCCGCCCGCCACATCCTCACCGGCGGCGGCGCATTCCACTGCATCACCCAGCAACAGCCGGAGTGAGGTAAAGCCATGGTCCGAAAGATCACTCTCGGCGTCATCCAGACTGCGCTCAGCGACGACGCGGCCAAGAACATCAAACGCGTCAGCGATCTGGTGCGCGAGGCGGCGTCCAAGGGCGCCAACGTCATCCTCCCGTCCGAGCTTTTTGAAGGCCACTATTTCTGCAAGACGCAGGAAGAGAAGAACTTCGCCCGCGCCCACGCCTGGCGCGAGAGCCCAGCCGTGGTCGCCATGGCGAAGCTGGCGAAGGAACTTGGCGTCGTGATCCCGGTCTCGATCTTCGAGAAAGCCGGTCCAGCCTATTTCAATTCCGTGGTGGTGGCGGATGCCGACGGCTCGCTGCTCGGCGTCTATCGCAAGTCGCATATCCCCGACGGCCCCGGCTATCAGGAAAAATACTATTTCCGCCCCGGCGACACCGGCTTCCGGGTGTGGGACACGAAACACGGCCGCATCGGCGTCGGCATCTGCTGGGACCAGTGGTTCCCGGAAGCCGCGCGCGCCATGGCGCTGATGGGAGCGGACGTCCTGCTTTATCCCACCGCGATCGGCTCCGAACCGCACGACGCCTCGCTCGACACGGCGGCACGCTGGCGCCGGGCTATGCTGGGCCACGCCGTTTCCAACGTCACGCCGGTTGCGGCGGCCAACCGCGTCGGCGACGAGGACGGGCAGAAATTCTACGGCACGTCTTTCATCTCCAACTATGATGGTGAAATCCTCGCCGACTTCGACCGCAAGCAGGAAGGCGTGTTGGTCGCCACGATCGACATGGACGAGGTGGATCGCGCCCGCGCCGCCTGGGGGTTCTTCCGCGATCGCCGCACCGATCTCTACGGCCCGCTCGTCGGCTCGCTCTCGGAAAAGGGTTGAGCCAGTAGCATGACTCGCGCCCTGGTTTTCGATAGCGGCGTGGGCGGTCTCACCATCGCGGACGAACTGCGCCGCGCCGCGCCCGACTGGACGGTCGACTACGCCGCTGACTCGGGCTTCTTCCCCTATGGCGTCAAGACCGACGACGAATTGCGCGCCCGCCTGCCGAAGCTTTGCGCCCAGCTGGTCGAGATCGCAAAGCCCGACGTGCTGGTCATCGCCTGCAACACCGCCTCAACGCTCTCGCTCGCCGACATTCGCGCTGCTGTGAAAGTTCCGGTCGTCGGGACCGTGCCGGCCATCAAGCCGGCGGCCGAGCAGACCAAAACCGGCGTCATCGGCATCCTCGCCACGCCCGGCACGATTCGCCGCGCCTATCTCGACGATCTTGAGCGCCAGTTCGCGACCGGCAAGAAAGTCATCCGCCGCGGCACGGCGGGCCTGGTCGATCTGGCGGAACGCGCCGTCCGGGGACAGGATATTGATCCCGAACAGGTCGCCTATTGCGTTCGTCCGCTGTTCGATCCGCCCGACGGCCCGAACATCGACATCGTCGTGCTGGCCTGTACGCATTTCCCGCTGATCCGTTCTGCGATCCAGCACGCCTGTCCGGAAGGCGTGAAGCTGATCGACACGGGCGAGGCCGTCGCGCGCCAGGCCGTCCGCGTGGCGCCGCAGACGCCGGCTTCCAAAGGCCAGGCCACTGCCTATGTAACGGGCGGCGCCGCCAACCGAGCGGCGATGCAGCCTGCTTTGGCGCGATTTGGCTATGTCACAATCGAAGTGGTTGACCTCTAGCTCGCCAAGGCCGCTTCTAGCCTGAGGAGGCCGTGCGATGGCCGAATCTGACGCCGCAAAGCCGAAGCTGATCAACCTCGCCTTGCAAGGCGGGGGCGCGCATGGCGCATTTTCGTGGGGCGTGCTGGACCGGCTGCTCGAAGACCCGCGCATTGAGATCGAGGCGATCACCGGCGCATCCGCCGGCGCGATGAACGCGGTGGCGCTCGCGGCCGGCTATGCCGACGGCGACCGGGACGAGGCGCGCGCCGCCCTCCGCGCCTTCTGGGACGGCGTCCTGGAAGAGGCGCGCACCAGCCCGCTGCGCCGTTCCCCGCTTGAGGCTCTCCTTGGCGGCTGGAACCTCGATGCTTCCCCCGCCTATGTGATGTTCGATCTCGTGACGCGCGTCGCCAGCCCCTATGATTTCAACCCCTTCAACCTCAATCCGCTTAAGGACCTCGTCGTCCAGCTTGTAGACTTTGACCGCGTGCGGAAGTCGAAGGTGCAAGTCTTCATCTCGGCCACGAATGTGGAAACCGGCCGCGCGATGGTGTGGGACAAGAGCAGGCTCTCGGCTGACCATGTCATGGCCTCGGCCTGTCTGCCCTGGCTGTTCCAGGCGGTGGAAATCGACGGCGTGCCCTATTGGGATGGCGGCTTTACCGGCAATCCCGCGCTCTGGCCGCTGTTCGAACATTGCGAGACCGATGACGTGGTGCTGGTCCAGATCAATCCCATCAGGCGTCCCGGCGCGCCCACAACCGCGCGCGATATCATCAACCGGGTCAACGAGATCACGTTCAACTCATCCCTGTTGCACGACCTGCGCGCCGTCGACTTCGTCACCCGCCTGATCGAAGCGGGCAGGTTGGATGGCACCGGCTATCGCCGCATGCTGGTGCACGCCATCTCGGATGAAAAATCGCTGGCCGAACTTGGCGCATCCTCAAAATTCAATGTCGAGCCGGACTTCATCGACATGTTGTTCGACAAGGGCCGCGCCGCCGCCGAAAACTGGCTGCGCACCTCGTTCAGGCATGTCGGCCAGAAGTCGACCATCAATGTCCGCCGCCTGTTCCAGGGCGAGGACGACAGCCTCGACGGGACCCAACTCAAGCCCCCGCGCCGCAAGCCGAAAGCGGCGGAGTAGCTAGAAGAAATCGAGCGTCTTCGGGTCGCCGCCCTGCCACGCATATTGGGTTTCCGCTGCCAGGAAGAGTCCGCCAAGGGCGAGCACGGCCAACCCCTCCTCCTGGGCACGCGCCTTGGCTAGGCGCGCTGCTTCGGCGGTGTCTGCGGCGATCGTGACATCCTTGCCGGCGAACGCCCCTGCGAAGCTTGCGACGTCCGCACCCGACTTGTGCGCGCGCGTCAGGATGAAGTGATCGAAGCGCCCGGCTACGATGGCGGCGATCTTCTGAACCTCCTTCGATGCCGAAACCCCGAATACGACGAGCGTCCGGGCGCGCGGCGCAATATCGAGGAAGGCTTCGGTCACCAGGTCGAGCGCGTGCGGCGTATGCCCGACATCGATCCAGAGATCGGGATCGCTCGCAACTTTTTCCAGCCGCCCCGGCCAGCGCACCTGTCCCAATGCCTCAAGCATGGCGGGAAGGGCGGGGTCTCTCTCAATCCCGGAAACATCGACGCCGCGCCAGGCTTCAGCCGCCGCAATCGCAGTCACCGCATTGTCCGCCTGGTGGCGCCCGATCAGGCCCAGGTTGACCTCAACGTTCTTTCCTGTGCCGGCCAGGGACCAATCGAACGACGTGCCCTTGGCCGAATTGCGTACATTGCGGGCATGTGGGCCGGCGCCTTGCGCCCGCTTGCCGGTCAGGCTCACAAAGC
>DASZSI010000328.1:0-2857 GCA_035548775.1 Hyphomonadaceae bacterium
CAGCATGAACTTGAACGGCAGGTTTTTCGCCGCCTCGACAGCCGCGCGGACGCGTTCGGCCGCCCGTTCGATGCTGTAGATCGGGCTCGACGTATCGCCCGTGAAATCCTCGATCGAGCCGCCGACGAGGCCGGCTTCGGCCCCGAGGCGGAGGGTGTCGGCGCAATCCTGGGGCCTGTCGCCAAAGCCGTTCTCGAGATCAGCGGCGAGGGGGATGTCGACGGCCGGCGCCATCATGCGGATATGCTCGAGGACATGCTCGCGGCCGGCCTTGTAATCGGTGACGCCGATCGAGCGGGCATAGCCGGCGCTGGTCGTGGTGAGCGCCTTGAAGCCGAGCGCCGCCAACAGGCGCGCCGAGCCCGGATCCCATGGGTTGGGAATCACGAAGCAGCCGGGCGCCTTGTGCAGGGCTTCAAAGTCAGCGGCCTTTTGCGACTGTGTTTTCATGTGGACCTCTTGAGGGGACCTCTGGGAGAGCGCGTTTCTTTTTTGCAGTCTAACAATCAGGACATGTGGGCGCACGACAAACATTGCGCAATCGAGCCGTTGCGCATGCGGATTGGTCGCGGCGCGACAACAGGCGAGCTTTATTCTGCCCAAGTCATGTGTTTGAGTGAGGCTCACTGAGGGGGCGCCTCAGGGGACGTGCATGCTCGTACGCGTTGTGATTTTCGTGGCTTTCGTAGCTGCGCTCGCCTCTACAGCCTTCGTCTGACCTTCCTCGAAAACTAGACTTCCAGCAGCAGGGCCGTGGCGTCGTCCGAGGTCTTGAAACGGCCGATTTTTGCGTCGTCCTCGGGCGAGGCTTCAAGCGAGCGCAACTCCGCCATCAGCGGCCCGAGCCCGCGGGCGATAGCGGCTTCGACCAGCTGGGCATCCGTGTAGCGGCCATAGGGTGTGACAAGGCGATAGAACCCATCGGTCATCGCCAGGATTTTGGCCCCAGCCGGCGCATCTACGGCCTGGTGGACGATGTGGGCGGCCGCTTCGGCCTGTACGCCGAACACCCAATAGCCTTCGGCCGCATTGTGGATGGCGCGCACGTCCTGCAGCCATTTGCGGCGGCCTTCCGGCGTCATCGCCATGACCTTCTTCGCGCGGCCCTGCTCTTCTGCCGGTTTGGAGGGCTCGCCGAGCACGCTGACGGCGCCGGCGGGCGTGCGGACGATGGCGAGCGAGTCGCCCAGGGTCGCCGCCTCTACCTTGCCGTTGCGGATGCGCACCCAGGTGGCGGCGGCGGTGGGATAGCTTGCAAGCGGCGCATCCTTCAGCGGCAGGCGCAACTCGCGCTCCGCGGCGGCGCGGATCAGCGGCAACAGGCGCGTGAAATAGGCTTGCGGCGTTTCACTGGCGCCGGCCGGGTTGCGCAGCAGCACGTCGGCGAAGAGTTCGGCATAGCGGGCCGCATCGCTTTCGGCCTTCGAGAAGATGCGGACAGGGCCGACATCGGTTGCCCCGTCGATGACGCAGGCCCAGCCGGCCGCCTCGTCGAACACATAGCGATCATCGCCGGTGCCGGTCTTCATGCCGCCGCCGAGGGCGCTGCCAGGAAAGGAGATGTAGTCGAGGAGTTTCATGAAGCGCGACTGCTCGGGATGAAGTGAAGGCGGCGCACGCCTCTATCACGCCCTTCAACGCCGCGGGAACCGGGAGAAGTCCATGGCCGCAGCAAGGCTGGCCAAAACGGCATGACGCCCGGCCTGGCGTTTGGCCCTACGCGGATTTCCTGAGCGCCGCAGAGAAGTCGGCCAGCGTCTGGATATAGTCGCCGCTTTCGCGCAGGCGCTGGACGTAGAGTTCGAGGATCTGGCGGGCGGCGACGCCGGGCTCGAGGCCGCACTTCTCTGCCTGTTCCGAGAACAGCTTCTTCGAGTCCGGATCGAGCCGGACGGTCAACGGCTGGCGATTGGGTGTCTTGCTCACGCGATTCCCTCTCACGCGATTCCACGGGCAGCTAAAGGATGCTCCCTTCGCGAATCTCTTTGCAGCATTGCAAAGACAATGCAATAGCAATGCATGGCCAAGCCACCCGCCAACGCCGAGACCAAGCCATTCACGGTTGTCCTGCCCGCCAAGGCAGCCGAGCGCCTTGAAATTCTTGTTGAAACTGGTCTCTATGGAGCCAGCCGCGCCGAGGTGGCGAAGAACATCATCCTCCAGCACCTGCAAGACCTCTGGAAGTCAGGCAAGCTGCCGGGCTGAGGCCGGCCCGAACCTGAGACAGGTCGTTCTCCACATCGAAAAACCTTCTGAAACGGGCCTTTCGGGGCGTCGTTAGCATCTCGTTAACTATTGGCGGCCAAGAGTTTCCATCAGCCGCCCGGAGCTGCTTTTGGATGCTGCGGGCAGCGAGGGACTGGGAGGCCCGACGACATGGAAACGCTGGCGCCAATTCATTTCTGCCCGGCCGCGGCCATAGCAAGCGAGATCGGGCGGCTGGAATTGCTGATCGAGATCGCGGGGAAGCTGACGGACCTCGCGGCGCGGTCGGCCGACTGCGCACCCCTGCTGCGCGGGCTGGAGGCGATTTCGGAAGACCTGCTGATGGCGGCGGAAGAGGCGCGCGGGCGGCTGGCCGAGGCGGAGGCGGTGTCCTCAGCCGGCGCGATCGCGCAATTGCTGGCCGCGCTGCGCGACGAGCGCGCTCAGGACGAGGATTTTCGCAGGCGGAGCGGGATGCTGGTTGCGCATGCGATGCGGTTTGCGTCGGCGGCGCAGGTGCTGGACCGCGCCACGAGCCAGCGGCTGAGCCAGATGCGAGTTGCAGAAATGCCGGAGCGTGTTGCCCTGGCGGCGTCCTGAGGCCTTACTTCTTGCCCTTGTCGAGCGTGGCGGTGAAGCCGCCCTTGGCCTT
>DASZSI010000329.1:0-31624 GCA_035548775.1 Hyphomonadaceae bacterium
GATTCCTCATGGTCCTTCTTGAAGAAGGTGCGGCCTTCCGGATCGGGGAATTCGTCGAGTTTTCCGGTCTCGTTGTTGCGCTGGTAGACGGTTGCGAACCGCGCGCGGTCCTTGTCGGTCAGCCAGAAGCCGGAATCATTCATGCCCAGGGGCGAGAACACGTTCTTCTTGAGATACTCGCCGAACGACATGCCCGAGAGCTTCTCGATGATCGCCCCCTGGACATCGATGCCGATCGAGTAGGACCATTTCGTGCCGGGCTGGGCGAGCAGCGGGATCTCCGCCACGCGCTTCACCATGGCGTTCATGTCCTTCTCGTACATCGGGCTGCGCTCGATGAAGGCGCGGTCGACCGCCGTCGCCGCCGACAGGCCATAGCCGAAGCCCGCGGTGTGGGTGAACAGTTCGCGCATGGTCGGCACGTGGCTCGCGTCGACCAGGTGGTCCATGTCGTTGCCGTTGTTGGGCGCAACCTTCAGGTGGGCGAGCTCAGGCAGGAATTTCGAGATCGGATCGTCCGGCTTCCACAGGCCCTTTTCGTAGAGCTGCATCATGGCGACGCCGGTGATCGGCTTCGACATCGAGCGGATGCGGAAGAGCGTGTTCTCGGTGATCGGCGGGCCGCCCACCGACTGGCTGCCGAAGATCTTGTAGTCCGCCACCTTGCCGTCCTTGAAGACGAGGTACTGCACGCCGGCGACCTGTCCCTTGTCGACCGCTTCCTTCATCTTGGCGTCAAGGGCGGCAAGACCGTCAGCGGTGAAGGCGGGCGAGGGCGAGACGACGTCCGCCTGCGACGGCCACTTCGCCACGCTCGATCCGCTTCCGCCGCCGCCCATCGTTGCACAGGCGGCGAGCACGCTGGCCACGCCGACGGCGGCGCCGGCGAGCAGCCACGCACGGCTCTTCTTGGTAAGGGTCGACATCCCCGAAATACTCCCTGTGGGTTTCTGTGGGTGCTGGTGTCAGTGCGGCGCGGCCGGGGCGGCAGGCGTTGAAGGCGCTGCAGGCGCGGCCGCCTTGTCGGTCAGCGCGCTGTAGACCAGCTTCGCCGACTCGCCGCGATAGTCCATCGCGTCGGGCCGCGCCCCGCCCATCGACTGGATCATGCCGATGAAGAAGAGGTCGTTGACCGGATCGATCCAGAACCAGGTTCCGGCGGCGCCGCCCCAGTAATAGGTGTCCTTGCCATAAGGGTTGTTGCCCGCCGCGGGGTCGACATAGATCGCGAAGTCGAGGCCGAACTTCTGGCCCGGGCGTCCGGGGTTCGCCGCGGTGCCGTCTGAATAGATGCCGAGGTCGCCGATCGCGTTGGTGTGCATCAGCTCGATGGTTTCCGGCTTCAGCACGCGGTTGCCGGCCAGCTCGCCCTTGTTGAGGTACATCTGGCACATCCGCGCATAGTCGTGCGTGGAGGAGACCAGCCCGCCGCCGCCGGATTCCAGGCGGTTGGGATCGGTGAAGCCCGGCCGGTCCGGCCGCACCTCGTTCATCACCAGCGCATTCTTGGTCTTGTCCCAGTGATAGACATCGGTGAAGCGCGGCTTGGTCGCATCGGTGACGTAGAAGGACGTGTCGGTCATGCCCAGCGGCGTGAAGACATGCTCCTTGAGATAGTCGCCGAACTTCTGGCCCGACAGCTTCTGGACGATATAGCCCTGGATATCGACCGCCGCCGAATAGCTCCAGCGCGTACCGGGATCATAGAGCAGGGGGATGCCCTCGATCTTCTTCATCATCTCGTCGAGGTTCGCGGACGCCAGCACGCCCTGCTTCACGAACGCCTCGTCCACGGGGTTGTAGTTGGGCATCTTGGGATCGATGCAGCACAGACCATAGCCGAAACCGGCGGTGTGGCTCATCAGCTGGCGCATGGTCGGCGGCGCCTTCATGTCGGCGAGCACGGGCTTGCCGCCCTTCATCACCGGCTTGCCGTCCTTCCAGGTGATGACTTTCAGGTTGGCCAGCTCGGGCACGTATTTCGTGACCGGATCGTCGAGATTCCACTTGCCCTGCTCATAGAGCTGCATCATCGCGATGCCGGTGATCGGCTTCGACATCGAGTAGATGCGGAAGAGCGAGTCCTGAGTCATCGGCGCACCCGTCGCCGGATCGCCGGACTGGACGCCATAGGCCTTGAACTGAACCACTTCGCCGTGGCGGGCGAGAAGCGTCACCATGCCGGCGACATCGTGGTCGGCGACCGACTTGGCCATCCGCGCATCGAGGGCGGCCAGGCCATCCGCGGCGAAGCCAATCTTGGTTGCATCCGCGACCGCGGCCGCCGGCCATTTCGCATCGTCCGACGCCTTGGGCGCCGGGGCGACTGCCGCCGCTTTCGTATCGGCAGGTTTTTCTCCGCCGCAGGCTGCAAGGACTGCAAGTGATGCAGCAGCCAGCAGGACGCGCGCGCCTGTTTTCCAGGTCATCATGGACATGTCTCTCCCCTGTAGGCCGTGTTGCGATCCGCTCCGGCCTTTGGTCGCGGACAATGGCCCGTTTCACTCTCCCCGCCAAGCACATGGCCTTGGGTTCCCGAAACCGTGAAAGCCCGGATTTCAGGCAGAGGAATTATCCGGGAAAAGTTGCACGGGGATTTGCATGCCGCTGCGCGGCATGGCTAGCCTCGTTCTCTGTCGAACTGCGCGATGATGACCGAGCAACCCGATCCCCCCCCAGCCAAGAGCCCAGCCAGCGTCACGGCGCTGACCACGCCCGCATGGCTGCGGCCGATCTATCTCGTGGCCGGACTTCTGAGCGTGGGACTGGGCGTCATCGGCATCTTTGTTCCCGGCATGCCGACCACAGTGTTTCTCATCATCGCCGCAGGGTGCTTTGCGAAATCATCGCCTAGGCTGGAAGCCTGGCTGCTCAATCACCCCAGGCTCGGCCCCAGCGTGCGGGCCTGGCGGACACACAAGGCGATCCCGCGCCGCGCCAAGATCATCGCCATCGTCTCGATGGCGATCTCGTTCGCGATCGTGCTGCTGATCCACCTCAAGCTGTGGGTCACGGCGATCATTGGCCTGGTTCTGCTGGCGAGCGCACTCTATGTCGGCACGCGGCCGGACGGTCCGAAGGCGGAGAAGACCTGACGGCGCCTCGACGCCTCAGGGCGCTTTCCACACCTGGTTGAGGATGCGGTCCCGGCCACAGCCTTCGCGATAGGCGGTGTAGTGTTCCTTGTTCCGCTTGGCGAAGTCGCGGTGGTATTCCTCCGCCGGCCAGAACGGGCCAAGATCGAGGATCGGAACCAGCACCTTGCCGTTAACCCGGCCCGACGCGATCACCTTCTGCTTCGAAGCTTCGGCGGCCGCCTTCTGCTCCGGCTTCACGAAGATCGCCGGACGATAGCTCGGGCCACGGTCGCAGAACTGGCCGCCAATGTCGGTCGGATCGACCAGCGGCCAATAGCGCGACAGCAGCTGCTCGTAGGTGATCTTGTCGGTGTCGAAGGTCACGCGCACCGACTCATAGTGACCCGACGTTTCCTTGGTGACGTCTTCATAGCGGGGGTTCTTCAGCCAGCCGCCGGTATAGCCGGACTCGACCTTGATGACGCCGGGGATGGCCTGCATGTCGTGTTCCATGCACCAGAAGCACCCGCCGGCGAACACGGCCTGTTCGGTGTGGGCCTGGGCGAACGCCGCCGGCGCGAACGGCGCGAGGATGAGGGCGAGAAGGGCGAGGATGTAGCGCATAACGAACCTGGCTCCGGTTTCAGACATCGCCGCAAACTAGCAGCTTTCCGAGGACTGATACGAATACCTCCGCACGATCGATACATAACAAAAACGTTTGCCGAGGCGAATTCCCTACATTTCAGCCGGGTTTGAGAGGTGGGCGCTGCCTTTTCTTCCCCCGATCGCACGCGATCGAGGAAAGAAAAAGCGCAGGCGCTCGGCAGGTCTATTTATGGCTCAGCGACCAGACATAGGCTGACACCGCCGAAAGATCGTTCGCCGCCAGCGGGGTTCCGCCTCCCGGAGGCATCGGGCTGCGGAATTCCTTCGGCGCAGGCACGCCCTCATTGGTCACCTTGGCGATCGCAGCCGGGCTGCCATCGCCCCACAGCCACGCCGCATCGGTGAGGTCAGGACCAACGCCAGTGCCTTTGCCGTCCGGACCATGGCACGCCACGCAGGTGGTGGAATGATAGACCTTGTCGCCCGCCGCGATCAGCTCGGTCGTCACTCCCGCCGGCAGCGCAGCCGTTGTCACCGGTCTCGGCGCCGCCGGGGCCGCAGGAGCGGGCGCGGCCGCAGCGGTCATCGTCGGCTTGGGCGCGGGCGCGACCGGAGCGTCAGCTGGACCGGTGTAGGTGACGCGCCAGATGCGGCCCTTCACGTCGTCGGTGATGAACATCGCGCCGTCCGGCGCCATCGCCACCGCCATCGGACGCATCACGGCGCGGGCGTTGTTGCCGCCCGTGAAGCCGTCAGCGAACACGACATAGTCGCCCGACGCCTTGCCGTCCTTCATCGGCTGGAAGACGACGTTGAAGCCGTCCTGCGGTCCCGGGCTCCGGTTCCAGGAGCCGTGGAAGACCAGGAAAGCGCCGCCCTGATAGGCCTTCGGGAAGGCCTTGGCGGTGTAGAATTTCAAATCGTTCGGCGCCCAGTGCGCTGGGAAGGCCGCGGCCGGCGCCTGTTTCTGCGCACACACGCCCACCGCCTTGCCGCCGTCGCCGCCATATTCGGGCGCCAGCACCAGCTTTTTCTGGAAGCCGTCATAATAACAGTAGGGCCAGCCGTGGTCCGTGCCGGCCTTGATCTCGACCATCGTCTCGGCGGGCAGCTCGATCGTGTGCTGCACGTCGGGATAAAGCTTCGGCCAATTCTGGATCAGCTGGTCGCGGCCATGCACGCCGGCGAACAGCCGGCCCTGCGCATCAAAGCCAAGGCCTTCCGGATTGCGCAGGCCGGTCGCATAGCGCTCCTTCGGAGAGAAGACCTGGCCAAGCTTCTTGGCGTCGTACTGCCAGATGCCCGCGCGCGTCTCGAGTTCGGTGCACGGCTGGGCTCCCGGAACCTCGGCGCGGCGGTTCTGCGGCTGGCAGGAATTGGTCGCCGAGCCCAGGTCGACGAACATCATGCCCTTCTGGTCGATCTGCATGGGATGCATGTTGTGATCGCCGCCCATCGGCAACCCGGAGAGCACGACCTCCGGCTTGGCGTCCGCAGCCGGAACGCCGCTCGCCGGCAGCTTGTAGCGCACGATCTTGGCGGCGGTGTCGACCGGCAGCGTGGTGTCGCCCGCCTCGGCGTAGACATAGCCGTTGTAGAGCGCGATGCCCGAACCGCCGGTGTTGTTGACCGCCTTGGTGTCGCCGAAGTGGCTGACGGCGTCGGCCTTGCCGTCCTTGTTCGTATCCTTGAGGGCGACAAGGAAACCATCGCTCGGCACGGGCTGGCCGGCGTAGTAGCGGCCCGACCAGATATTGACGTAGAGCGTGCCGTCCTGCCCGACGACCGCATGACGCACATGGCCGAGATTGTCGGCAAAAACCGTTGCGCAGAACCCTGGCGAAAGAGTGATGCCGCCATTATCTGGATCGCACTGGGCGTTGGCGGCCGGTTGCGCGGACGCGGTTTCCTGCGGGCCGGCGATGCACGCGGCGATGCCAAGCGCCAGGGCGATGGCGGTTGCCCCCAGGGTCAGGTTGCGCACCGACTGCTTTGTCCGTTTGAGCATGTTCTTCGCCGCCCTATCTGCTGAGTGTGTGCCGTTGGGTGTTCACGTCTGCCGATCCTGACGTTATAGTCAATAAACTATAACGACTCCAGCGAGCCCAAGAAGGGCCATCGAGCCCAAGAAGGGACTATCTTGCTGGCGCTCAGGGAAGGGAAATAGTCATGAAATCGCATCTGTCTGCATTGGTCTTTGGCGCCGCCCTGAGTTTTTCCAGCGCAGCCTTCGCGCAATCCCCGCCGCCGCTCGATCCGGATCCGGGAACGCCGCTTCTCGTGACGACAACCAACCCCGCCAAGGCGAAGCTCACGGTCACGACGCCGGGCTGGAAAAACGGCGAAGACATTCCATTCAAATATACCCAATACCAGGGCAACGAATTCCCCGGCCTCGAATGGACCAAGGGCCCTGCGTCCACCAAGTCCTACGCGATCATCCTGCAGGACTCGGGCATGGTGGCGCGCGGTTCTCCCATCCTGCACTGGTCGGTCGTCAACATCCCATCGACCATCACAAAGCTTCCCGCAGGCATGAAGCCGGAAGAGAAACCCAAGGACGCGATCTACGGCCCGAACTACCAGGGCCAGGGCAAGCCCTATCTCGGCCCGCGCACGCCTCCGGGGCCGAAGCACCGCTACCACATCCAGGTCCTCGCGCTCGACACCACGCTGCCGGCCGACTTCAATCCCAAAAACTACGACGAGCTCATCGCGCCGATGAAGGATCACGTGGTGGCGTCGGGCGAAGTCATCGGCCTCGGCCAGGTCGATCCCAACGCGCCGCCCCCGGCGCCGCGTCCGGCGGCGCCAGCGACTACGCCGCAGTAAGGCTTGGGAGCACGCCCTCGTGGTTCGACGGTCGTCGCCTTGGGCGACTGCTCATCACGAGGGTTTTTCCACGTTCACGATGATCCTTAGTCCTCATGGTGAGCAGCACGCGAAGCGTGCGTCCGTCGAACTATAGGGACGGGCTCACTGGTGGTTATCCGATCTGATCCACCCACTCGGGCAGGCGGCCCAGCGTTTCCATCTCGCGGAAGCGCGGATTGCCTGCCGGTTTCTCCGCGCGCTCGTGCTCCCACACCAGCGGGTAGGGGATCAGCGCCGCATAAGCGCCCGCCGCGATCACCGGCAGGATATCTGACTTCACCGAATTGCCGGCCATCATCGCGCGCTCTGGTGAAGCGCCATGACGCGCGAACGCCTTCACATAGATGTCCGGCGTCTTCTCCGACACGATCTCGACGCCTGAGAAATACGAACCGAGCCCCGATCCCGCGAGCTTGCTCTCCTGGTGGAACAGGTCGCCCTTGGTGATCAGCACCAGCGGCGCGCGCTCCGCCAGGTTCCTGAGCGCCTCTTCCACACCGGGCAGCGGCTCGATCGGATGGGTCATCATCTCGCGCCCCGCCTGCAGCAGTTCGGAGATGATCGCGGTCGAAACCCTGCCGCCGCTCACCTCAAGCGCGGTCTGCAGCATCGACAGCGTAAAACCCTTCGCGCCATAGCCGTAGGCCTTCATGTTGTCGCGCTCGACCGCCGCCAGCTTCGCCTCAAGCGCATCCGCGTCGCCGAACTCAGCCAGCAACTCGTTGAAGCGCTTGTGCGTCAGCCGGAACACCGTCTCGGTGTGCCAGAGTGTGTCGTCCGCATCGATGCCGATGATGGAAAGAGGCATGGCCGCGCTCCACGGGAAGGGCGGCGTGATAGCGCACCAGCACCTTGGAACCAAGGCACGGCGTCAGGGCTCGCGCAGATCGCCAAACCCGCTAGTCTGCCGGCGGGATCAGGCGCAGGTGCGGAACATGCGATTCAATCGGACGTCGGGATTCGTGGGCCTGGCTCTGTCGCTGGCCATGGCGATTTCTCCTGCCATCGCGCAGGGGGCCAGGCCGAAGCCCAACCAGAAGCTGCTCGATGCGGTGACGGCGTGTCAGGCGCCGTCACGTGCGCTGCTCGAACAGGTCGTCAGCATCGATAGTGGAACCGGCGATGCCGAAGGGCTGAACAAAGTCGGCGCGATCTTCGCGGCCAAACTGCGCGAAATTGGCGCAGATGTTCACATCGCGAAGCCGACGGCGCCCTCTGTCGGCGACAATGTCGTCGCGGTCTTCACCGGCACGGGCAAGGGCCGCATCGTTCTGATCGCCCACATGGATACGGTGTTCAACAAGGGAACAGTCGCCGCACACCCGCCGCGCTGGGAGGGCGACCGGCTAACCGGTCCCGGCGCAGGTGACGATAAGTCTGGCGGTGTCACCGCCATCTGTGCGCTCGGCGCTCTCAAGACCATCGGCTACCGCGACTTCGCGCGGATCGAGCTGATCCTCAACGCCAGCGAGGAGACCGGTTCGGTCGGTTCGCGCGACCTGATCCGGGCCGTTGCGAGCGCAGCGGATGTTGCGATCAACCTCGAACGCGGCGTGCCGACCGACAAGGCCCTCATAAGCCGCAAGGGCTCGGCCACGCTTACCCTGGAATTCACCGGCCGCGCGGCTCACTCTGGCCTGGAGCCCGAGAAAGGACGCAACGCCGCGCTTGAAGCAGCACATGCCGCGCTGGAACTCGGCAAGCTGGCCGACGCCTCGAAGCAGACCACCGTCAACGTCACGGTCCTCAACGGCGGCGACAAGATCAATGTGATCCCCGACCATGCCGTGGTGAAGGCCGATGTGCGGGTGCAGACGCCGGATGAGTTCGACCGGATCGAGAAAGCCGCCGCGAAGCTGGCGGCATCGCCCACCATCGATGGCGTCACCATTACCAGCAAGCTCGACCGCAACTTCCCGCCGTGGCCGCACGCTGCCTCGACCGATGCGCTGCTTGCGCGCGCCAACAAGCTCTATGCGGAACTGGGCCGCACGCTCACCGGCGTAGCTGTGGGGTCGTCGGCCGACGTTGCTTACGCAGCCGAAACGGGTACGCCCTCGCTCGATGGTTTCGGCCTCGAAGGCGATGGCGCACACGGGCCGGAAGATTCAGCTGACCTCTCCACCCTCACGCCGCGCGCCTATTTGTTGGCCCGTGTGCTGATGGATTTCGGTCACGCGCCGCCGACACGGTAATTACTTGCCCAGCGCCGCCTTGATCGCCGCCTGCGTGATGGGCTCCATCACCTTGTAGCCCTTGAGGCTGGGATGGACGCCGTCGAGTGTCAATTCCGGCTTCATCGCATCGTCTGGAGTCGCCATCGCTGGATAGTAGTCGGCCAGCGTCAGGTGCTGTTCGGCGGCATACTTTCGTGTTCAGGCGACAAGCTGAACGACTGACTCTTTCGGCTGCAGCGCCGGGGCCCAGCTAAAGGTCGCCGCGGGCAGGGGTGTGGCGAGGATCACCTTGATGCCATGCGCCTTCGCCAGCTCGACCATCGCCGCCGTATTGTTCTCGACGTCTTCCAGGGTGGTTGGGCCTGTGTTGCCCGCAATATCGTTGACGCCGGCCATGATGTGCACGGCCGCAGGCTTCAGCGCGATTACATCGGCATTGAAGCGCAACAGCATCTGCGGCGTGGTCTGTCCCGCGATGCCGCGATTGACGTTCACGGCATTGAAGAAGCCAGGACGGGCAAGGCCCCAGTTTTGCGTGATCGAATCGCCCATGAAGACGACGCGAGCAGGTTCGGCTGCACCGCGCATCAGTTGGCCGTTGGCGGCGCGGAAGCGGCACAGATTGCCCCAGTCGGCGGCGCGCTGCTTCGCCTCGTTAGCCTGATAAGTCGCGCGGTCTTCGGCGCTGATCGGCGGGGCCGGCGTGGTTCGCCCCTCCTCGAACTGCGCGGTGACGGACGCGACAATGCTGGCTGGGATTACCAACGGCGGATCGCAGGGCGTACCCGCCAGCTGGGTCACGGGAGCGGCCGGTTGTGTAGGCGCAGGATCCGGGGCGGGGGCGGTGCTGCAGGCCGCGGCTAACAGGACTGCAAGGGCGGTCAAACGTTTCATGCCTGCAACCTGCCACGAACCGCTCCGGCCCCCAATCCGCCTGTTTTGTGCGGAAAACGAACTCCTGTAGGCCGGATTCCAGTAGCGTCCCGGTAACCGGTGCAGCCGCATAGCCATTACAGCATCAGGAGCGGTCCATGACTCGTGTCGCCGTCATCATGGGGGGCTGGTCGTCCGAACGGCCGGTGTCGCTGTCGTCCGGCAAGGGCATGGCGGAAGCGGCGCGCAAGACCGGCTTCGACGTCGTCGAGATCGACGCCACGCGGCAATTGGCTCGCCAGCTTGAAGAGGCAAAGCCCGACGTCGCGCTCAACGCGTTGCACGGTCCGTGGGGCGAGGATGGATGCGTGCAAGGCATCCTCGAGGTCATGGGAATTCCCTACACCCACTCCGGCGTCCTGGCGTCGGCCCTGGCGATGGACAAGGACAAGTCCCGGGCCGTCTATGTCCAGCACGGGCTCGAAGTGGCGCCCGGCGGCATGCACGACATCGAGGACCTGGCGCGCGACCACATCATGGCGCCGCCCTACGTGATCAAACCGGTAGCGGAAGGTTCCTCCTTCGGAGTGTTTATCGTTCGTAAAGGCGCCAACCGCCCGCCCAAGGAGCTGACCGACGGCACCTGGAAATTCGGAAAGCGCGCGCTGGTCGAAAAATTCATTGAGGGCAGGGAGTTGACCGTTGGCGTGATGGGCGATCGCGCCATGGCCGTCACCGAGATCACGACTTTAAGGGAATATTACGATTACGACGCAAAATACCAGGCTGGCGGATCGCGCCATGTCGTGCCTGCGGACCTGCCGAATGCGGTCACGGAAGCTGCGCTGAAAGCGTCGCTGAAGGCCCACCAGGCGCTCGGTTGTCGCGGCGTGTCGCGGTCGGATTTTCGCTACGACGATAAAGCGGGTCGACTGGTGATACTCGAAACCAACACGCAGCCGGGCATGACGCCTACGTCTCTTGTCCCCGAACAGGCTGCCCACCTTGGCATCGACTATCCCTCGCTCGTCCGCTGGATGATCGAGGACGCGTCATGCCCAAGGTAAGGCGCCCGCGTATTTCGGGCCCGGACTACCAAGACAACGATCGCGATGACCGCGACGAACGCCGCCCGGCGCCGGGTCCGGCCGTCCGCGCACGCGACATTCCCTATTCCGTGGCCTGGTTCCGCGACCGCATCGCCACCTATGCGCTCGGCACCATCATATGCGGCGCCGCCATGATCACCTGCGCGGCCTGGATGGGCGGCAGCCTCGGCGCCTTCGGCGAGCGCCTCAATGGCGGCTTCGACGTCATCATGCGGTCTGCGGGTCTTGCGATCGACAAGATCAACGTGGTCGGCCTCGATCCGCTGGTCGAGCAGAAGACGCGCGAGATCGCCGGCGTCCATGTCGGCGGCAACATGCTCATGGCCGACCCCTATGCGATCAAGGCGCGCATCGAGAAGCTCGACGCGGTTTCGGGCGTGAAGGTCCATCGCATGTGGCCCAACACCATCACCATCATCGCCGATCCGCGCCAGCCGATCGCGCTCTGGCAGGGCGAAGGCGGCAAGGACTGGCGCGTCATCGACCAGAAGGGCCGCACCTTCGCGCAGGTGAACCCGGACGACTTCATGAAGCTGCCGCGCATCGTCGGCGATGGCGCCGCGGCCTCCGCCGCCACCCTGGTCACCGCGATGCAGGACTATCCAGACCTCGCCGCCCGCATGGACACCGCCTATCGTGTCGGCGGCCGCCGCTGGGACGTGAAGTTCAAGGGCGGGGCGGACGTCGCCATGCCCGAGGACGCCCAGCTGGTGAAGGCGCTCGACGCCCTCAACATGATGCAGGCGCGCAGCCGCGTGCTCGACCTGCCGGTCACCCGCATCGACGCCCGCCACCCCGAGCGCTTCGCGCTGCGCCCCACGCCGGGCGCGCCTGAGGCGTCTCCGCCGGGAGGCGCATGACCTCCATGTCGTCCCTGGCTCAGCGCTCGTCCTCGCGCGACCGTCCCGGTCGCGTGTCGACGATTGCGGGCCTCGACATCGGCTCGTCCAAGATCACCTGCGTCATCGGCCGGCGCGGCGAAAACGGCGCCGAGCCCTCGGTCGACGGCGTGGGCGTCCACGCCACCAAGGGCGTCAAGGCGGGCGCCGTGGTCGACCTCGACGCCCTGGAGCGCTCGATCCGCCTCGCCGTGGAACAGGCCGAACGCGCCGCCGAGACTAGGATCACCGACATAGTGTTGGGCGTGTCCGGCCCGGACCTGCGCAGCGACGTCGTCCGCGCCAAGCTGCCCCTCTCCGGCCGCGAGATCACGCCCCAGCATGTGCGCGACGTCCGCTACAGCGCCCTTGCCAGCTTCCAGTCCAGCGGACGCGAAATCCTGCATCACGCACCGCTGGGCTATGCGGTCGACGGCACGGCCGGCATCAGGGATCCGCGCGGCATGTTCGCCGAGGCGTTGACCGCCAGCTTCCTGGTCGTCTCCGCTCCAACGGCCGGCCTGCGCAACATCGTCCAGTGCGTCAGCCGCGCCCATCTTGAGGTGTCAGCCGTCATCGCCGCCCCCTACGCGGCGGGTCTGGCAGTCCTGGTCGAGGACGAGGCCGAGCAGGGCGCCATGGTCATCGACTTCGGGTCCGGCGTGACCTCGGCGGCCGCCTTCTGCGACGGCGGGCTGATCCACGTCGAAACCCTGCCGATGGGCGGTTCGCGCGCCTCCTCCGACCTGGCCCAGGGGCTGGGCACGACCTTTGCCGCCGCCGAGCGGATGAAGACCCTTCACGGCGCGGTGGGCCTCACCGAAGTCGCCGCCCTGGAGATGGTCGACGCCCCCCGGCTGGGACCGGACGGCAGGTTGGAAGCCCACCAGTGTTCCCGAGCGGAAATCGCCCAGGTCCTGCGTCCGCGGATCGAGGAGATCCTCGAACTGATGGACATGCGCCTTTCGAAGGCCTCCGCCGCGGGCCGCCCCCTGCCGAGACGCATCGTACTGACCGGAGGCTCGTCCCAACTGCCTTGTTTGCAGGAGCTGGCTGAGGATGTTTTCCGCGCACCGGTCCGTCTCGCCAAGCCCGCGAATGTGCGCGGACTAGGCGAGACTTACAGTTCACCTGCTTTCGCCGCGGCGGCAGGGCTGCTACGTTGGCAGTCGATGGGCGCGCCGGATCCTGTGCGGGGAGGCACGGAACGGGGCGCCGGAGATGGCGGTTCCGGCCTGTTCAAGCGGGTGACCGGCTGGCTTCAGGAAAATTTCTGAGCCCGTTTCGGCCTTAATATGCGCTTAGGCAAAACCCGCGATCTTCGTGAAACGAAGCGGTGAGGGCCGTTTTCCCTGGCCGCCGGGATGCCTGGACGAGGTTGTGGCCTATGGCGGTAGAGTTGAGACCCCGGATCGTCGTGATCGGCGTCGGCGGCGCTGGCGGAAACGCCGTCAACAACATGATCGAGGCCAACCTGCAGGGCGTCGAATTCGTCGTCGCCAACACCGACGCCCAGGCCCTGGTCCGCTCGAAAGCCCCTCTCCAGATCCAGCTCGGCGCCGCCAAGACCGCGGGCCTCGGCGCAGGCGCCAATCCCGAGGTCGGCATGGAAGCCGCCAAGGAATCCGCTGACGAGATCAAGAAACTTCTCCAAGGCGCCCACATGTGCTTCATCGCCGCTGGCATGGGCGGCGGCACGGGCACGGGCGCGGCCCCCATCATCGCGCGCATCGCGAAAGAGCAGAAAGTCCTCACCGTCGGCGTGGTCACCAAGCCGTTCGACTTCGAGGGCAAGCGCCGCATGCAGGTGGCCGATCGCGGCATCATCGACCTCCGTGCGGAAGTCGACACCCTGATCATCATCCCGAACCAGAACCTGTTCCGCGTCGCCAACCGCGAGACCACGTTCGCCGAAGCCTTCAACATGGCCGACCGTGTGTTGCACTCGGGCGTGCGCGGCATCACCGACCTAATGGTCATGCCCGGCCTCATCAACCTCGACTTCGCCGACGTGCGCACGGTGATGGCCGGCATGGGCTCGGCGATCATGGGCACGGGCGAGGCCGAAGGCGAGAACCGCGCGCTAAAAGCTGCGCAGCTCGCGATCGCCAACCCGCTGCTCGACGATGTCTCGATCAAGGGCGCCAAGGGCGTCCTTATCAACATCACAGGCGGCTATGACATGACGCTGTTCGAAGTCGACGAGGCCGCCAACGAAGTGCGCCGCGAAGTCGATGTCGATGCGCACATCATCCTCGGTTCCACCTTCGATGAAAAGATGTCGGGCAAGATTCGCGTCTCCGTGGTCGCCGCCGGCGTCACGCAGTTCGCCGCCGTCCGCCCCGCGTCACAGCCGCAGCATCAACCCCAGCAGCAATCCCCCGTGCGCGAACAGCTCGCCAATCTTTCGGCAGCCACGCTGAACGCGCCGTCGCCCGCCGCCGAGCTCGGCCTGTCGAACGCTCCCTCGCCCCTGCTGCAGCCGCGCCCGGCAAACCCGCCGCCGATCATCCGTCCGCGCCCGGCGCCGGCGCCCGAACCGGTGGAGATCGCCAACGATCCGCCCGCGCCAGCGGCAGAGCCGCAGTCGCGATCCTTCGCTTCGCTGTTCGGCTGGAAGTCGAAGCCGCAGGAAGAAGCCGCCCCGGCCCCCGCGCCCAAACCGTCGGACGAAGACGAATCGTTCGACGACGAACTGGAAATCCCGGCTTTCCTGCGCCGCTCGGGCAACGCCTGACCACATCAGACGCTGGTTGCGCCCCGATCGTCCCGACGAAAGTCGGGACCCAGGGATCACATCGATCCTTGTACCGCCTTGGCGCTGCGGCCCTAGTCCGGAACAAGACCTGAAGCCGCCCTGGATCCCGGCGTTCGCCGGGATGAGCGGGTCAGGGCTCGAAGCCGTCTCCCCAACCAATGCGCCGCGCGCGCTTGAACACTTCGCCTTCGCGGCGGGTGACCAGCCTGTGCGCAGCCGCCCCATCCGCCTGGCAAAGCTTTAGCCGCACGCGGCCGCTTGCAGCTTCGGGCGGGGCGATCACGCGTGCGCCGGGCCGCTCCGCCGGCAGGCGCGTCGCCGCAAGATAGATGTACTTCTCGTCCTCCCACGGAACCTCGGCCGACTTGGCGAGGCGGTGCGTGCGCGAGCGCGCGACGCGCGCGGAAAAATGGCACCAGTCGGGCCCGACGATCGGGCAGGTCCGCGCATGCGGGCAGGGCGCCGCGATCCTGGCGCCGGCGGTTATCAGCCTGGCGCGAGCGTCGAGGATGCGGGCCCAGCCCGCCGGCGTGCCGGGCTCGACGATCACCAGCACGCCTGCGGTCAGCGACCAAAGCCGATCGATCAGCGGCCCGCGGTCCGCCTGCGTCAGTTCGTCGAGCACATAGGCCAGCACGACGAGGTCGCTCGGCTTGGCCGTCAATGGGCGCCGCAGGTCATGCGCACGCCATGCAACCTCTCCGACGCCTGCGCCTTTCGACAAGCGTTCGCCCCAGCTGCGGATGACTGGGCTAGCTTCCAGCATGTCCGCGCGCTCAAGCCCGGGCCAGCAGGTCGCAGCCGCCCATAGCGCCGTGCCCGGTCCCGCGCCCGCATCCAGAAGCGAGACAGGCGCAAAGCCCGGTACCGCGATTGCAGTCTCCGACAGGCTTGCGTGGATCGCGGCGAAGGTCGCAGGCATGCGCGTGGCGAGATAGGCGAGCGCCGCGCCATCCTCCGACAGGTGCATCCGTCCGTCGCGCACCTCGTTGCGATAGCGTTGGGAGAGCGCATCCGACGCCGCCGACAGCTCCGAGATCGGAACGCCGTCCAGCGCCTCGTCGATCGTCAGCCTCAGTTTGGGTGGAAGCTCCATCGCCGGACTGATGCGACGACCCGCGTTCCCGCGCAATATCCAGCAACGGGACTTGAGTTGATGAACGGATGAAGCCAGCCTAGCTGCACGCCATGGAAAGCCAGCACACCATCGCCAGGGAAGCGAGCCGCTCGGGACCGGGGGTCCATTCCGGCAAGGCCGCAAGGCTCGTCATCCGTCCGGCGGCGGCGGGCGAGGGTGTCGCCTTCATCCGCAGCGATCTCGGCGGCGCAAGAATTCCCGCATCCGCCCTTGCTGCCGAAACGCCGGGCATGGGCACCAACCTCAACGGCGAGGGCGGGGCGAGCGTGGCGACGGTCGAGCATTTCCTGGCCGCCTGCGCGGGAGCGGGGATCGACAATCTGGTCGCCGAGCTCGACGGGCCGGAGCTTCCGATACTCGACGGCTCTTCGAAGAATTTTGTCGAGCTGATCGAGGAGGCCGGCCTTGCCGCGCAATCCGCGCCCCGCAAGCGGCTCAAGATCCTGAAACCTGTCGAGGTCCGCGATGGTGTAAAATTCGCGCGGCTGTCTCCCCACGAAGGGTTTGCCGCCAGCATCGTCATCGATTTCGGCGCCGGGCCGATCGGCCGCCAGGCGCTCTCCTTCGCCATGACGCCGGGATCGTTCGCTCGCGAGATCGCCTGGGCCCGCACCTTCGGTTTTGCCAGGGACGCCGAAGCCGCCCGCGCCGCCGGCAAGGCCCTTGGCGCTTCGCTCGACAACACCATCGTCGTCGACGGCGACGCCATCCGGAATCCCGGCGGACTGAGAGCGCCGGACGAATTCGTCCGCCACAAGATGCTCGACGTCATCGGCGACATGTTCCTGGCCGGCGGGCCGATCGATGGCCTCTACGAGGCGGAACAGCCAGGCCACCTCATGAACAATCGCCTGCTGCGCGAGGTGTTTGGCGATCCATCCGCCTTCGCGTGGACGTCAGCCTAGCCGCCGCCATCGGTTTCCGCCTTGATTCTGTCGCGATGCGCGCGCCAGTCTGATCGCCGTCGGACTTCAGCGGGATGGACCATGCTACGCATTACACTCGCCGCCCTTGCTGCGCTGAGCGTCAGCGCGTGCGGCGGAAGCAGCAACAACGACCAGGCAGCGCAAGGCAGGATGGCTTTTGCGAGCGCGGATGCGCCCATGGCTATGCCGGCGCCCGCTCCGCCGGCGATGACGGAAAAATCCGTCGGCGGCGCCGTCAACATCCAGGACAACCAGCCCGGCGGCTCCGGCCAGCCCATCCCGCCCGGCACGATGATGGCCTACACCTACGGTTGGACCTTCAAGGTGCCGACCGGCAACATGCAGGACCTCCTCAACGCGCATAAGAAGCTTTGCGAGGATGCGGGCCCCGCCAACTGCTACGTCACCAACAGCAACATCACCGGCCTCGGCGAGAACGAGTCCAGCAACGGCCAGCTGTCGATGCGCGCAACCGAAGCCTGGGTGCGCACCTTCGAGAAGGGCGTCGTCGCCGGCCTCAAGCCGTTCGACGCCTCGGTCGATGGATCCAATCGCTCCGGCGAGGATCTCACTGTCCAGATCGTCGATGGCGAGGCGCGGCTCAAGTCGCAGGTCGCCTTCCGCGACGGCTTGCAGACCATGCTGCGGGAAAAGCCGGGCAAGTTGTCGGACCTTCTCGAAATCCAGAAGACGCTGGCCGACGCCCAGGCCGACATCGATTCGCGCCAGTCGGTTCTGGCGGCCCTGAAACTTCGCGTCGCCATGTCGACCCTGACCTTCAGCTACGAGCCGAAGCGGTCGGTTGTGTCGGAATCGATCTGGCGGCCGCTGGGCAACGCCTTTTCCAACTTCGCCCCCAATTTCGTGGGCACCCTGGCGGCGATCGTCGAATTCATCGGCGGGGTCCTGCCGCTTGTAATCTTCGTGGCGCTGGGGGTGTGGCTGTTCTGGCTGCTGCTGCGCTGGATTGGGCGGCGCAGGAAGAAGGCCCCCGTGCCGGCCACCGCAAAATCGCCCAGTTCGGGCGGCGTATAGGCGCAGCTATTCGGCTTGGACGCTGCCCAAGCCTTGGTCTAGAACGCCCCAACGGGGACCCTCCGGCGGAGAGACTTCATGCGATCTGCGCATGCCTTGAAGGCTGTTCTGATTGCCAGCACAGCGCTGGCCGCGGTTTCGGGCTGCGCCTCGAACACCCGTTCGAAGGAACTCGCCTATGTCGAGCGGCCGGTCGAGACGATCTACAACGACGCCACCCACCGGCTGGATCGCCGCGAGTGGGCCCTGGCCGCCCAGCAGTTCGACGAGGTCCAGCGCCAGCACCCCTATTCGCCCTGGGCCGCCCGCGCGATGCTGATGTCGGCCTATTCGCGCTATCGCCAGCGCGATTATGAAAAGGCGATCTCCGCCGCCAACGACTACATCTCGCTGCACCCGGGCGGCGACGGCGCGCCCTACGCCTATTACCTCATCGCCATCTGCCATTTCGACCAGATCGTCGACGTTGGCCGCGAGCAGGCGCGCTCGGAACTTGCCCTCGACGCCCTGAAAAAGGTGACGGCGCTATTCCCCGACACGGAATACGCACGCGATGCAGCCGTGAAGACCGACATGGTCCGCGACCAGCTGGCCGGCAAGGAGATGGAGATCGGCCGCTACTATCTGCGCCGCAACGAGCACCTCGCCGCCATCAACCGGTTCAAGAACGTGCTCAAGACTTACGACGGCACCAGCCACGTGCCCGAGGCGCTCGAGCGCCTGGTCGAAAGCTATCTGTCGATCGGCCTGGTCAGCCAGGCGCAAGCCGCCGCCGCCGTGCTCGGCTACAACTATCCCGGCTCGGAATGGTACACCCGCGCCTACAAGCTGATGCAGGGCGAGGGCGTTCAGCTGGTCGAAAAGCCCAACGGCCACGCCGATTTCAACCTGATCGACCGCCTCTGGAAATCGCTGTCCTCTAGCTGATCGGCCTATTGCCGCGCGCCAGACAAAAACGCTCCCGTGGGACCCACGGGAGCGTTGTCGTTTCGTCGGAGGACGACAGGCCTATTTCAGGGCCTTCACGGCTTCCAGCGTCTTGGTGATGTGATCGTTCGGCTTCATGTCGGTGTAGGCCAGAGCGATCTTGCCGTCCTTCCCGATGACGTAGGAGGTGCGGTCGCTCCAGTCCGGCTTTTGCGGCAGAATGACGTTGAAGGCTTTCACCGTGTCGAGATCGACGGCCGCGATCGGGAACTTGTTGCGACAGTCTTCTTCCGAGAACTTCTGCAGCAGGGGCAGGTTGTCCTTGGCGCTCATGTATTTCTTGGTGTCGGGGTCCTGAGCGCCGGCGGTGAGGCCCACCAGCGTCGCGCCGGCGGCTTTGAACTGATCGGCAGCGTCAGCGAACGCTTTCGTCTCGATGGTGCAGCCCTGCGTGAAGGCGGCGGGGAAGAAGTAGATCACCACCGGGCCTTTCTTCAGCGCGTCGGACAGCTTGAAGGTGAACTCCTTGCCGTCGAGCATGCCGGTTGCCGTGATGTCCGGCGCCTTTGTGCCCTCCGGAAGGGCGGCGAAAGCCGGCGCGGCCAGGCAGGCTGCGAGTGCGACGGCGGCGAGAAGTTTCTTCATGTCTCAAGTCTCCCAACTGGACGGCCGAGGTTATCGCGAAACTTCCGCGTTTCGTCACGCTGAGAACGCATCACGACTGTGTTCTCAACCCCGTAGCCATCAGGGGCATGAGCGTTTGCTCCCAGCCGCCCCAGCGCCTCGCCGCATAATACAAATTGTATGTTCCCTTTCTGTTCCAAGCGTGATAGAGCCGTCCGTCATGCTGACGGGCCTTTCCATCCGCGACTTTGTCCTGGTGCGCGCGCTCGACCTCGATCTCGGGTCAGGCTTCAGCGCGCTGACCGGCGAAACCGGCGCGGGAAAGTCGATCCTGATGTCGGCGCTCGGCTTTGCGCTGGGCGCGCGCGCCACGCAGGGCCTGATCCGGCCTGGCGCCGACGCCGCCAGCGTAGCGGCAAGTTTTGAAATCGGTCCTCGGCATCCCGTTCGGGCCTTGCTCGCCGCGCGCGGCGTGGAGGAAGCGCCGGATGAGCCGCTTGTCTTCCGCCGTGTGATCAAGCGCGGCGGCGCGGCGCGCGCCTTTCTCAACGACCGTCCGGTCAGCGCGGCGCTTGTGGAAGAAGCCGGCGCCGTGCTCGCTGACGTGCACGGCCAGCATGAAGGCCTCGGCCTGCTCAATGCATCCCGCCACCGCGCGCTTCTGGACGCCTACGCCGGCGCGGAAAAGCTCCTGGCCGAAACCGCGCGAACCTGGACCGCGTTGCGCTGCGCCGAGGAGGCGCGCGCAGCGCTGGAGGCCCGGTTGTCGCGCGCCTCCGCAGAGCGCAGCTGGCTCACCCATTCGCTCGAGGAGCTCGACCTGCTCGATCCGCAGGAAGGCGAAACCCACAAGCTGGCGATCGATCGCGCGATGATGCAGGCGGGTGAGCGCGTGGCGGATGCGATCGCATCCGCGGCGCAGACCCTGTCCAAGGCCAATGTCGAACATGCCATAGCCAGCGCCAGCCGCACGGTCTCGCGTTCGCTTGGCGCGCCCGGGCTGGCGGGCGAGGGGGCGGCCAGCGAGCTGGCGGTTCGCATGCGTGCGGCCTGCGAAAGCCTTGAGCGCGCGCTGATCGAGGCGGGCGAGGCCCGCTCGGCGCTCGATGCGGCGCATGCGGCGTGTGAATTTTCCCCGGCGGCGCTTGAAGCATCAGAGACCCGGTTGTTCGCCTTGCGGGCCGCCGCCCGGAAGCATGATCTTGATCCCGATCAGTTGCCCAACCTGCACAAGCGGCTGCGGATGCAGCTCGACGAGATCGAGCATTCCGACGGCGCGCTTGCAGCGACCATGGAGGCCGAGGCCCGGGCGCGAAGCGAATACTCGGCAGCCGCCGACAAGCTGACGGCGGCGCGCGAGGGGGCTGCAAGAAAACTCGCAAAGGCGGTCGGTCATGAATTGCCGCCGCTCAAGCTCGACAAGGCGCGGTTCCGCGTTGCGGTATCGCGGCGCGAGGCGGGCCCTGCGGGCCAGGACGATGTCGTCTTCGAGATCGAAACAAACGCGGGCGCCGGCTTCGGCCCCCTGAACCGCATCGCTTCGGGCGGCGAGATGGCCCGCTTCGCCCTGGCGGTCAGCGTCGTGTTGGCGGCGACCTCGCCCTGTGGGACGCTGGTGTTCGACGAGGCGGATGTGGGTGTCGGCGGGGCGGTTGCAGCCGCGGTTGGCGAGCGGCTCGCGCGGTTGGGGCAGGAGCGGCAGGTGGTGGCGATCACCCATTCTCCACAGGTCGCAGCCGCTGCGGAACGCCAGATGCGTGTTTCCAAGGCGGAAGCGGGCGGCGAGGTTGTCACTTCGGTCGATACGCTCTCCGCCAAGGCGAGAAAGGAAGAGATCGCCCGCATGCTCGCCGGCGCCAATGTCACGCGCGAGGCCCGCGCGGCGGCCGGAAGACTTCTGGCGGGCGCCTAAGCCCGCCTTTCATGGTTCGAAGGACGCACGCTTGCGCGTGCTGCTCACCATGAGGCTGCGCTGGAATTGCATACGGCTCGAAGGCCTCATGGTGAGCAGGCCCGAAGGGCCGCCTGTCGAACCACGAGGCCGGGCTCACAAACCACTCCACACCTTCTCGCGCTGCGCTATACCAGCCGCATGGCTGAAACTCCCGTTTCCAAACTTACCGACAAAGAAGCCAAGGCCGAGCTGAAGAAGCTGGGCGAGGCAATCCGCGCGGCCGACAATGCCTACTACCAGGAAGACGCGCCGGACTTGTCCGATTCGGAGTATGACGAGCTTCGCAAGCGTCTCATCGCGATCGAGAAGAAATTCCCCGAGCTCAAGCGCGCCGACAGTCCGACGGAGAAAGTGGGCGCGGCGGCGACCGGCGGCTTCGGCAAGGTCACGCACCTCAAGCCGATGCTGTCGCTCGACAACCTTTTCCATGACAGCGACGTAACGGACTTCGTCGATCGTGTGCGCCGCTTCCTCAACCTCAAGGCCGGCGAGGAAGTCGCGATCACGGCCGAACCGAAGATCGACGGCCTTTCCTGTTCGCTGCTCTACGAGAAGGGCGAACTCACCCGCGCGGCTACCCGAGGCGATGGAGCGGTGGGCGAGGACGTCACCACCAACGTCCGCACCATGAAGGACGTGCCACATACTCTCAAAGGCAAGAACATCCCCGCGCGCATCGAAGTGCGTGGCGAGGTCTATGTCCTGATGGCGGATTTCGAAAAGGCCCAGGAAGCGGAGGTCGCCGCCGGCCGCAAAAAACCCGCCAACCCGCGCAACTTCGCGGCAGGCAGCCTCCGCCAGAAAGATCCGGAAATCACGCGCGCGCGCCCCCTGAAATTCTTCGCCTACACCTGGGGCGATGTTTCTGAGCCCTTCGCCGAAACGCAAACCGAGGCGGTGAAAGCCTTCAAGTCCTGGGGCCTGCCTGTGAACCCGGACATGAAGCGCGCCACCAGCGTCGAGAAGCTGCTCGAGTTCTATCACGACATCGAAGCCCGCCGCGCCTCGCTCGGTTACGACATCGACGGTGTCGTCTACAAGGTCGACAGGCTCGACTGGCAGGACCGGCTGGGTTTCGTTTCTCGTTCTCCCCGCTGGGCCGCGGCGCACAAATTTCCCGCGCAACAGGCGATGACGCAACTGCTCGGCATCGATATCCAGGTCGGCCGCACCGGGAAGCTAGCGCCGGTGGCGCGCTTGCAGCCGGTGACAGTCGGCGGCGTCGTGGTCTCCAACGCCACGCTGCACAACGAGGACGAGATCCATCGCCTCGGCGTCATGATCAACGACTGGGTCATCGTCCAGCGCGCCGGCGACGTCATCCCGCAGATCGTCCGCGTGGTCGAAGAGAAGCGGCCCAAGGACGCCAAGGCCTACAAATTCCCACACACCTGTCCGTTCTGCGGCTCGGAAGCCGTGCGCGGGGCAGGCGATGGCGACGACGAAGTCGATCGCCGCTGCACCGGCGGTCTCATCTGTCCGGCGCAGGCGGTGGAGCGGCTCAAGCACTTCGTCTCGCGCCGCGCTTTCGACATCGAAGGCCTCGGCCAGAAGCAGATCGAGGAATTCTTCGAGGCCGGCGTGATCACCGCGCCCCAGCACATCTTCAACCTCGCCGCGCAGATCAAGAAAGCCGGCAAGCCGCCGCTCGAGGAATGGGAAGGCTATGGCGAGACCTCGGCCCGCAAGCTTTTCGACGCTATTGAGAAGGCCAGCACCCAGCCGCTCGACCGTTTCATCAACGCGCTCGGCATCCGCCATATCGGGGAAACCAACGCGCTCCTGCTGGCGCGCCAGTTCGGCACGTTCGAGGCGCTGCACGAGACCGCCGCCAAGGCCGCCGACCAGCGGCCCAACGACGCCTTCCGCCGTCTTGAGAGCATAGAAGGCGTCGGCCCCGGCGCCCGTGACAAGCTGCTCGCCGCCGCGCCGAATCTGCCTCCGAAGCCGCCGGCCTCGCTGGACGACAGCCTGGAAGGCGCGCTCGCCGATATCCCGGGCCTCAACAAGACATCCCGCGCCGCGCTCGCGGCCGAATACGGCGACTGGTCTACGTTCCGGAAGGAAATCCAGTCGGCGGCGAAAGGCCAGCCGGGAGAGGACCTGACCGCGCTTGCCGCGATCAACGGCTTTGGCGAGGTCGCGGCCGAGGCGCTGGTCGACTTCTTCGCTGAGAAGCATAACCGCGATGTCGTGAAAGCCCTCGTGCAGAAGGTGACGGTCACCCCCTACAAGATCGCCGACACGTCAGGCTCCAAGGTTGCCGGCAAGACGGTGGTGTTCACCGGCACGCTGGAGAAGATGACGCGCGACGAGGCCAAGCAGCAGGCCATCCAACTCGGCGCCAAGGTGTCTGGCTCAGTGTCCGCGAAAACCGATCTTGTCATCGCCGGTCCCGGTGCAGGCTCGAAACTTGCCGACGCCCAGAAGCACGGCGTCAAGGTGCTCAGCGAAGAAGAATGGCTGAAGCTGATCGGCAGGGCGTAAGGCGCTAGCCTAGCCGCGTCATTCCTAGCCGCTTGGCGATCGTGTTGTCGACCGATCGCTTGGGCAGGTGGTTGACCAACCAGTTCTGCAGCGGCTCCGGTGTCACGGTGTAGCGCGTCCTGGGCCCGTTGATGGTGAGCGCGGTCCACACCGCCTCGCCGATCTTCTCCGGCGGCAGGCCTTTGCGGCCGAGTTCCAGCATGTACTTCTTCACGCCGTCGAGCGGTTTGGCGTAGGGCGTGTTGCCGAACTTCGAGACATCCACTGCATCCGCCTTGTCCCAGATCGGCGTCGCCACCGCTCCGGGCGCCACCACCACGACATCGACGCCATAGAGCATCAGCTCCCGCCGCAGGGATTCGGCGAATCCTTCGAGCGCGAATTTCGAAGCGCTATAGGGCCCGACAAAAGGCGAGGCGTTCTTGCCGCCCACGGACGAGATCATCACAATCCGTCCCGGCGTTTTTGATTTGGTCTCCGGCGAGGCGCCGAGCAGGGGCGCGAAGGCCTGCGTCACGATCAATTGGCCGGTGACGTTGACCTCAAGCTGGTGGCGGAACTCGGCAACGTCGAGATGGAGCAGGGGACCTGCCACCGCGATGCCGGCATTGTTCACCAGCCCTGCCAGGGTCTCGCCCTTGAGCGCGGCCGCGGCTGCCTTTGCTCCCTCCCTCACTGCGCCCTCATCGGTCACGTCGAAAATCAGGGGCGTGAACGCCGATCCGAACTCCTTCGACAGGCGGTCGGCGTCGGCTTGCTTCCGCACGCTGCCAAAGACATGAAAGCCCTTGCCGGCGAGAACCTTGGTGCATCCCCAGCCGATCCCGGTTGATGCCCCAGTAACCACCACGCTTTTCATCTATCCCTCCCGCGTCCCGGCCTTCTTCCTATATAGGAACGGAACCTGCGGGCCGGGCAGGGCCAGCCAGTGGAAACCCGCCCCAAAGCTTGACTTTCCGGGCCGGTCCGCCCATTAAGCCCGCCGTCTGTGGACAACCCAGTCGCCAAAGCGGTCCCGCAAGTGGATCGGATCAGCGGCATGGGGCCTTTTGCGTTTGGGGCGGTTGCACGGACTTCTCGACAACGCCGCATGGTGCGGCCAGTCCGCCGGATGAGCCGGTTGGCCCGTAACGACTAACCCTTTTGGAGCCTTGATGCCTGCCGTCGATACTATGAAGCCTACCACCAGTGATTTTGCCGCCATGCTCGAAGAGAGCTTTGCCGGCTCCGCCATGATGGAGGGCCGGGTCGTTCCCGCCACCGTCACTGCAGTTGGAAACGACTTCATCACAGTCGACGTCGGACTGAAGACCGAAGGCCGCATCCCCACCCGCGAATTTGCTTCCGACGACAACCAGCCGAAGGTCGGCGAGATCGTCGAAGTCTACCTGGAGCGTATCGAGAACGCGCTCGGTGATGCAGTCCTCAGCCGCGACAAGGCCCGCCGCGAAGAAGCCTGGACCCGCCTCGAGCGCCTGCACGAGAAGAAAGAAACCGTGAAAGGCCAGATCGTCGGCCGCGTGAAGGGCGGCTTCACCGTCGATCTCGGCGGCGTCAATGCTTTCCTCCCCGGCTCGCAAGTCGACATCCGTCCGATCCGCGACGTCGGTCCGCTGATGGGTCACGCCCAACCGTTCGCGATCCTGAAAATGGACCGCCCGCGCGGCAACATCGTCGTCTCGCGCCGCGCCGTGCTCGAAGAGTCGCGTGCGGAACAGCGCGCCGAAATCGTCGGCAACATGCAGGAAGGCGAGCGCCGCCGCGGTGTCGTGAAGAACATCACCGACTACGGCGCCTTCGTGGACCTGGGCGGCATCGACGGCCTCCTGCACGTCACCGACATGAGCTGGAAGCGCGTGTCGCATCCGTCTCAAGTGGTGGAAGTCGGCCAGGAAGTCGAAGTCCAGATCATCAAGATCAACCCGGAAACCCAACGTATCTCGCTCGGCATGAAGCAGCTGATGGCCGATCCGTGGGATGGCGTCGCCGCCAAATACCCGGTCGGCGCGAAGCTCAAGGGCCGCGTGACCAACATCACCGACTACGGCGCGTTCGTTGAACTGGAAGACGGCGTCGAAGGCCTGATCCACGTCTCCGAAATGAGCTGGACCAAGAAGAACGTGCACCCCGGCAAGATCATCTCCTCTTCGCAGGAAGTGGACGTGATGGTGTTGGACGTCGACGCGGAGAAGCGCCGCATCTCGCTGGGCCTCAAGCAGGTGATGAACAACCCGTGGGAACAGTTCCTCGCGGAACACCCCGTCGGCACCAACATCGAAGGCGAAGTCCGCGGCATCACCGAGTTCGGCATGTTCGTCGGTCTCGGCCCGGATCTCGACGGCATGGTCCACATCAACGACATCGACTGGAACAAGCCGGGCGAGGAAGCCATCAAGGCGTTCAACAAGGGCGACACCGTCAAGGCGCGCGTGCTGGACGTCGATATCGAGAAGGAACGTATCTCGCTGGGCATCAAGCAGCTCAGCCAGGATCCGACCGAATCGATCGACCTGCGCAAGAACTCGGTCGTCACCACCACGGTCACCGAAGTCACCTCTGGCGGCATCGAGGTTTCCATCGCCGATGGCGCGATGAAGGCCTTCATCCGCAAGGGCGACCTGTCGCGCGACCGTTCGGAACAGCGCCCCGAGCGTTTCGCCGTCGGCGACAAGGTCGATGCTCTCGTCACCGCGTTCGACAAGGCCGGCCGCAAGGTCTCGCTGTCGATCAAGGCAATGGAGATCAAGGACGAGAAGGAAGCCGTGGAACAGTATGGCTCGGCCGACTCGGGCGCCTCGCTGGGCGACATTCTCGGCGCGGCTCTCAAGGGCGCCAAAAAGGACGAATAGTCCCTTTCCCTCGATACAAGTCCGGAACGCCCTCGCGAAAGCGGGGGCGTTCTGCGTTGGGCGCGAAGACCTGCGGAAACCAGGGGTTACCCCGCAAAGAAAGGCGGGAAGGGCGTTTGTGACAGCGTCCGGCCCAATCCGGCACGAAACGTACTGCCCGGTACAGCGGTTGCCGCGAAAAACTCTTGTCTTTCGCGTCGCTTAGCGCAAGTTTGCTCTCATGCTCCGTTCCGAACTCATCGCCCGACTGGCTGAAGAGAACCCCACGCTGAAAGTGCGCGAGGTCGAAAAGATCGTCGATGTCATCTTCGACGAAATCGCCGCGGCGCTCGAACGCGGGGATCGTGTAGAGCTTCGCGGCTTCGGCGCGTTCTCGGTGCGCAAGCGCGAGGCGCGCACCGGCCGCAACCCGCGAACCGGCAATTCGGTATCGGTCGAAAGCAAGCACGTGCCTTTCTTCAAGGCAGGCAAGGAACTGCGCTCCCGGCTCAACAACGGGCATGATCCCGAGGATCGCCAGAACTAGCCGTCGCGCCCCGCAGCGATTCACCTTTCAGGAATAGCCGCCCTTCCGGATTTCGGCTGGACTCCGCTGCCCATGTTGCGAGAATGCAACAGGCGCGCTTACCGCGCTGGGACACATAGGGGATCACCTTGTTCAAGGAATTCCGCGAATTCGCGATGCGGGGGAACGTCGTCGATCTCGCCGTCGGTATCATCATCGGCGGCGCCTTCGGCGCGATCGTCACCTCGTTGGTGAACGACATCATCATGCCGGTCATCGGTCTTGTGACCGGCGGGATGGACTTCTCGAAAATGGCTTACGAGCTGAAGCCGGCCACCATGGTCGATGGCAAAGAAGTCGCGGCCGTCGCGATAAACTACGGCAAGTTTATCAACTTCATCATCACCTTCATTATTGTCGCCTTCTCAATGTTCATCCTGGTCAAGGGCATGAATTCTTTGAAGCGCAAGGAAGAAGCGGCGCCGGCTGCCCCGCCTGAACCTACTCCACAAGAAAAGCTTCTCACCGAGATTAGGGACTTGCTTGCCAAGCGGGCCTGAGTTATTCCGGCCATCTCTGTAGAGTTCAGTAGCGTACGGAAGGGGCGGCCTGAGCGCCGCCCTTTTTGTTTTTCTGGGCCTGCTCAGCCACTGCGAAAAAACGCTGTAGTTTGAGGGCCAAACGGCGGAGCAGAGCCGCCCGCGGGTGACCCATGGTCAGCGTCAAAATCTGCGGCCTTACAAACGAATCAGATCTCCGGAATGCGATCGAGGCAGGCGCCGACCGTGTCGGCTTCGTCCTGGTCGCCTCCAGTCCAAGACATGTGAGCTTTGAAAAAGCCAGCGAACTCGTCGGTATCGCCAACGAGGCCGGAGCGGATGTCTGGGTCGTGGCGGGCTGGAAGGCCGGCGGCGCTCCCGGACAGGACGCGCTCGAAGCCTTCATCTCCGAAACGCCGGAGCTGGGCGCGATCCAATTGCATGGCGGGGAGACGCCAGCCGACCTGGCCGACTTCGCCCGGCGATTTCCGCTCGCCCCCATCGTCAAGGCAATCGGCATTTCCGGACGCCGCGACCTGGAGCAGGTCGAGGATTATCCCAAGGCCGACGAATTCCTGTTCGACGCCAAGCCGCCCAAGGGCGCAACGCGGGAAGGCGGCCATGGCCGCGCATTCGACTGGTCAATCCTCAAAGGCTTCGATCCGGGTGATCAGCGTGAATGGACGCTGTCGGGCGGCCTCACGCCCGAAAACGTGGCCGACGCCATCCGCATCTCCGGCGCCCAGGCAGTCGATGTCTCCTCCGGCGTGGAGGCCAGCCCTGGCATCAAGGACCCGGCAAAAGTCGCGGCGTTCATCAAGGCGGCAAAGGCCGCGGGGTAGGCTCGCGGCATCGCCTTCAGCTTCGAAACAGCGGAGCAGGCTGGGTCATCGCCGCGAATAGCAATGCCGAGGCATACATTCCCAGCCCGAACACAAGATGCGTCAGGACGCCCCTGGTCCGCGCCAGCGTCGGGTTGGGCGCCCGCGAAGCGGCGATTCCCATGCCGAAGCACGGCTGCATGAGAAGGAAGGGCGCTGCCACCGAACCAAGTCCAACGGCGAGGGCAGGCAAAAGCGTAGGCTGCGCCAGCCAGCCCGGTCCAAAGAGCACAACCAGCGCCGCCGCAAACGAGACACCGATCAGATAATGGGCGATCCAGCCGATGGTACGCTCGGCCGGAACAGGAGACGCCGCGCGGATATTCTCATGCGCCAGGCGCCCGGCGCGCATATGGCCGATCCAGCGTCCGACCAGGGCGTAGTCCAGCGTCTGCCAGCGAAACAGCCTGCGCTGCGCGATCGCCCACACGTCGGAAACAAGCGTCGCCCCCACGCCCACCCAGACTATCCCTCCTACGATCTCCAAGGCCGTCATCGCCGTCCGTCCGCACAATCGTTACAGTGTAACACTTCGGAGTGACGGGCCTTGTTTTCAAGCCTTCAACACTCGATGGCGCGTGCGGACCGGCGCGGGTATACAGGCGCCGCAATTTTGTGGCGCGTGATCTCATGACGGCTCTCAAGAATTCCTGGAACCAGTGGCCGGACGCAAACGGCCGCTTCGGCGACTATGGCGGTCGGTTCGTGGCCGAGACGCTGATGCCGCTGGTGCTCGACCTCGAGCAGGAATACGCGCGCGCCAAGGCGGACCCGGCCTTCCAGCAGGAATTCGACTGGCTCCTGGAGCACTATGTCGGCCGCCCCAGCCCGCTCTATTTCGCGGAGCGGCTGACCAGGCACTACGGCGGCGCCAAGATCTACTTCAAGCGCGACGAGCTCAACCACACAGGCGCGCACAAGATCAACAATTGCATCGGCCAGGTCCTGCTGGCGCGTCGCATGAACAAGACGCGCATCATCGCCGAGACGGGCGCGGGCCAGCACGGCGTCGCCACCGCCACCATCTGCGCCCGCTTCGGCCTGCCGTGCGTCGTGTTCATGGGCGAGACGGATGTAGAGAGGCAGAAACCCAACGTGTTCCGCATGCGTCTCCTCGGCGCCGAGATCGTTCCGGTTTCATCCGGCACCGGCACGCTGAAGGATGCGATGAACGAAGCCTTGCGGGATTGGGTCACCAATGTCGCCACCACCTTCTACGTCATCGGCACGGCGGCGGGGCCGCATCCCTATCCGATGCTGGTGCGGGATTTCCAGTCGATCATCGGCAAGGAAGCGCGCGCGCAGATCCTGAAGGCCGAGGGCCGCTTGCCGGATGCGCTGGTCGCCTGCATCGGCGGCGGCTCCAACGCCATCGGCCTGTTCCATCCCTTCCTCGAAGACGAGGGCGTCAGGATGATCGGTGTCGAAGCCGGCGGCCACGGCGTCGAGACCGGCATGCATGCGGCGTCTCTCACCGGCGGCCTGCCCGGCATCCTGCACGGCAACCGCACTTATCTTCTGCAGGACAAGGACGGCCAGATCATCGACGCGCACTCGATCTCGGCCGGCCTCGACTATCCGGGCATCGGGCCGGAGCACGCCTTCCTGCACGACACCGGTCGCGCCGAATACCGCACCTGCACCGACAAGGAAGCGCTGGAAGCGTTCCAGCTCTGCTCGAAACTCGAAGGCATCATCCCGGCGCTCGAACCGGCGCACGCGCTCGCCCGCGTCGGCGATGTCGCGAAGGAGCTCGGCAAGGACGGCCTAATCGTGATGAACATGTGCGGGCGAGGGGACAAGGACATCTTCTCCGTCGCCGGCCATCTTGGGATGAAGATCTGAGCCAAGGGCCTCGCTCCGCTTCCCGACGGCCGCTTGAACCTGCCTGCGCTCATTGCCCGTCTGGCAAAATCCTGCTGGGGTGGCGATCCCGGCATTTGGTAAATCTGATGAGACGGGCGTTCGCCCTAATCTCGCTCGCCATCGTCGCAGGCGCCGCCGATGCCGCGCCGCCTGTCACGCCAATGTCGCCTGCCGAAGCGGTCGCCGCCGCCGCGGTGCTTCCCGACGGAGCGATCGGCGTCTTCCAGTTCGTCGTGAAAAGCTTGGGGGATGACGAGGAGGACAACGCGCCGGGCGAAGCAGAGGATCCGGTCTATCTCAACTCCGACGGGAACCATCGCGTCGCGACCAACCTTTCAGTGATGATCATGCCGGCGGCGGCGAGAGACCTTGCCAACATCCTCGGCGGCCCGCTTGGCGCCAGACTGCTTGGCAAACGGGTGTCGATCACTGGAACGGCGCGGCAACAGAAGATCGACCTTCTCGATGCGCGCAACCGGCCGACGGGAAAGGCCTATCTGCAGACACGCATCATCGTGAACGATGCCGACCAGATAAAAGTGAGATGAGCGATATGACCCAGCACTCCGGTTCCTGCCATTGCGGCGCGGTGACGTTCGAGGCGGACCTCGATCTCGCCCAGCCGGTGATCAGCTGCAATTGCTCGCACTGTTCACGCAAGGGCTTCCTGCTTCAGTTCGTGCCCGCAGCGGCGTTCGCGCTCACGACGCCCGACGCCCAGCTCACCGAATACCGCTTCAACAAGGAGCACATCGCGCACCTGTTCTGTCCGCGATGCGGCGTCGAGCCGTTCGCGCGCGGCAAGCATCCTGCGACAGGGCAGGACATCGTCGCCGTCAACCTGCGTTGTATCCCTGGCGTCGACCTTGATGCTCTGACCATCAAGAAGGTGGATGGCGCTCGGCTTTAGCGCCTGCCTGGTCAGCGCAGATAGGAGCTCTTGCCTGTCATCGAGCAGTTCGGCTGGCACGACTTGTTTCTCGCGTTGTAGCCGGTCACCGTTATCCGCTTGCCGATGTCGGCATCCTTCTCCCAGAGTTCGCCGACGACATGCCAGATCGCGCCTTTTCTGGCGCCGGGCGTTGAAGCCGGATCAAATCCAACGACCTCGACCCAATAGCCGTCAGCATCCGTGCGGACGATCTTGCCATCGATCACCACGGGCGCATCCATGTCGAAAACATTGGTGTCCACGCCATATCCCGGCGGTAGCCAGGGCAGCTTGTCCGGATCCGCCGGCGGCGTCGGCGATGCATCGGCAATCAGCGTCTTGCCGGAAGGGCGCAGCTCTTTGCCGTTTGCCAGCCGGAAGTCCGTTGCATAAAGGGCGATCGGAGACTGATAGAATTCGTCGAGGGAGATTTTCCCCTGCCAGCCCGCGACGCTGATGTATCGGCCCGGCTGCAGCACCTTCTCCATCTCCGCTCGCGGGTGGCGATATTCCGATCGAACCTGGTAGATTTGCGGGGCGCCGACGTACAAGCTTGTGGTTTCGACATAGACATCAAATACCGTGTCGCCAAATTCGACGCGCAGCA
>DASZSI010000330.1:0-9022 GCA_035548775.1 Hyphomonadaceae bacterium
TAAGCAGTCGGAGGTCATGGCGCTGGACGTGCTGAAGACAGCTGAAGGCAAGCTCGACTCCGCGAAGAAGGTTGTGACGGATGCGGCTGCGGCCGTCGCGGCTTACACGGGCACAGATGCCGCCGCCCGTGCCGACCTCGAGCTCAAACGCGACGAAGCCCTGCGCGCGCTGCAGGCCGAGGAGAAGCGATATCAGATCTCCAAGGACCTCTCCGACAACATCACGGTCGGCTACAACACTTCCGAAGTGATCATGGCGCGGCTGGTTCAGATCACCAACGCGAAGGAACGTGTGTACCAGCAGTCGGTATCCTTCTTCGGCACCAACGAAGTCGTGCTGACGGCGCTCACCGCAACCTTCACCGGCATGCAGGGCCTGCATGAATCGACCCAGACGCTGGAAGCCATGAAAAAGGGCGTCGACCAGTCTCTGGAAGTACTGGCCGAGATCGGCGGCAAGGTGCAGGAAGCCGCCCTCAAGGCCGGCTATGGGCCGACCATCTCCGCTGCTGCCGTAAAGAAACTGGTGGACTCGGTTGTAGCTTATCAGGAGCGCTCGATCGGCATCATCGCCGAGATGCGCAAGCTCGCCACCCAGAACTCGAACGAAATCCGCGAAGCCGTGGAAGACGGCAAGAAGCGTCTCGCCGACCTGGTACAGCAGGGCGCGGCGGCGGCGTTGACCGTGCAGACCTCGTGAGCCCGCAGGTATGAGCGATACCGCCGTTCCGGCGGCGCCGGCGCCCACGGCGCCTGTCGCGACGCAGGAGCCCCGCAAACTGGATGACGTACTCCTCGCGATGGACGTGGTGGACACGCTGCGCCATCGCGAGCGCGTGGTCGACCAGGAACTGAACGCGGAAGAACGCGAGACCCAGCTGATCGCTCGCCTCAAGGAGATCTACGGCGCCCAGGGCATCGAGGTGCCGGAGCGCATCCTCAAGGATGGCGTGAAGGCGCTGGAGGAACAGCGCTTTGTCTACAAACCGCCGCCGCCTGGGTTCGGCGTGTCGATTGCCAAGCTCTGGATCAACCGCGGCAGGTGGGGGCCAGTCGCCGGCGTGTTTGCGCTAATCGTCCTCGCGGGCGGAGCGTTCGGCTGGTTTTCGAAACAGCAGGGCGACGCCGAGATGGCGGCCCTTCCGACCGAAATCTCTCGAGCGCTGGCGGACGGCCAGGCGCTGGCGATCGATCCCTCGGTGGACGCTCAGCTGGCTTCGATCGCTGCGGAAGCTCAACGCGAGGTCGCCAATAAGGATCAGGACGGCGCGAAGGCGCAACTGGCGACACTGACAGCGATGAATGCCAAGTTGGCCCAGGAATACGATATCCGCATCGTCACGCGGCCGAACCAGATGTCGGGCGTATGGCGCTATTCCAACAAGATGCCTGGCCAGCGAAATTATTATCTGATCGTTGAGGCCGTTGCGCCCGGCGGGCGCGTGCTGTCGATGCCGATCACCAACGAGGAAGACAACAAAACCAAGACCGTCAGCGAATGGGGCCAGCGCGTCACCAAGGATACCTTCGACAAGGTCGCGGCGGAGAAGTCGGGCAGCGGGGTAATCATCAACAATATCCTCGGTCACAAGGCGCGCGGCGAACTCAACGTGAAGTACGACGCGCCGACGCCCGAAGGGGCCATTACCGAATGGTAGATACCTCCGACCTCATCTCGGGCCGCGACGCCCTTCACCGCCTGGACGATGTCGTCCAGGCCGCGCGCGATGATTTCGATTCAGCCACGCGTTCGGTCGAAAGCCAATCACGCCGGCGGACAGACCTCACACGGCTGAAGGCGGATGGATATCGCCAGCTGGCCGAGATGCGGCTCGATGTCCTCAAGGCCGGCTCCTCAGCCAAGCTCTCTGCGGCCGAGGCTGAGGCGCAGCGGCTGATGGAACAGCACGACACCTTCCTGCAGACCATCGGCGGCGACGTGGCGAAGGCCGAGTCGGTCGTGAAGGATGCGGAGACTCAGCGCCGTGTGGCGGAAACCGCAGCCGATGCGGCGCTGCACGAGTATGAGCAGCTGGTGGCCAATACAGAGAAGGAGCTGCAGGACGATCCCTCCTACCTCGCCCTGCGCAAATCCTACGACGACACCAAGTCGACGGCCGCGCGGGCCGCGCAGAAGCTGGAGCTCGCGAAGGCCGACCGCAAGGAGAAGGGCGCCCCCTACGAAACCGACCCGCTCTTCTCTTATCTCTGGAAGCGCCACTTCCGCACGCCCGACTATCACGGGGGCGCGTTCACGCGGATGATGGACGGCTTCGTCGCCAAGACCTGCAGATACGACGAGGCCTACCTCAACTACGCGAAACTGATCGAACTGCCGGACCGCTTGGCCGAGCACGTTGCGTCGATGAATCTAGAGGCAACTGAAGCCCAGGCGGCCATCGAGCGTTTCGAGGCGGCCAAGCTGGAGCAGAAGGGCGCGTCTGCGCTTCAGAAGAAGATCGAGGATACCAAGGCGGCGCTGAAGACGCTGGACAACCAGCTGGCGGCCGCCGAGGGCAGGTATGCTGAACTGCGGCAGTCGCAGGAGAAGGCGGCTAGCGGCGACAGCGGCCCTCATGAAGAGGCGCGCCGCGTGATCGAGGACAGCCTCGCCAAGGCCAGCTTCCCGGATCTGAAAGTGCTGGCGGCGGAGACGACGACGCTGGATGACGACCGGATCGTCGATGTTCTGATCAAGCTGCGCACCGAAGAGCTGCAGATGGACGTGAACTGGCGCAACATCGACGCCTTGCCGGCGCGGCGGCGCAGTGCAGTCGACACGCTTGAGACGGTGCGCCGCCGCTTCAAGGACTCGCAGCTGGACAATCCCTACGTCCTGTTCCTGGGAAGCGCCTACAAGGCGGCGATCGAGGCCTACGGCAGAGGCCCCAGTCCGGACGGCGAGGCGCTTTGGAAGGCTGTCCTGTCTACCGTGCGCCAGGCGCCGCGCGACGACGACGATTATTTTGGCGGCCCGCGCCGCGGCCGGTCGATCGGCATTCCAGGCGTGGTGACAGGGCTCGTGCTTGGCCAGATATTGAGCGGCGGCTCCCGCTGGGGCGGCGGCGGTTGGGGCGGTGGCGGCGGAGGCTTCGGAGGAGGCGGCTTCGGCACCGGCGGCGGGTTTGGCGGCGGCGGCGGCGGCTTCAAGACCGGCGGCGGGTTCTAGCGCTCCATCAGATCGACAACTTCTTCGCCTTGTGTTCAGCCACGACTTTCTTTGTCCCGGCTGCAATCGCATTGCGGTCCTTGCCGGCGGGCAGGAAGACGAATTCCGACTCGACCCGATCGCGGCCTATGTCGAGCAGGAAATAGCCCCGCTGGCTCGTGTCCATCCAGCGCAGCCCCGGGTTGGCGGCCACATAATCGGCGGCGATCTTGAGCGGATCGCCCGTGAAGCGGCGCTCCAGGCCGTTGGACGACACGCTCTGTCCCGCGAACTCGACGCCGACCGGTCCCGCCTTGTCGCCGAGGTTGAAGGCCCAGGCGTTGTGACTGTCGCCCGTGAGGGTGACGAGATTGGCCTTGGCGGCGCGCGCGGCGGCGTACAGGCGGTCTCGGGCTGCGGGATAGCCGTCCCACTTGTCCATCGAATATGGAACGCCAGCGGCGGTTGCTTTCATGCGGTTGGCCAGGTCGGCTTCGACCTGTGGCGTCATCTGCGCGGTATTGGCAAACCAGGAAGAGCCGGCCTTCGGGAACATGGTTTGTCCCATGATCACCTGGTTCGCCAACACCTGCCAAAGCGCGCCCGATTTGACGGAGTCGGCAAGGCCATCGGCCAGCCAACGTTCCTGGCTCAGGCCCATCATCGATCGGTTGGGATCCGCCAGCAGGCCTTTGCGGAAATCCACCAGCTTGGGCGTGATATCGCCGCCCGATTTGAAGATCGCGTCGAGTTGGGCCGCCAATTGCTGTGATCGGCCAAGCAGGCGCGTCTCGAGGCGGAACAGGGTCGCAAGGTCGCCGATCTGGTATGAGTCATACCAGTTGTCGCTCATCGGCAGCCATTCGCGCCAGGCTCTCACTCCCATTGCCTTGCGATGGTCCCAGTCGCCGTCGTTCTTGGGATCGTGCGCCTCGGCGCCTTCCTGCCAGCTGTCGTTGGCAGTCTCGTGGTCGTCCCACACCGCGATCATTGGAAGGCGGCGGTGAAGCTCCGCCAGGTCGGGATCGTTGCGATAAGACGCGTAGCGTTGCCGATAGTCGGCGAGCATCAAGAGTTTGTGCGCCGGTTGCAGCCCGCGGCGTTCGGCAAGGCTGCCCGGCGCTGCGCCCGGGTTCACGACCGCGGATTCATAGATGTAGTCGCCCAGATGGATGGCGAGATCGACATCATTGCGCGCTGCGGCATGCGCATAGGCGTTGAACCAGCCAGTGGGTCCGTTTGAGCAGGAGAAAACGGCAATGCGGAAATGGTCCGGTTTTCCATCGGGCAGGGTGCGCGTGCGTCCAACCGGCGAAGCCGAGCCATCTGGCGCGCGGAAGCGGTAATAGTACCAGCGGCCAGGCATCAGCCCCGCGATGCGAGCGTGGGCGCAAAAGTCCATCCCTGGCGTGGCAGCCGCTTCGCCGGTGCTGACGACTTTCTGCATCGCCTCATCTTCGGCGACCTCTACCTTGAGGGTCGTTTCCCCGTCGGCGACGAATCGCGTCCACAGCGTCACCTGCGTCTGGCGCGGATCGCCGGAAGCGATGCCATGCGTGAAGCCGGCCTTGGCCTGTGCGAAGGCAAAGCGGGGCGCCAAGGTTGTGGCCAGGATCGCCAGGCCGCTAGTTGTGATGAAACGGCGGCGATCGGAGATCAGCGTCATGGTTGGCCCTCCCGCTTGTTCGGCGTTGGGCAGGCTAGACCGGCTTGATGACGCTTTGGAGTCAGCCAAGACCCTGACGGACGCGGGGTAACTAGCCCGGCGTTACCTGCACGCGGTGGTTTTTCGTGTCGACCCGCACAACCATGGTCTGAAGCGCTGCGGATCCGACATTGGCCGCGCCGACCGATGGGAACTGGATATCGCTTATGGGCAGGCTTGCGGTTCCGATGCTCGGCGGCATCGCAAGGGTTACCGCCTTCATCTCGATGGCGTTGGCTACGGTGTGGGCCGTGCCTGCGGCGATGGCTGAAGCAAAATTCTTGAGTTTGGATGCTGCGGCTTCCGTCAGGATCAGACCGGCGCGGACGTTGCCGGTGTCGAGATAGGCTTCGACCTTCTGGCCCTCGACATCGACCGGCACGCGCGGGATGAAGCCCGAATAGGAGAAGATCGTCTTGCCGTCCGGTGCAGGCAGCATCGCCTGTTCGAAGCCGAACCTGGCATTCTTGTAGTCGATAGTGAGAAGCCCGGCGCCCACCAACTCAGGCCCGACAATGCCATCAAGTGCGGCCAGTTTGTTTGTCGCCATCGCGGGTGCAGAACTGGCGCCGACACTCAAGATCTTGCCTGCCAGTTCGACATTGATGTCGGCAAATATATCAATGTGCTGCGGGTTCTTGCCTGACGGATCGCCTGCCAACGCCTCGCCGATCGGCTTGAGGCCAAGCTTTTCGACCGCCGCGGCGTTGAGGTGCGCGCCGCCCATCGAGCCCGTGTCGAACCCCAGCTTGAAGGGGCCTTTGCCGTTGATCATTACGTCAAGCGTCGGCAGCCCGGCCGTAAAGGTCATCGGGGCCGCGAGCGGCGATGTTATCTTGACCGCGAGGTCGCCGGCCGGCGGATGCGCAACCGGTTGCGCAAGGGCCGGGCTTGCCATCGCGCAAGCGACCGCGAGCGCTGCCAGGCGGGCGTGGAGTTGAGGCTTCATCGCGGACACCGTCTCTGAGAATGACCCCAAAGATGTGAGATAGGCCGCCGATCAACGCAACCTATCAGCCGTCCGGGCGCTGCGGACGGTTGATAAAATCTGTCCGGACAAACTTACGAGGCGCGAAGGAAGTCGCGTTTGCCCAGCGCCACGCCGTTATGGCGGAGAATGTCGTAAGCCGTGGCCGCGTGGAAATAGAAGTTGGGGAATACGAAGCTCAGCAAGTATTGGCTGCACGACATCGGCATTTCCTGACCGCCGCCGATCGGTATGTTCACGATCGTCTCGGTGCGCTTATCCATCGCCTCTGACGAGGCGGCCTGGACATAGGCGTTTGCTTTCTGGGTGCGCTCGATCAGTTGCGCGAAAGTGGTCTCCACGTCGGGGAAGGATGGCAGGTCCATGCCGGCAAGCCGCGCTGCGCCGCGGGTAACTTGGTCTGAGCAGATCTGCACCTGACGGCTCAGTGGGAACATGTCGGGATAGAGCCGGAAGTTGAGGAAGACCTCTTCGGGAATCTTGAGGTGGTTGGCGTGATCGGCGCCCTTCTTCAGGAACGCGGCGACGGCGCCGAGGGTCTGGGCGCTTGCGCCTTTGAGAACTGTGGAAATTGGAACGGTCATGCGAATACCCCGTCTGGAAAGGTTGCTGGTGATAGCGCGGGGCGCAGTCAGCCAACAAAGGGAATTTTTCGGACAGCCGGGCCTTGCGCTTCTGTGGGGGCGGACCTAGCAGCCGGGAATGGCGGGACAAGCGGCGGCGAGCGCAGCCGGACAAAAGCTGAAGCTGCGCGTGCGCGTTCTTGCCTGGACGCACATCGTGTTCGGGGGGATTGGCGCAACCCTGGACCTGCTGTTTATCGCGGCGGTCGCGATATCTCGTGATCCGGCATACCTCGACATCATTACCGGCCTGGGCTGGATCCTGGGCGGGGCTTCGATCGTCTATTTCATTCCCTCTCTGATGGCGGGCGTCGGACTTCTCAAGGGCTGGACCTGGGCTCGCGGGCTGGTCTGGGCCGAGTCGGCCCTGCTGGTGATGATGGCGCCGTTCGGCACGGCGCTGGCAGGACTTGCCTTGTGGGCGCTGCTGACCAGCCAGCCGCAGGAGGTGAGGCCGGGAGAGGAAATGTTCCTACGCTTCGAGCAAGCCCTGAGACGTGCGATCCTGCCCATTGTTGTCGCGTTGATCGCGATCGCAACGCTCGGCGTGATGCTGGGGCTTGGCTATATTTTCCGCGACTACATCGCGCCGGAGCCCAAGCAGGTGCTGACGCCGCTTCCATCCGGAGTTCCAGCGCCGGTGCCCGAGCGTCCTACTTTTTCATTTCCCGAACCGGCACGTTGATATTGCAGAGGCCGATGCGGCCAGCTGGCACATGGTAGAACGCGTCCTTGCGCCAACGGCGCGAGTTCACGAGTTTCGCAAAAGTCTCGGAGTTCGTCCTCAGGGTTTCAAGATTGGTGCGCTTGTTCGCGGGTACGTCGGCTGCAACCTTGATGTCCGTAAAGCGATGGTATTCCGCGGGCGTCTTGTAGAAGCCGAGCGCCTCCGTGCCGCGCGGGAGTGCGGAGAGCAACTCCATCCCCTGGACCACGCGGCCAACCACGGAGAGGTTGCGGTCGAGGCCGCGAGGGGGCACGCCGTTGATGGCGTAGAGTTCCGTTCCGCCGCCGGTGTCGTCGCCATTGTCGCGCCCTGCGCCGACCATGCCATAGCAGTGGACAAGCCACATCGATTTGTCGTCACGCGCGACGGGGAAGCCGTTGGAGAAGCCGACTTCCGGCGCGTAAGTGTCAGGATCGGGCAGGTTGTCGAAGGCGATTGAAGTGTCCCGCGGCCGGGTGAACTCGGCCTTGAGCGTCTTCTGGCCGGTCTTGGGCGGCCGTTCCGGATCGGCGGCTTGCGCCCATTGCGTGACATAGTTGTCCTGCACCCGCGTGACGGCGCCCTTGGCGAAATAGCCTTCGCGAGACAGCGCCTTTATGTTCGCAACGTGATTGGGCGCAAAGTCGGGCGCGAGTTCGATGATCACGCGGCCGAGCTTTCCATCCTTTTGCGGAAAATCCATGTAGAGTGTGTTCTCGGGATCGAGGGCGCGCCATTCTTCGGGCTTCGAGGCCGCGAGGATGTCGGGGACCGAGGGGCTGTCGCCCTCCGGCTGGGCTGGAATGGCGTGCAGCGGATCAACGGGCGGCGCGGCCGGCTCAACCAGTTTGGGCGCCGGTTGGCACGCGGCGAGGAACAGGGCGGCAAGGGCGATCGACAGGCGCATGAGAGTCCCCGCGAGAATTCAGCGGAGATTGCGACGGTTTCGCCTCAAAAGCAAAAGGCCCGTTTCGATCGGCGCTACAGCACGTCCAGCATCTGTGCGACGAGCGGGTGACGGACGACATCGCCCTGGCGCAGGCGGACGATGCCGACGCCGCCGTCGGGCATGCCTTCCAGCTTGTCAGCGACGGGGGCGAGGCCCGACATCTCGGGCAGCAGGTCCGTCTGGCCCGGGTCGCCGGTGACGACCATCTTCGAGTTCCAGCCGAGGCGGGTGAGCAGCATCTTGAGCTGGGCGTAGGTGCAGTTCTGCGCCTCGTCGATGACCACGAATGCGTTGTTGAGCGTGCGGCCGCGCATGAAGCCGACCGAGGCGATCTCGATCTGGCCTTCGGCGATCATCGCCTTCACCTGCTTGGCCGACATGCGGTCCTGCAGCGCGTCGTAAAGCGGGCGCAGGTAGGGCGAGAGCTTCTCCTCCATGGCGCCGGGCAGGAAGCCGATGTTCTCGCCGGCGTCGACCGCCGGGCGGCACAGCACGATACGGCCGACCTTTCCGGCCCGAAGGGCTTCCACCGCCTTGGCGATGGCGAGATAGGTCTTGCCCGTGCCGGCGGGACCAAGCGCGAGCACGCAGTGAGACTGGTCAATCGCCTCGATCAGCTTCGCCTGGCCTTCCGACTTCGGCTGGACGTTCTTGATGTAGGCATGTTCGCGGGTCTGTTCGCGCTGCGGATGCTGCTGTTGCTGCTGGTAATGGTCGTTGGCGGCGTGGCGCTTCTTCTTTCGGGGGGCGTAGCGCTCATCGTCCGCTATCGGGTCCCAGCCTCCGTCTATGACATTGAGATGAACGCCTCCGGCATCCCGGCCATCGCGCGCATTGTATTCGGCGCGGAGGCGGCGGACTGCGGACCGTTTTGCCATAGACGTACTCCTTCGTTGCAGACAT
>DASZSI010000331.1:0-2930 GCA_035548775.1 Hyphomonadaceae bacterium
GGATCGGAGACTCGAGAGCCTTGCGGACGATGTCGATGCCCGCTTGCTGGTCTTCGTTCTCGCCTTCGACCTTGATGGCCCAGGCAGCTTTCAGGAGGGCAGCGCCGCCGCCGGCGACGATGCCTTCTTCAACCGCAGCGCGGGTCGCGTTGAGAGCGTCGTCAACCCGGTCCTTGCGCTCTTTCACTTCCACTTCCGTGGCGCCGCCGACCTTGATCACCGCAACGCCGCCCGCGAGTTTCGCGAGACGCTCTTGCAGTTTTTCCTTGTCATAGTCGGAGGTGGTCTCTTCGATCTGTTTCTTGATCTGCGAGATGCGGCCGTCGATGTCCTTCTTCTTGCCGCCGCCGTCGACGATCGTGGTGTTCTCCTTGGAGATCTGGACGCGCTTGGCTTTGCCCAGCATGTCGACCGTGACGTTCTCGAGCTTGATGCCGAGGTCTTCGGAGATCACCGTGCCGCCGGTGAGGACGGCGATGTCTTCCAGCATGGCCTTGCGTCGGTCGCCGAAGCCCGGAGCTTTAACCGCAGCGACTTTCAGGCCGCCGCGCAGCTTGTTGACAACCAGGGTCGCCAGGGCTTCGCCTTCGACTTCTTCCGCCACGATGAGCAGCGGACGGCCGGTCTGCACCACGGCTTCGAGAACCGGGAGCAGGGGCTGCAGCGTCGAGAGTTTCTTCTCGTGCAGCAGGATGACGGCGTCTTCGAGGACGGCCTCCATCTTGTCGGCGTTGGTGATGAAGTAGGCGGAGAGATAGCCGCGGTCGAACTGCATGCCCTCGACGACGTCGAGTTCAGTTTCGAGCGACTTGGCTTCCTCGACCGTGATCACGCCTTCATTGCCGACTTTCGCCATGGCCGTGGCGATCATGTCGCCGATGGCGGCTTCGCCGTTGGCGGAGATCGAGCCGACCTGCGCGATTTCCTGGTTGGTCGAGATCTTCTTCGACTGTTTCTTAAGGTTTTCGACGACTTCGAGAACAGCCTTGTCGATGCCGCGCTTGAGGTCCATCGGGTTCATGCCGGCGGCGACGCGCTTCAGGCCTTCACGGACGATGGCCTGGGCGAGGACGGTGGCGGTGGTGGTGCCGTCACCCGCGACGTCGTTCGCTTTCGAAGCGACTTCGCGGATCATTTGCGCGCCCATGTTCTCGAACTTGTCGCCAAGCTCGATTTCTTTCGCGACGGTGACGCCGTCTTTCGTGGTGCGGGGGGCGCCGAAGGATTTCTCGATGATCACGTTGCGGCCTTTCGGGCCGAGCGTGACTTTCACGGCGTTGGCGAGGATGTCGACGCCGCGGAGCATGCGCTCGCGAGCGTCGGCGGAGAATTGTACGTGTTTGGCTGCCATGTGTGAGTGTCTCTTGGCTGGATGAGTGGGGAAGGGCGCGCGTTACTTCTTCGCGGCGGCCGGCTTTTCGACGATGCCGAGGATGTCGCTCTCTTTCATGATGATGAGCTCCTCGCCGTCGATGGTGACTTCGGTGCCCGACCATTTACCGAACAGGATGCGATCGCCGGCTTTCACGTCGAGCGGGGTGATCTTGCCGTCATCGCCACGGACGCCCGTGCCGACCGCGACCACCTTGCCCTCCTGGGGCTTTTCCTTGGCTGTGTCGGGGATGATGATCCCGCCTTTGGTTTTCTCTTCTTCCTTGACGCGCCGGACCAGCACGCGGTCATGAAGCGGCCTAAAGCTCATGGGGCTATCCTCTTGATTCTATTGTCGGAAACGCCCGCCAGGCGTCTCCCGAAAGCGATGTGCTAGCAGTCGCTCTACGCGAGTGCCAACGGGCGGGAGATAGGGCTGGGGTGGGCAGGTCGTCAAGCGGCCAGCTGGGCGCGCGAACGCAAAAGTTCTGCGACACGGACGCAATCGCCAGAAACGGGCCAGGCCGGGCTTAGTCCTTCGACTTGGCGACGATCTTTTTTAAGGAGGACTGTCCAGCTGGAGGGGCGGGCGGGGTCTTGTCCTCGACCGGCTTGGCGGACGGGGCCGAAGGGCCATTCCAGACCTGGACAGGTTGGACTTTGGCCTGGGGAGCCCAGCCGACGGATTTCTGGATGGCGGCTTCCAGCTGGTCGGCCATGAAGGCCTGGGCGTCCATGCCGGGGTGTGAATCACAGCCATAGCGGCGGCCTTGGGACGGCGGGGTGAACTCCAGGAACTGGACCTTGGTGTCGCCTTCCTTGCGAAGCACGTTGACCGCGTCGGAAATCGACGTTTTTGCCGCCGTGTAGCGCTGGCCCCAGAGCAGGGAGCCAATGGCGCCGATGATCTCCGCATCGGGGTAGGCGCGGCGCAGGCGGCGCAGCATGGTCACGTACGCTTCGTCGAACACGTCGCCCGGATCGCTGCTGTCGAAGTCGTTGGCGCCAAGGTTAACCACGATGACCTGTGGCCGGTAGAGGCTGGTCTGCCAGATCGCCTCGCTGTCGGGAAGCACGCGCCAAGTGAGCACGTCCATCGCAGGATCCTCGCCCGCATAGTTGCGGATGAGGCCGCGGCCGTCGCTGGAGATGTTCTGGAGGTCCGCGCCAAAGCTTTGCGCAGCGAGAGCAGGATAGGCCAGGTCGGCGTTTTCGGTGTCGTGAGAGTAGCTGCAGGTCTTGTCGAGACCTTCGACGCCATAGCCGGATGTCACGCTGTCGCCGATGACCATGATGCGCCGCTCGGGCGCCAAGGTCGGAACAAGCGGTCCGTCGCCTTTGATTTCAAGAATGCGCGTGGGACCGGTCGGGGCGCCGGTGCGGCGGGTGACCCGGATGACGTGCTCGCCTGCCGAGCCGACAAAGAGCGGGTAGGTGTTGACGCCAGGCTTGAGGTCGAGGCGCGCGGTTTGGCCGTCGACCGTAACATCAAGCCAGTTCTCGCCCCAGTCTTCCATCGTCGCCGAGAGCATGTGGCCGGTCAGCTTCACTTCGAAGCC
>DASZSI010000332.1:0-7421 GCA_035548775.1 Hyphomonadaceae bacterium
GGGAGACTTCCGCCACGCGGAGACGATAGCTGCGCAATATCCCTCCCCGGCCCGCGGTCTGGGCAGCGCGATGCTCCTCCGTGTTGCGCCACTGGCGGATGGCGGCCTCGTCGCGCCAGAATGACAGCGAGACATACTTGCCGGGCGTGGCGAGGCTTTCGAAGCGCTCGATCGAAATAAAGCCGTCGATGTCGTCGAGCATGGGGCGCAGCCTGGCGGCGATACCGAGATAGTCCTGCGCCCTGCCGTTGGCGGGTTCGACCTCGAAGATCACCGCGATCACGGCTTCACCAGCTTGGCGTGCGGGCCGGAACAGAGTTTCAGGAACACGCGATCCTCGCGGCGGATGAACTGGTGCTCCTTGGCGAAGGCGTAGTTCTCCTGCCCGAGCGGATCAGCCATCAGGCGGGCGCGATAGGCTTCGTAGGCGGCAAGCGATTCGATGGTGTAGACGCCATAGGCCGTGGTGGCCGAGCCTTCGTGCGGGGCAAAATAGCCATAGAGGTCGGCGCCGTTGCGCGGAATGGCCTGGCCCCAGGTGCGGGCATAGGTCTCGAACTTGTCCTTCTGGAACGGGTCGATCTCGTAGCGGATGAAACAGGCGATCATGGGTGTCTCCTTCTTCCACACGATGTAGGCGCGGAGACGATGCGCATGGTACGATCCGCATCGAACCATCGGCGTCTGGAACGAGCTAAGGTCTCGGCATGAAAGAAGGACCGGACATTGCCCGCATCGCCGCGCTGATCGGCGACCCCGCCCGCGCCAACATGCTGGCGGCGTTGATCGACGGTCGGGCGCTTACCGCCAGCGAACTAGCGGCAGAGGCGGGCGTCACCAAGCAGACGGCATCGTCTCACCTCGCTCGTCTCAACGATGGCGGGCTGCTGGCGTTCGAAGCCCAGGGCCGGCATCGCTATTTCCGGCTGGCGAACGAGGATGTGGGTCACGCCCTTGAGGCGCTGATGGGCCTTGCCGCCACGCGCGGGCGGCCGCGTGCGCGTGTGGGACCGAAGGATCCGGCGCTGCGCCATGCCCGCGTCTGCTATGGCCATCTTGCCGGAGAGATGGGCGTTGTTCTGTTCAACGGACTTGCGAAACGCCGCTGGATTTCGCTCGATGACGGCGATGTCGGTGTGACGCCTGCAGGCAGGCGCGCCTTCAACGAGTTCGGGCTGGACATGGAGGGCCTTGCCGCCCTGCGCCGGCCGCTGTGCCGGCCTTGCCTCGACTGGAGCGAGCGGCGGCATCATCTCGCCGGCAGCCTGGGCCAGGCGCTGTTCGACCGTGTCGCGAAACTCGGGTGGGCGCGCAAGGAGAAGGACACGCGCGTGGTGCGTTTCACGCCCATGGGCGAGCGGTCGCTGATGAAATGGCTGGGTTGAGGGTGCGCCGCCTGCCGGATCGCGGTAAGCTTTCGCCGATGGAACCGATCGAACAGGAACTCGCGACCCTGAAACTGCGGCAGCGCCAGCTGGCGATCAAGCTGCAACGCCTCGAGGACAAGCAGGCGGCGGGCGATGCTTCACCCGAGACCGCGACCGCCATCGCGGACGGGCAGTACGAATTCGAGCGCACCAAGTTCGACATCAGGGACCTTGAATCCATTCTTGCGAAGGGCGCCCTGCCGGATGAACGCCCCACCCGCCGCCGTGTGAGCGAGGAGGAACGCGCGCAGATCGAGAAGAAGTGCCGCGCGGAGTTCCGGCGCAGGTTCGGCGACGACAGCCTGCTTCACATCTATGTCGGCCGTATCGCCGCGATCGATGAGCCGCCCGAGGTCCGCTTTTTCATGGCGCCGCCGCCCGCTTCGGATGGCGAGGACGAGTAGGCTTCAGACCGGCTTCATCCGCCGCACGCTCGCGATGCCGACGCCGAGAAGGATCAGCGCCAGCGCGCCCGCCATCGACCAGCGCAGATCCTCGCCCAGGAACACCACGCCGACGCCGGCCGCCCAGAGCGGCTGCAGGTAGGTGGTGAAGGACACGAACACCGATCCTGCGCGCTGGATCAGCCAGACATAGAAGAACATCGCGAGCGCCGTCGGCAGGAGGCCGAGAAGAAGCATCGCGATGATCGATTTTGGACTGGCGTTGGTCGGAAATGGCGCATCGATCAGGGCAAAGGCCAATGCTCCAAGCCCTGCCATGAAGACGATGAGGAAGCTCGATAGGCCTGCCTCGACACGCGGCGCCATCTTCGTGCCGACATTGCCGATGGCGTAGAGCCACGCGCCGATCACCGCGAGAGCAATACCCCAGAAATTACCGCCGCCCTCTTCGCCCAACTCCGGCAGGACAAGAACCACAAGTCCGGCAAAGCCCAAGAGCACGCCGACGATCCGCTGCTGGGTCAGCTTGTCGGACGTCAGCAGGTGCGCGAGCAGAACGGTAGCGAACGGCGTCGCGCCATTGCAGATGGCGAGCACGGCCGAGCCTGTGGTCTTGGCCGAGGTCGCATAAAGCACAAAGGGCAGCGCTGTGGCGCTGAGACCAATTAAGCCGAACCACAAGACGGCCTTGCGCGAGACAGGCTCATAACCTTCCGGCCTGAAGCCGAAAACGCGCCGCGCGATCAACCAGACACCGAGGAAGAACGACCCCGAAAGCAGCCTGCCCGTCACCAGCCAGGCCGGATCGATTGTCTCGACCCCGATCCGGATGCCGGCATAGGTCGAGCCCCAGATAACCACAAGTACGAGAAGGATTGTCCAGTTTAGCGCCGCACCGGAAAGACGGGCGCTCGGCGGGGCTGGCGCCTTGTCTGCCGTGTCCACGCAACGTCTCCCCGCACTAGTTGCGCGCCTGCTAAATCAAATTCCGCGTGCACGCAAAACGATGTCGCGAAACCTTCCGAAACAAAAAGCAAAAACGCAAAGCAAAGGGCCCGGAAATCATCCGGGCCCTGATTTGTCGTCTGGAATAAATGTCAGACGCCGCGGCGGTCCGCTTCGCGGTCCGCGTCCTTGCGGGCTTTCTTCATATCATCTTTCACGTCGCCGACGGCCTTCTGCGTCTTGCCGGCGACTTCTTTCATGCCGCCTTCGATCGTGTGCTTCGGAGAATCGACAGCCTTGCCGAATTCCTTTTGCACCTTGCCAGCAGCTTCTTTCATGCCGCCTTTGACTTGATCCTTGTTCATCGCGGAATCCTTTTTGGTTGGAGGGTGTCCGCTGAATCAACGTGACGCGACCGGAAGTGTTCCAGCACAAGCCATCACTCACGTCAGTTCATGTAGCTAACTATCAAGTGATAGAACGGCCAAAAGTTCCAGCATTCATGAAAGCTAGAGACGGAAGACGCCCTCGATCACCGTGCGGGCGCGGCCGATGAGTTTCACGCGGTCGCCTGCCATGCGCGTGGTGATGTTCGCGCCGCGGCCTGGATAAGCCTGGAAGCAGTTGAGCTCGGCCTTGCCCAAAGTCTGCGAGAAGTATGGCGCGATGATGCAGTGGGCCGAGCCCGTTGCGGGGTCTTCCGGAATGCCGGAGCCGGGCGCGAAGAAGCGTGAGACGACATCGTATTTCGCGAACTCCCCCTTGCCCGCAGGCGCTGCGCAGACGATGTTGCCTCGACCTTGCGTCGCCGAACCGGAGATCTGGTTCACGCGCACAAGGTCCGGCTTGAGGGCGATTACCTGCTCCGGCGTTTCGAACGCGGCCAGCAGGTAAGTAGCAGCCAGCACTTCGACGGGTTTGGCGCCCAGGGCTTCGAACAGTCCTGCAGGCGTTTCGATCCTGCGCGGCGGATGCGCCGGGAAATCCATTTCGAGGCGGCCATCAGGCAGGCGTTTCACCGTCAGCCGTCCGGATTTGGTGTCGAAGCCAACTTCGGGTCCGTCGAAGCCGAGATGCGCGTACAGCGCGTGCGCGCTGGCGAGCGTCGCGTGGCCGCACAGCGGCACTTCCAGCGCAGGCGTGAACCAGCGCAGGTCCCACACGCCCTTGGCCTTGGGCACAAGGAATGCCGTCTCGGCGATGTTGTTCTCGGCTGCGATGGCCTGCATCACATCATCCGCCAGGAAGGCGTCGAGCGGCATCACGCCTGCCGGACCGCCGCCCATGGCGCGCTCCGCAAATGCATCGATCTGGAAGAATGTATGGCTCGTCATCGCCGCCTCCGTCTCCTGCCCGCGAGGTAGCATCGCGCAGCAACAGCGGCGAACGATTATTAGTTCAGGATTCGGAGAGAAAATCTCAGGCCGGCTTCCATTTCGCGAACATGATCGCGAAGGCTTCGGGGTCTTTCGAGGGCCAACCGTGGTCGACGGGATGATGCCCCTTGCCGAAGCCAGGCGCGCGGGAGATGGCTTCGACGAGATAGGCGCGGGACAGAGCAACGGCGTCGGTGAGCTTGAGGCCGCGCGCCAAGCCGGCGGCGATGCCGGAAGCGAGCGTGCAGCCGGTGCCGTGGGTAGCTTCGGACTGGATGCGCGGGCCGTCAAAGAAGTGCTCGCCCTCCTGCGTTGCCAGCACATCAACGATGACGTCGCCGGGGACGTGGCCGCCTTTCACCAGCGCAGCTTTCGCGCCCATTTCAAGCAGACGCTCGGCTGCGCGGCGCTGGCCGTTGATGCCGTCGACGGATTTGCCGGTCAGCACTTCGGCCTCCGGCGCGTTAGGCGTCACGAGCGTCGCTTGCGGGATCATCAGGCGGCGCACGGCGTCGACCGCATCCTTTGGCAACAGCGAGTCACCGGAGGTCGCCACCATCACCGGATCAACCACGCGCGGGATTTTCGGCGCGAGGTCTTCGAAGCCTTCGGCCAGTGTTTCGATCAGCAGCTTGTCGCCCAGCATGCCGGTCTTGATCGTGTCGGCGCCGATATCCTTCAGCACCGCCTCCATCTGCCCGCGTACGCCCTTCGCAGGCGTCGCGATGACCCCCGACACGCCGAGCGTGTTCTGGATGGTGAGCGCGGTGATGGCCGTCGCCGCATAGCCGCCAAGGGCGGTGACGGTCTTGATGTCCGCCTGGATGCCTGCTCCGCCGCCGGAATCCGATCCGGCGATGATCAGCACGCGGCCCTGTGGTTTGTCCTTATCGTCGGCCATGCTGCGTCATAACCGATGGCGCGGCGAGCTCAAGCTAGCCGATGGGAACGCCGATGATCGCCTTGACCACAAAATGGTCCTCGGGATCGCCATACCCCCAGCCGAAACCGAAATTAAGGTCCCAGCCATTTTTGAGGGATTTGTCGATGACGGCATAGAGGGTCTGATCGTTCTTATCGAGCGCGGAAGGATGCTTGAGCTCGCCCAGGCCGTTGTAGCTTTCGAGGCCAACAGAAAGGGAGTCGGACAATGCGTAGCTGACCTTGCTGGCAATCTGGACCTCAGTCGGCGCCTTCTCTGGACCCGACACCTTGAAGTCGAGATTGAGGTTGCTGGCGAACGTCCACGCGCCGGTGCGATAGCCGGCAATGCCTTTCAGTTCACCGTTCCAGGGGTTCTGGTCGAGGCTGTCATTGACATAGCCGATCTCGAGGTTGCCGCCCCAGAACCATCCCTGCTTCTCGTCGTGCGGCGCGACGTATTTCAGGCGCAGCTTGACGCCGTCGACTGTGAGGTCTCCATCGCGCGAGACATTTGCGAGTGGAAGGTAGGCGCCGAGTTCCCACGAATCCGAGAGCGCATAGCCGAACTCCGGCGTGATGCGCGTGCGGCCTTGCGAGAGTTGCTCACCCGGAAAACTCGAGAAATTGCGGCCGTCGAGAACATTGTTGACGTGGACATCGAGGCTGAGTTTCCGCAGCGCACCGATCTCGTCCATGTAGACCTGGATTTCTTCGTCGGCCGCATGGGCGGGCGCCGTGAACGCGACACACGCGAAGACCGGAGCGGCGAACGTAGCCAGCCGCAAGCTCGTAAATCTCATGGATGCTCCCCTGCACTCGCGCTCTGCGGCGCGTGGGGGAAGATTCGTCATGAGAAGAATTCGCGATCAATGAAATGCGCGCGGAAGGTTTCTGCCAATCGCGTGAAGCGTGCGAACGCAACTAAGTCTTAGAAACTGGCGGCGGGAAGACCGTCCTGAAATCGAAAGCGTCCGGTGTCGGCCCGACCCGCCCTATCAGGTCGAGCTTTGAGAGACCTTGCTGCAGTGTGGGACTCTCACCTGCCCTGATCCACCATAGAGCGAGATAGACCGGCATCTCGATGAACCATTCGCGGCGGCGGCGCATGACGGTGCGATGCGTGATGTTGCGATAGGCGAAAGCGGCAAGGTCGTCGATCGAACGCCAGACGGTCATGTTGATCGAGACACCCGGATCGTCGCTGTCGCCTTCGCCTTGCATGCGCCAGATGAAGCCGGGCGAAGCTTCCGCCAGCGCGTTCACCTCATCGAGGGCTGCTTCAAACGAGGCGTTGATGGGATCCTCGCGCGCGACCCGAAAGGTTCCGATGTTGATCTGCGCCAGATGATAGGTCACGCCCCACTCTCGCTTGTCGTTAGCAAGCTGGGCTCGGACAGACGCCGGGGTCAAGTCTCAGTGCTTGCCGAGTTTGGGCGCGAGGCCTTTGTAGAATTCAACCAGCGTCACCTTGCCGACGGCGCCGCCATAGTCGACCAGGCCCATCTTGCGGTAGTGCTCCAACTTGAAGATGCACTTCTTGTCGCCGACAGTGAGATCTGCGGTCCAGTCGGGAATGTTCTTGGCCTCCCGCCACTCGAAGCGCCCATAGAGGGCCACCGTACAGACGCGGAAGTTGAGACCGCCACACGCCTTGAAGTAGGGGTCTTCGCGCACGTCCGTCAGTATCTCAGTCACATCGACCAGGATGAAGGGCAGGATGACCTTGTCGCTCTCGTTTGGCGTGCGGAATATGTCAATCTGTCGTCCGTCGACCAGTGCAGGCCAGCCCATGTTCTGGCGGAACGTGCCAATGGTCGCGACCGGCTGGCCAATGATGTTGGCCGCCTTGTCGTAATGGCAGATCGAGTCGACGTGAGATTGCAGGCGCTCGAAATCGATGGCGGCGTATTTTTCGTCGCCGAAGCTCTGTGTCTTGGCATCCTTGAGGATGCCCTCATCCCATTGCCCTAGCGGCACCTCGGGAAGTTTCACGGGGGGCGTGGCGGAACCAGCCTTGGGTGTCTGCGGCGCGGGCGCCTGTAGTGGCGCTTGTCCCGATGCCGTCGCGGTGACTACCAGCGCCAGCAACAATCCCGACAGGAAGCGCATCATCCCCTCCAGCGCAGATAGAGCCGTCTAGCTGTAGGCGTAGAGCGTCGAAAAAAGGGGACAGATCAGCTGGTCAGCGCGACGAACACGTCTTCGAGGTCCGGCTCCTCGGTGCGCAGGTCGGCGATGGAAACGCCGGCGGAGCGGACGCGGGTGAGGAGCTCTTCGATCGAGGCGGTGTCGGTCTTGTAGGTGATGGCGAGGCCGCCATCCTTGCGGACCATCGCTTCGAGCCC
>DASZSI010000333.1:0-2777 GCA_035548775.1 Hyphomonadaceae bacterium
TGAGATCATGAAGAAGGCGGAGGCGGCGATGACCAGCATGCCGGCCGCGAACAGGACGAAATTCAGGCGCGATTCAAGGGCGATGCGCGCTTGGCGGGCTTCCTTAGCCAATCTCGTTTGATCGCCGACGTGCTCCATGCCTTGGAAGCGCGCAAACCCTCGCCGGGTTCCAGCGGCAGAACGTCTTCAGCTATAGTCGCAGATGCGCGCGAGACGGTTGCCGCGCACTTCAAAAATGGTCGCGCCGCGGATCGAGACATGTTCGCCCGGTCGCACGCTCTGGCCCAGTTCGGCCGCGGCGACGCCGGAGAAGACGGTTTCGGCCGCGACCCGCTCGCCATCGACGATCAGGCCGACGAGTTCGTGCCGCCGCTCACGGAAAGCGCGCGTGGTGGCCTCGATGACTTCGCGCATCTCGTCCTTGCCGGTGAGGCGCAAGGATCCGCCAGGGTTGGTGATCGTCTCGAAGATCACATCCTCGGCGCAGCAAGCCAGCATGCCTTCGACGTCGTTCTGGTTGTAACAGTCGACATAGCGACGAACGACGGCGGCAACCTCTGACATTTCCACTCCTGCCCGCCTTCCGGACTCTAGTGCGAGTCTCCTCGCCATGACCACCATGGCATGGGCCTCACTTTGGGCTAGGCCCACACTCGCATTTGAGGCTAGTGAACCCGATCTTATACATCGGATCGCCCAACAGGCGGCTGCGGCAATGTTCCGCAGGAATGTGACCACAACACGACCAACACGCGTTTGTACCGACGAACGGCGGCCTCAACGAAAGACGGAACGGAGAGACTCACATGGCGCTCAAAGTCGCGGTTCTCGGCGCCACGGGCCCGGTGGGCAAGGAAGTCCTCTCGATCATGGCCGAGCGGGGCCTTGAAACGGAAGAAGTCTATGCACTCTCGTCCCGCAAGGTGATCGGCAGCGAGGTGAGCTTTGGCGATGCGACCCTGAAAGCGCGTGATGTCGAGGAATTCGACTTCGGCAAGGTCAATCTCTGCATCCTGGCGACGGGCGATCCGGCAGCCCGCAAATGGGGCAACAAGATCGCGGGACCTGACTGTATCGTAATCGATACGTCGCGCGCCTTCCGCAGCGATCCGCAGGTCCCGCTGATCGTACCCGAGGTGAACGCCGCGGCGGTCGAAGGCCATGCTCGCCGCCACATCATCGCCTGCCCGGACGGCGTGACAGCCCAATTGGCCCGCGTTCTCAAGCCCCTGCATGAGGCGGCGGGAGTCGAGCGGGCGGTGGTCGCAACCTACCAGTCGGTGTCGGCCGAGGGGCAGCGCGCCATCGATGAGCTGTGGACCCAGACCAAGGGCATCTATGTGAACCAGCCGCCCGAACCCAAGGAATTCCCACGGCAGATCGCCTTCAACGTCATCCCGCAGGTCGACGAATTCATGGACGATGGCTCGACCGAGGAGGAGTGGCGCATCGCCTCCGAAATCCGGAAGATCGTCGACAACGACATCCAGGTGACCGCGACCTGTGTCCGGGTGCCGACCTTTGTCGGCAATGGCGAGGCGGTTCACCTCGAACTGGCCGAGCCCCTGTCGGCGGCGGACGCCCGCGCCCTCCTGCGCACCGCGCCTGGCATCATGATGGTCGACCGCCGGGACGAAGATGAAGGTTATGTCACCCCGGTCGATTCGGTCGGGGAATGGGCGACGTTCGTCAGCCGCGTCCGCGACGATCCCACGGTCGAGAACGGCCTTGCGATGTGGGTTGTGTCGGACGAGCTGCACAATGGCCCCGCCCTGATTGCAGTCCAGGTGGCGGAATTGCTGGCCAACCGTGGCGTCTTCAGCCGGGCTCCTGCCGGCTAGGAGATTTTGTCGGACCTGAAACCGAATGTGATGTCGTCTTTCCGGTTTCGCTGCGCGGCGGCGCGCCCTATCTAGCCGCGATGTCCACGAACGATCCCTCGCGCAGCACGGTGCAGACCGGCCTTCTGGCCGCGATCGGCGCTTATGGGTTGTGGGGATTCCTGCCGCTCTATTTCAAATTCCTTGGCCTCAGTGAGCCAACCGTGATCCTGGCGCACCGGATCGTCTGGTCGGTCCCGACCGCGCTGATCCTGGTGGTGCTGGCGGGCAAGGGAGATGAGTTGCTCGCGCTGAGAAAACAGCGGCGCGTCCTGTTCACCCTTCTTGCCTCAAGCCTGGCGATCGCCGCCAACTGGACGATCTATATCTGGGCGGTGACCAATGGCCGGGTGCTCGAGGGCAGCCTCGGCTACTTCATCAACCCGCTGATCACCTTCATGTTCGCCGCGCTGTTCTTCGGCGAGCGGTTCCGGCCGCTGCAGCTGGCGGCGGTGGGGATCGCCGCGGCGGGCGTCGCCAACCAGGCGCTGGTGGTCGGCGAGTTTCCCTGGATCTCGCTGTCGCTGGCGGTCACGTTCGGGACCTATGGGGCGATCCGGAAGACGACGCCGGTGGACGCCCGTGTCGGTTTTGCGATGGAGGCGATCTGGCTGGCGCCGGCGGCCGCGCTCTATCTTCTGTTCTTCCTGCCGCATGGCGTTTCGGCCTTCGGCGATAACTCGCCGGGCTATGTGACGCTGCTTCTGCTGGCCGGGCCCTTCACCGCCGCGCCGCTGATCCTGTTCGCCATGGGCGCACGACGGCTGAAGCTGTCGACGCTGGGCGTGTTGCAATACATTGGCCCGACCCTGCAGTTCATCCTGGCGCTGGCGTGGGGCGAGCGGTTCACGCCGGCCCATGCCGTCACCTTCGGCCTGATCTGGCTGGGCGTGATCG
>DASZSI010000334.1:0-4808 GCA_035548775.1 Hyphomonadaceae bacterium
CTGAAGCAGGTGAAGGCCTGGTCCGACGCCCATCCCAATCACACGCCGATCCTGATGATGATCAACCCGAAATCCAGCGGCATATCGGAAAAAACCTGGCCCGGCGCCGTGAAGGTTCTGCCCTGGGGCAAGGAAGCCTTCGATCGCATGGACGACGAGATCAAGTCGGTCTTCCCGATCGAGAAGATCATCACGCCGGATGAAGTGAAGGGTACGCACGCCACGCTGCGCGAGGCCGTGCTCGCCGGCGGTTGGCCCACGCTGGGCAAGGCGCGCGGCCGCATCATGTTCGCGATGGACCTGTCGCCGGAAGACAATAAGCCCTACGCTGAAGGCCATCCCTCGCTGCAGGGCCGCGTGGCGTTCATGACGACTTTCCCGGATTCGCCGGAAGCGGCCTACTTCACGATGAACGAGCCCCTGAAGGATGCGGACCTGATGAAGCAGCGCGTGCAACAGGGCTTCATCATCCGCACCCGCGCCGACGCCGACACGATGGAAGCGCGCGCCAACGACACGACGCGCCGCGAAGCCGCTTTCGCGACAGGTGCGCAGTTCGTCTCGACGGACTACCAGGACCCCGATCCGCGCTTCGGCAATGACTATTCCGTGAAACTGCCCGGCGGCGGCGCGACGCGCTGCAATCCGTTGAACGCGCCGGCGGGGTGTGACGCCAAGGCGGAGTAAGCTGACCGCGGGCTGCTACTGTTCAAACGCCTTCCCGATCTCGGGCAAAAGTTTCTCGGCCGCCGCAATATCGGCTTGAGCTCCGGCGCTGTCCCCCTTGGCTCTCCTTGCGAGACCTCGGCCGTACAAGGTCTGTGGATTGTCGGGAATCTGCTCTAGGGACGCAGTGTAGTCGGCGATCGCCTCGTCGAACCTGCCGAGCTTCAGGAAGGCGTAGCCACGATTGTTCAAAATGTTGTTCAACCCAGGTTCCGTCTTCAAGGCCTGCGTGTAGCGCGCGACGGCGGCCGCGTAGTCACCTTTTCCCGAAAGTGCATCGCCGAGATCGCGCATTGCAGCCGCATCCCCTGGCTTGATGCGCAGCGCCTCAGTTTCATTGCCGATCGCCTGATCAATGTCGCCGCGCAAAAGATGGGCATATCCGCGACCAACAAACGTGGCCTCCAGAACGTCAGTGTCGTCCGACTTGAGGCGTATGCCAGCCGAGAAATCGGCTAGAGCGTTGTCGTAGTCGCCTGCCTCCAAGTAAGCCAATCCGCGAAGCATCAGGGCTGATGCTCTGTCGTCCTTTGTCGCCTGTTGTGAGTCTATGATCGCGGCGCAGCTTTTCAGACGAGCTTGCCCAGCGGTCCCGCCGCAACTTCTCCAATCCTCTTCACTCGGCGGCGCAGCGGCCGCTTGGCCCGTGGTGAGCAGGAAGCCGAGAAGCAAGGCCGGCGCGCGGTTCATTACGAGCGTCCTCGGCAAAAACATCGACACACGATTCAGCTTGCGAACGCGCAACCATAGGCCAAGTCGATATCGCGGCAAAATTCAATTCCTGCGCCCTGCATCGGGCCTCACCAGGGGCGGCGGCATCCTTGCCGGCTGGAAGGTTTGCCCCTTATGTTCCCCGCCAAATGGGCGAAGACAGCCCGGCGGAGGCGAGGGAAGCAAGATGCGTTTGGGATCGACGATTGTAGCGAGCCTTCTGGGCTTCGGCCTGATGGGCGCTCCGGCCCTGGCGCAGACGGCGCCTGATGCGACCGTGGCTCACGCCGACTACGCCAACAGCCAGCTCTGGCTCTGCCGGCCGGATCTTAAGGACAACAAGTGCAAGGTCGACCTCGACGCCACCATCGTGAAAACCGATGGCAAGACCGAGGTGGTGAAATACAAGGCCGCGACTGACCCCAAGATCGACTGCTTCTTCATCTATCCGACCGTGTCGCTGGATCCGGGCTGGCAATCGGACTTCGCCGCCGACCACATGGAGTTCGACGACGTGAAGCTCCAGTTCGCGCGCTTCGGCGCCGACTGCCGTCAATTCGCGCCAATCTATCGCCAGACGACGCTGACGGCGCTGCGCGTCGCCAGTGGCGGACCTGCGCCTTCGGGCGAGCGTCCGGCCCAAGGCTTTGGCGGCTTCACCGACGTGGTCGACGCCTGGAACTGGTACATGGCCCACGAGAACAAGGGCCGCGGCGTGGTCATCATCGGCCACAGCCAGGGCGCTGGTCTCGCCACCCGCCTCATCGCACAGGAGATCGAGGGCAAGCCGGCGCAGAAACAGTTCATCTCCGCGATCATTCTAGGTTCAGCCGTCGGCGTGCCGGAAGGCAAGGACACGGGCGGTTCGTTCAAGGCGATCCCGCTCTGCCATGCCGAGGATCAGCTCGGCTGCGTGATCACCTACGCCAGCTTCCGCGACACCAATCCGCCGCCGCCGGGTACGCGCTTCGGCAAGGCGGGCAACGGCTTAATCGCGGCCTGCACCAACCCCGCCAACCTCGCGACGGGGAAGGGCACGCCCGACAGCTATTTCCTGACCAAAGGCTTCCTCAACGGATCGGGCGGCACGACCCAGCCGGCCTGGGCGACGCCTGAACCCAAGATCTCGACCCCCTTCGTGAAGGTCCCGGGCCTCGTCTCCACCGAATGCGTGGACAGGGACGGCTACAGCTATCTCCAGATGCACGTGAACGCCGATCCCAAGGATGCCCGGACCGACCAGCTGGCCGGGGAGGTTATCCGTGCCACCGGACCGGACCTCACCTGGGGCCTCCACCTGATCGACGTTGACCATTCCATGGGGGACCTGGTGCGCATCGTCGGCAAGCAGGCCGCAGCCTGGACCAGGACGCACTGAATCCGAAAACGCTGCGGGAACAGTGTCTTATGACGGTCTACCGCAGCGGTAGGGTGCGGCTAAATGCACGCATCTGGCGTCGCATGCGGCTTGCTAAAGTGCGGGTGCGAATTGGAGCTGGGGGAAGGCTTCCAACCGCGTCGGACTGCGGCACATGCGCCGTGAACCTTTAAGAAGGCTGGGCGTTGTATTACGTCACTGTAATCCCAGCGCAGAAGCGTCTTTGGTGGTGGTTGAATGCCTAACAAATGCGATGGCGTAGCCCGGCTGAAAAAGCTGGAGCAGCGCCTGGACCGGCAATTCTCTGTTTTCGGAGTCCAGTTCGGGCTCGATGGCATCATCGGACTCGTGCCGGTCGTTGGCGACGCCATCACCGGCGCGATGGGCCTCTACATCATCCTGGAAGCCCGCCGTCTTGGCGCACGCCGCTGGACCATGGCGCGCATGCTGGCGAACTGGGTGATCGATTTCGGCGTAGGCTCTGTCCCACTCGTGGGCGACATGTTCGACATCGTCTTCCGTTCGAACACCAAGAACGTGCGCCTCTTGATCGCCGACCTCGAACTCCGCGCGACCGAACTGCGTGAAGTGAACCGCGAACAGATGCGCGCGGCTGCGGCCTAATTTTCCACCGATCGCGCCTGATTGGTAGCGAGGCGGTTGTCTGCTTCGATTTCCGTTTCCGATTTCAGCCGGGCGACCGCCGGTGAATTGAGCGCCACGTCGGCCGACTTCACACCCATCGCGGCGAGCACGCGCCCGGCCGGCGGCGCCATCAGCGCAACCCAGAACATCCGCTTGTTGAAGCTATCGGCGGCCCTGCGCCAGCGCCGCCACAGCCTGGTGCTCAGCGACATCCGCTGCACCGCCAGGCCGCGTTCCCCGATGACCGACTCGAACGCCTCCAGCTGCCGCGCCGGCGCCGGCCTTAGCAGCGTCGGAGCTATCCCGTTCTCCCAATAACGGTCGAGCATCTGGTCGTATGGCATGAAGAAGCGCTGGCTGTGCCGAAGGATAGCTTCCGCCGCGCGCCGCCGCACCAGATAGGCCCCGGCGCCGAGCACGCCGGTCGCGACCCGGTCGAGCCTGCGGCTGCCGATCATCGCGATCCGCTTGCCGATCGCGCGGCGCTGTCGCGGATTGGCCAGGATCGGCTTCAGTGTCTCCAGTCGCACCAGTGACCATGCGCCATCGGGCAGGGCGCAAAGCTGCGCCGCCGCTGCCGCGATGTCGACGTCGCAATCGATATCGTCTTCGAAGATCAGCGCGGTTTTCACGCCTTCCGCGATCATGCGTTCCAGGATCCCAAGATGGCTGTTGAAGCACGCAATCTCGTTCGGACTGAGATCGCAGCCGTAAACCTGCATCGCCGCTTTCGCGTCGTAGCGGGCCAGGTGTTGCGTGGTAAGCCGCCGCCCATCGACGGCGTCGACGATTTCAGCATCGATCCCAAGACGCTTCATGAGGGCGTGGATGTGCGCGCGGCGTTCGACGGCGCGCTCGAGTGAAATCACGAAGGTGCGGAAGGTAAGCTGCGGAAATTTCTCCGCCGCGGGGACAGGCAACTCATCGCACACACGCATGTCGTCACGCTGGGTTGTCCCCCCAAGCAGCGGCGCTTATGGCGCCATCCGCGTTCGCGCGACACTGACGAGTGCGATAGTTTTAGTTCATGTTTGTATCAGAGTTTGTCGTCACCAAATCTCGGCCACAATACCTCTGGGGGAGTAGGGAAGCGCGAGAGAAATCAGCTTCGCTTCATCGCCGACTTCAACTCCGCCACATCGCTGCACAGCGTATCAAGCTGCGTCTTCAACGCATCCGTGCGCGCAAGGATGTCGCGTTCGCGCAGCGCATCGAGCTTGTCATGCAGCAGCATGATCTCCAGCTCCGCGCGCAGGTTCACGACGTAGTCATGCTCGGCTGCCGCGCGGTCGATTGCGGCTTGCCGGTTCTGGCTCATCATGATGATCGGCGCCTGGACCGCCGCCAG
>DASZSI010000335.1:0-2662 GCA_035548775.1 Hyphomonadaceae bacterium
GGTCCACCCGATGAACGCCTGGGAGGAAGGCTCGAAGATCCACACCGAGCTGATGGAATATCCTACGGCGCCTCTGTTCCCGAACGCCGACGGATCGAAGGGCGAAAACTCGCAAGCTGTGCTGCGCCGCTGGACCATCGATCTCGACGGCCCGGGCAATGTCAAACGTGAGACCCTGGACGACCTGCCGTCGGAGTTTCCGCGGCCGGACGAGCGCTTTGCCGGCCTGCCCTATCGCCACGGCTGGTACGTCGCCAATGTCGGCCACCGCAATCCGCTGGTGTTCAACTCGATCGCGCATATCGACCACAAGACGGGAAAGCGCGTGACGCGCACCTACGAGCCGGGCGATGCGGTGGGCGAACCAATCTTCGTGCCGCGGGTCGCAGACGCGCCGGAAGGCGACGGACATCTGCTTGTGCTTGTCTACCGCGCCGCGACCAACACCAGCGAACTTCAGATCCTGAACGCACAGGACATTGCCGGGAAACCGGAAGCGGTTCTCAAACTGCCGCGTCGTGTGCCGTCGGGATTCCATGGAAACTGGGCGCCGGGCGTCGTCGGTTAGGATATCTCGCCGGTCCTGGCGTGACTCAGAAGCACGCCGGACAGGGAGTGTCCTTCCACAACGGCCTTCACCGCATCCGGTTGCGGGCCTTCCTTTCCTCCCCGCGTGTCGGGGCGCACGCCGGAGACACGGGTCGCAAGATCGAGGACGCCGGCCCAGCCGGGGAAGCTCAGGTCTTCGGGCTTCTCGTTGACGAAGTCGTCGCGCTGCTTGGCGACGGCAGATTCGATCGGCATCGCGATCACCGAAATCTGCGCCAGTTCGGTCTTGTGATAGGGCCGCAGCGTCGCCGACCGGCCGGGATAAATGCGGTCGATGAAAACGTTCATCGCCCTCGCCTTGCCCTCGAGATCATCGATCAGCTGAGTCCGTCCAAAAGCGACGGCTGAACGGTAGTTCACCGAGTGGGACAATCCGGTTCGGCCCAGCACAAAACCGTCGAGCTCGGCGACCGTCACGCAGACGTCGACGCCCTTCGACCATTCGACCATGCCACGCCCTGCGCGTGAACCGTGCCAATAAAGCGTCTCGCCCTCGCGCCAGAACGAGGTCGGCGTCACGAAAGTCTGCCCCTCGAGCTGATAGCCAATGTGGGCGATCAGGACGGAATCGAAGATCGTGTGGACGCTTGCCTTGTCGTAGCGGCCGCGCTGCGGCCGGCGACTGATCGTATTGCGGCTGGTCCGCTCATAGGTTTCGGACATGACGTCCCTCCATCGCCCTGGAGTTAAGTGCGCCCGCCACGCGGGACAATGCCGACGGTTCCCATTTCAACGCTGCACTGGCGATCGCAGGCGTCATGGCCTACGACTCCGCCACAACCAAAGGACAGGACAACCCATGCCCGGCGCCGGCGTGCCGCGCCCCGAAGACCTGGCGAGACTTGGCGACGACCTGCTCGCGCGCGGCCAGTATGCGCAGGCCCTGGCGGCGGTCGATGCCGCCCTCGCCCAAGCGCCGCGCCTGTCGTTCGCTCATGTTACGCGCGGACGCACGCTGCAATTCCTCAGGCGCGATGTGGATGCATTGGCCGCGTTTGATCGCGCCTACGAGATCGACCCGGGTTATCCCTATCTCGCCGGCGCTCGCTGGAGGCTAAAGCTCGAACTCTGCGACTGGCGAAATATCGACCGAGACCGCGAACAGCTCGAGCGACTGGTTGCCGCAGGCGGGCAGGCGTCAGCGCCCTTCATGCTGCTGATGACCGAGCGCGCCGACCTGGCAAGGATGGCCGCGGAGATCTGGCTTAAGCCCTATCCTCGCGGCGCCTGCCCTCGCCCGCCAGCGGCGCGGGACGGACGTATCCGGGTGGGATACTTCTCCGGCGACTTCCGGAACCACGCCATCACGCATCTGACCACCGGCCTGTTCGAGCGGCGCGACCGGAAAGCTTTCGAAGTTACAGCCTTCTCGTTCGGACCTGACGATCACAGCCCTGCGCGGTCCCGCATCGCAGCGGCTTTCGATCAGTTCATCGATGTCCGGGGACGAAGCGATGAGGAAGTCGTCGCCATCGCCCGGGCGCGCCAGCTCGACATCGCCGTTGATCTCACCGGCTTTACCCAGCAAGGGCGGATCGGGATTTTTTCGCGCCGGGCGGCGCCCGTGCAAGTCAGCTATCTCGGGTATCCGGGGACGATGGGACCTCAATTCCACGACTACATTGTCGCCGACGCAACAGTGATACCGGCCGGCGAGCGCTCATTCTATTCCGAAAAGATCGTCACGCTGCCTTTCTGCTACCAGGTCAACGACGACCGCCGCGAGATTCCGGCCTCAACACCATCCCGGCGCGAGGCAGGACTGCCCGACGCAGGGTTTGTGTTCTGCTGTTTCAATGCGGTTTCCAAGATCACGCCGCAGATCTTCGATATCTGGGCGCGCATTCTGACCCGCACGCCGGGCAGCACGCTGTGGCTCTATTCATCGCCCGGGCCCGCCATCGACAATCTCCGGCGTGAAGCTGCGGCGCGGGGCGTGGACCCAGCCCGTCTAGTATTCGCCGGTCCGCGTCCGCAAGGCGAACATCTTGCGCGGCACCGGCTGGCCGGGCTTTTCCTCGACACCCTGCCCTACAACGCCCACACCACGGCC
>DASZSI010000336.1:0-5239 GCA_035548775.1 Hyphomonadaceae bacterium
ACCGCCTGAACCCAAACTGCAGAAGGTGGCCCTGGCGCCGGTAATCGAGGAGGCGGCCACCGAAGGCCTGGCCGGCCGGCCCGGCGTCGCCTGGTCGCTTGAAGCGCCGCGGGACATCAAGGCGGTGGCGGATCCCGAACACGTCCACCGCATCATCGCCAACCTGGTGCGGAACGCGGCGCGCGCGATTGCCGACCAGCCCGGTCGCAAGCAGCCGGGGTGCATCAAGGCGCGCGTCCGCAGCGACAATGCGTGCGTGAGGATCGAGGTGAGCGACAACGGGCCCGGCCTGCCGGCCAGCATGGCGAACAGGCTGTTCCAGCCTTTCGCCGGCTCAGGCTCGCGCGATGGATCGGGCCTGGGACTGGCAATCGCGCGAGAGCTGGCGCGCGGCATGAAGGGGGAGCTGGAGCTGACCTCGACCAGCGGCGACGGCGCCGTCTTCACGCTCCGCGTTCCGGCGGCTGATTGACCTTTTAGCCAGTCAAGGGCAACACGCGGCGACGGGGGTGCGCGTGAGCGAAACCGGTTCAGACAAGCCAAACACCGAACAGGCCTTCGCCAACTTCGACCTGAAGGCCGAAGCGCCCGAGGCGCGCAAGCCGGCGGTGCGCTTTGCATTCGAATTTCCGCAGCTGCTGGACCTGTTCGTGCCGGCCGACGAGGCGGCGGCGAGGGAACGCCGGTCGAGCCGCATCCTGGGCGTGTTCGCGGTGTTCATTGTGGCGGCCGCGCTGATGCTGGCTTCGCTGGGGCCCTTGATCTCCGAACAGGCAGACGATCCGGCGAGCCTGAGCAGCCCGCACACCTGGCTGGGCCTGGGCGCGGCGGCGCTCGGCATATTCGGGACCGTGCTGGGTCTCCTGGGATCGCGGCGCGGCGCGTCCCGGCGCAAATGGCTGCAGGCCCGGCTGAAGACCGAAACGCTGCGCCTGTTCCATTTCCACTACATCGCGGCGCGGCTTCCGGAGATCGTGGCCATCAATGGCGATGAGCATCGCAAGCAACACTATATCGAGGCGCGCCTGCTGGCGCTGGAGCGGCTCAAGGTGAAGGTGCTGGCCGATCCCGAGGCTGAGCTGGAACGTATCATCGCCCGGAAGGAAGAGACTTCGTTCCAGTCCATTGCGGGATTCGAGGAGGCGCACGGCGACGCCGTGCCGCCGGTCGCGGAGGACGTCTTCGCGGCATGGCAGGTGCTGAGGCTGAACTGGCAGGCGACCTATTGCGCCGCCAAGCTGGAGCATCGCCGGCCCGACGGCGGCATGACGCCCAAGGGCATGGAAGAGATGTTCGAGCGGCTAGCCTGGTTTTTTGTCGGCGCCATCATCCTCATCCACGTCGCGCACTTCTTCAATGCGCTGGCGGACCTGCGCATCACCGCGCTTGAGGTGGCGGTGATCTGGGTCGCGCTCGCCGCGCTGGCGGCGCGGGCGCTGGAGGACGGCTTCCAGCCCATGCGCGAGGTCGAGCGTTACGAACAATACCGCGCCAACGTTCGGGTCGCCGAGGAACGCTTCGAGGCGGCGAAGAGCTTTCCGGCCAAGGTGGAGGCGTTGCGGGCCTTCGAACGGACCAGCCTGGAAGAGATGCGCGTTTTCTTGCGCACCCACGCGCGGGCGAGGTTCCTGCTGTAGCGGCTACTTCACCGCCTCGATCGCAGCGCCTTCGCGGCGCGGGTCGGTGCCGCCTTCAAGGTGATCCTGGCGCGCGACGACGATGTTGATGCCGGAGACTTCGCCGGACACCTCCTGAGTCTTGAAGCCCTGATCGGTCAGGATCTTGAGCCAGGCCTTGCCGATGGCGTTGGGCCCGGCCTTCGCGTCCGAGGTTTCCACCCGCACGGTCTGTCCGCGCGCGACGACGTTGGGCAAGGCGGCGGCTTCCTGTGCGGTCTTGCCCCAGTCGAGCACGGCCACCAGCGTCTTGGCGACATAGCCGACGATCGAGTTGCCGCCGGGCGATCCGGTGACCATGAACACATCGCCATTCTTGTCGAGCACGATGGTGGGCGACATCGACGAGCGCGGACGCTTGTGCGGGCCGGGCGCGTTGGCGACCAGCTTGCCGTTGACGGTTGGCGGGCGTGTGAAGTCGGTCAGCTGGTTGTTGAGGATGAAACCGTGCGTCCAGCGTGATGAGCCGAACGGGCTTTCCACTGTATCGGTGAACGACACCGCATTGCCATCGAAGTCGACGAACGACATGTGCGAGGTGCCAGGCATCGGATTGCCCATGTCGCGGCCCCACATGTCGATCATCGGTTTGCCGTCGATGACGGCGCCCGGATCGCCCGGCTTGGGATCATCGCCCGGTTTGAACGGCGTCGCAGCGCGGACAGCGAGGTATTTGGGGTCGAGCAGCTGCTTCACCGGCACGCTGACGGCTTCCGGATCGGCGACGTAGTGGTCGCGATCGGCATAGCCGAGCTGGTTGGCGATGACGAAGTCACGCAGCTTTTCGGCCTCGGTTTTGTCGTCGTTCTTGTGCACCAGCGTGTGGTAGATCGACACGATCTCGTTCATCGCGACGCCGCCGGAAGAAGCGGGCGGGGCGGAGCAGATCCTGTAGTCGTGATAGGGACCGCAGATGGCGGGAACCACCCGCACCTTATAGTCGGCAAGATCCTTGAGCGTGAGCTCGCCCGGAATGTCGCCCGCGCGATCTGCGTCGACGATGCTCTGCGCGATCGGCCCGCTATAGAATGCCGAAGGGCCGTCCTTCGAGATGAGACGGAGCACATCGGCGTAGGGCTTGTTGTCCCGCCGGTCGCCGACCGCGAGCGCCTTCCCGTTCGGGAAGAAATAGGGACCGGCCTGCGGGTCCTTGCCGAGCTGGCCGTTCTGGAAGCGGGCGGAAAGCGATTGGGAGAGGCGCGGCGAGACGATGAAGCCTTCATCCGCGAGCTTGATCGCCGCCTCGAAATCCTTGCCCCAGGGCAGCTTGCCGAATTTCTCATGCGCCGCCTTGTAGAGCGCGACCGTGCCGGGGACGCCCATCGACTTGCCGGACTGGATGGCGGTGAGGAAGTCGAGATTCTTGCCGTTGACGGTGAAATAGTCCTGCGTTGCGGTTGCCGGCGCCATCTCGCGGCCGTCGAAGGTGGTGACCGTTCCCGACTTGCGGTCGAACACCACCATGAAGCCGCCTCCGCCGAGGCCCGAACTCTGCGGCTCGACCAGGCCAAGCACGGCGTGGGCTGCAAGCGCCGCGTCCACCGCGCTGCCGCCCTGCTTCATCACTTCAATCGCTGCATTGACCGCGCGCGGATCGGCGGCCGCAGCCATTGCGCGGCCCTGCAGGCGCCACGGGCCGGTGGGCGGCTTGGCGGATGCAGTCGCAGCCGCCTTCGGCGTCTGGGCGACGACATCGGCGCCCGGCGGGCCGGCGCACGCGGCGAGGGCGAGGAACGATACGGCGAACATCACCAGACGCATCAGCGGGGACTCTCCTGGTTGCGCGGGCTTCTTGCGCGGAACGGGCTGGACCATCATACAGGCGGCGGACGAGGGCAACTGCACCCACCGTTAAGGCAAGCAAATGACCGCGAGGCCGGGCCCTTTCAACCTGATAACCGATGTGGGCAACCTCAAAGTGGGGTCCGCGCACGATTCAGCCGTCGAAACAGGCGTCACGGTGATCAAGCCCGCCGCACGCGCCGTGGCGGCTGTGGCGGTGGCCGGCGGCGGACCCGGCACGCGCGAGACCGATGCGCTGGCGGCGGACACGCTGGTCGATGCGATCGACGCCATCGTGCTGACGGGGGGATCCGTCTATGGCCTTGCGGCGGCAGATGGCGTGGTCACGATGCTGGGCGCGGCGGGGCAAGGGTTCCAGCTGCGGCCCACGCCCGGCGCGCCGCCATCTCCGGTTGTTCCTTCGGCCGTGCTGCATGACCTGGCGAACGGCGGCCAGAAGGGGTGGGGGACGGAGCCGCCCTATCGCGCGCTGGGGATCAAGGCGCTGGCGGCGGCGGGCGACAGGTTTGAGCTGGGACGCGCAGGCGCGGGATTTGGCGCGCGTGCGGGCGAGGATCGCGGCGGGCTTGGCTCGGCGAGTGTCGTCAGCAGCGATGGGCTCAAGGTCGGCGCTGTTGTTGCGGTCAATTCGTTCGGCGCGGTGCGCATGCCTGGAACGGATGCGTACTGGGCCTGGCCTTACGAGCAGGGCGGCGAGTTCGGCGGCGCGCGTCCACCGGCGGGTTATGCGCTCGACCTCGACGACTGGGGCGCGGCCAAGCTCAATCCGGCGGCGATGGCGGGCCGCGCCAACACCACGATCGGATGCGTTGCGACCAACGTCGCGCTATCGCCGGCCGAGGCACAGCGCGTGGCCAAGATGGCGCTGTCGGGACTGTCGCGCGCAATCCGCCCGGTCTTCGCGCCCTTCGATGGGGATGTGGTGTTCTGCCTGTCGACCGGCGAGGCCGAGCGCACGGACCTGCGGCCCCTGATGCTGGCGAGGATCGGCGAACTGGCAGCGGGATGCCTTGCGCGGGCGGTGGCGCGCGGTGTTCATGCAGCCCGATCGGGCGCAGCCTAACGCTTTGATCCCAAGGCTTTTTGGCCGTTCGACTGCAGCTAGGGATCCGGCCAAAACTCATGCCCCTGCGCCCTTGCGCGCCAAGGGCGCCACGGTTACAACCCGCCCTCTTCGACCGCGCGCCCGTAGCTCAGCTGGATAGAGCACCAGACTACGAATCTGGGGGTCAGGAGTTCGAATCTCTTCGGGCGCGCCAGTTATCCATCAAAGTGGGCACTAGGGACGGCGGCAGCGGATTTTCCGCAGAAAGCTGGTGCGTCAGCACTGCCTTCGGGCCGGATAGGCGTACGGCGTCCTTGCCGACCACCACCTTGTCGAGCATAAGCCGCAAATAGGCGCGCCTAAAGGTTGGGTTTTCGACGTCCCTCAGCTTGGCCTGCAGCGCCGCTGAGAACGCCGCCGTCTTGTCCGCACTGACCTCGGCAACCGGCGCCTCCAGCGCCCGGCGCTTCAGGGCGATCAGTCGGTTGAGCTGATCCAACTCATCCTGGCGCTTGGCGAGGCGATCCTGAACCGGCCGCATCGCGGCAAGCCCGCCTTGTTCCATCACGTCCACTAGATTGCGCACCTGCTGAGAGAGGTCGCGCTGATTGGCGAAGAGTTCGCGCAGTTGCTCACGTTCGCGATCCTGATGGCGGGCGTTGCGCGCGATCAGCGTCCCGACCATGGTCTGTAGGCGCTTAGGCTCCAGCACACG
>DASZSI010000337.1:0-19986 GCA_035548775.1 Hyphomonadaceae bacterium
TATGAGTCCGCCATCGCGCTCGGCGCGGGCGACCAGCAGATCGTCGACTACGCGGACATCTTCGGCTACGACGTCGACTTCCAGCGCGAGGTTCATCCCGGCGACCATTTCGGGATCCTGTACGAGACCTATGACGACGAACGCGGCGGGCACGTAAAGACAGGCAATGTCCTGATGGCGACGCTGGACGGCGCGGCCGTGTCGAAAACGTTCTACCGCTTTACACCGTCCGACGACGGCACGGTCGATTATTTCGACGAGAGCGGACAGAGCGCCAAGAAGTTCCTGATGAAGACGCCGATCAACGGCGCGCGCATCTCCTCGCCCTTCGGCAATCGGATGCACCCAATCCTCGGCTACACCAAGCTGCACAAGGGCACCGACTTCGCGGCCCCGACCGGCACGCCGATCTACGCCGCTGGCAATGGCGTCATCATGCGCTATGGCAAGTTCTCGGACTACGGCAACTACGCGCTGATCAAGCACGCCAACAACTACGAAACGGCCTACGGCCACATGAGCCGCTATGCGGCGGGACTGAAGGTGGGTAGCCATGTGCACCAGGGCGAGGTCATCGGCTATGTCGGCATGACGGGCGGCGCCACCGGCCCTCACCTTCACTATGAAGTGCACATCAACGGCCAGCCGATCAATGCGATGACGCTGAAGCTGCCGACCGGACGCAAGCTTGAGGGCGCGCAACTCGCGGCATTCCAGGCTGAGAAGGCCCGGATCGAGGCCCTGCGCGACCACGAGATCGCCCAGCACCAGCTGGTCGCGGCCAACAAGCCGGAACAGAACGGCGCCTTCGCCGTGCCGGTGGCCGCCACGGCCGCGCCCGACACCCGCGACGACGCCCAGCGGCCCTGAGACACAGGTCTTTCTGTCGCCGGGACTTCTTGTCGGGAGGCCCTTGCGTGCGCTACCTCTGCGGCGATCCAACCGTCGCGGGGAAAACCATGCAGTCCACGTCACGCATCCTTGCAGCGATCGCCGCCGCGGCAGCGCTGTCTGCCTGCGCCACCACACCGAAGCAGGACCTCGGACCGCTCGCTTTCATGGTGGGCTGCTGGCAGTCAGCCGACCTGGTGAACAAGGAAGTCTGGTCGCCGCCGGAACAGGGCCTGATGTTCGGCTACGCGACCACCACCAAGGGCGGCAAGCTGGACAGCTTCGAACAATCGCGCATCGACGTGACGACCGCGAAGCCGACCTACACTGCCTCGCCTGACGGCCAACGCCCCGTCGTGTTCACGGCGACCGCTGTTCCCCCGCCTCCTTCCAAGGACGGCAAGTCCGCCACGGCCCCGACGGTCACGTTTGAAAACGCCGAGCATGACTACCCGCAGCGCATAACCTATTTCGCGACGGGCAAGGGCGGACTTGGGGCGCGCATCTCCAAGCTCGATGGCTCACGCGCCATCGACTATTCGTGGGCGCCTTGCAAGGCGGGATAGCCTAGCCCTGCTCGGGCTTTTTCCGGTTACGCCTCGGGTTGGCGAAGGCGTTGCCGAGCGCAGCGCCGCCCAGCGTCGCAACCGCGCCCAACTCGAAAATGATCGTCCAGTCGCTGAGCGCATCGCGGATCGCCCACAGCAGCACGCCGCCGGCCGCGAGATTGGCTGCGCCCCAGAACACGTTGCGCACGGCGCTGTCGAGCGTCCCTGCGCCGCCCGAGAACGGGGTCGGGAACTGCTTGCCCGATACGCCGTGGACGAAATGCGGAATACCGTTGGTGAGGAAGGCCGCGGCGAAGAAAGCCATCAGGTAGTCCTGCCAGGGCGAGAACGACATCGCCTTCCCCCGATCAGCCCTTGAGCGATTCAATGCCGCCGATGAACACCTTCACGGCGCGATCCACGGTGTCGCGCACTTCAGCTTCGGTCGGCGTGTAGCTGGAGTTGAGAAGGGCGCGGAACTGGATACGCGAGCGCACGAGGTCGAAGAAGATGGACGCAGCGAGATCGAAGTTGTCGATCTTGATTTCGCCGGCGCGCACGCGGTCTTCGAGATAGTCCGCCAGCGCCTTGCGCACCTGGTCCGGCGCGCGCTTGCCCCAGGCCTCTGCCAATTCGGGGAATTTCTTCGATTGCGCCACCATCAGGCGGAAGACATCGAGCGCGTCGGATTCAAGTTGCTTGAACAGGAAAGTCTCGCCGATGCGCTTGAGGCCCTCGCGCAGGGGAGCGTGGGCGGCGAGTTCGATCTGCATCTGCTCCGTGAGGATCTTCACCCGGGCGTCGATCATCGCCTCGAACAGACCCTTCTTGCCGCCGAACTGGGCGTAGAGGGTCGACAGCGAGCCGCCGGCCCGCTTGACGATCTCGGCCATGTTGGCCTGCTCGTAGCCGTATTCGAGGAAGACTTCCCTTGCGGCTTTCAGGAAAGCGGCCCGGCGAAGTTCGGCGCGTCCAGCTTCCGGAGCGATTTCGGGGTCCTGCGTCGCCTGCGTCGAATCGTTCTGAGACATGTTTTTAGCGTTACTCGATACGACCCCGGCTTGATACTCGGGCAAGTCTGGATACATTTCAACCAAAACGTAACGCCAATTACATATAGAAGCCCCTCCTCCCCAGCGGGACTTCCTTCGGCCTTAGGACAGGAAAACTGCCATGGCGCTCAAGACCGTGAAGATCGACCAGCCGTCGCTGGCCGAAACCGCCCAGCCTGCAGAGCAAGCGGTCGCGCCGCCAGCAGGCGAAGCTGCACCCGCAAAGCCTGACTTGCGGAAAAGGATTCTTCCGATCGTCGGCGCCGTTGTGCTGATCGGCGCCCTGTGGGTCGGCGGCAGCTGGCTGATCGATGGCCGGTTCAACATCTCCACCGACAATGCCTACATCCGTTCCGACATCACCCGCGTCACGCCGAAGGTTCAGGGCTACGTCACCACCGTGCATGTCGAGGACAACCAGCCTGTGAAGGCCGGCGACCTTCTCATCACGCTCGAAGCTTCCGACTTCCAGGCGCGCGTCGCCGCCGCGAAGGCCGAACTGGCGCAAGCGCAGGCTGATGCTGCGCAGGCCCATGCGCGCATCGCCGCGCAGCGCGACCAGCTTGCCGAAGCGCAGGCCGCACGCGAAGCGGCGGATGCTTCCGCCGACTGGTCAACTTCCGACGCCAAGCGCCTCGCCGATCTTGCGGAGAAAGGTTGGTATCCGAAGGCGAAGGTCGAACAGGCGGAGGCGGCCAAGCGCACAGCCAATGCACAACTGACTCAGGCCGAGGCTTCGATCACCGCCCAGCGCAGCCAGCTGACCAGCACCGAGGCCGCCGCCAAGTCGGCCGAAGCCAAGGTTGAAGCCGCGCAGGCCAAGCTCGACGCCGCCCAGATCGACCTCGGCCGCACCGAAATCCGCGCCCCGATCGACGGTGTTGTCGCGAACAAGGTGGTGGCGGTTGGCCAGCTTCTGTCGCCCAACCAGGCGGCGCTGGCCATTGTGCCGGCCTCGGACGCCTACATCATCGCGAACTTCAAGGAGACGCAGATCGGCGAGATGAAGCCGGGCCAGCGGGTTCATATCCGTGTCGACGCCTATCCCAGTCTCAAGGTCGAAGGCACGGTTGAAAGCATCGCCCCCAACACGGGCGCCACGTTCAGCCTGGTGCCGCAGGACACCGCGACCGGCAATTTCACCAAGATCGTCCAGCGCGTACCCGTGCGCATCAAGATCGACAGCCAGGCCCTGGCAAGCGGCCTGCTGCGGTCGGGCCTGGCGGTTGAAGCGACTGTCTCGACCAAGGCCGACAACACCAGCAAGGGCTGAGCGCCATGAGCGCGACCACAGCCGACGCCCGGCCCGGGCCGCCGCCGGGCGTCTCGACGCCTCCGACGCGCGGAACAGCGGAAGCACGCCGGCTGAACATCGGCTTCATGTCGATGGTGGTCGGCATGTTCATGGCGATCCTGGATATCCAGATCGTCGCTTCTTCCATCGGCCAGATCCAGGCAGGCGTGTCGGCCTCGGCTGACGAGATTTCGTGGATCCAGACCAGCTATCTGATCGCCGAGGTGATCGGCATTCCCTTGTCCGGCCTGCTCAATCGCGCGCTGGGGATGCGTACGCTGTGGGTGTGCTCGGCCATCGGCTTCACGGCATCGAGCGCGCTGTGCGCCCTGGCCTGGGACCTCGACAGCCTCGTCTTCTTCCGCTGCATCCAGGGCTTCCTTGGCGCGGCGATGATCCCGACCACGATGGCGGCGGCCTTTACCCTGTTCGGCCCCAACCGCTCCATGCTGCAGCAGGTGATGATCGGCATGGTCGCGACGCTGGCGCCGTCGATCGGCCCGACGCTGGGCGGCTGGATTACAGACCATCTGAGCTGGCACTGGCTGTTCCTGGTCAACGTCGGCCCCGGCGTCTTCGCCATCCTCATGGTGCTGACCTACATCCCCAAATCGCCGTCCAACTTCTCGCTGATCCGCAACATCGACATCATCGGCCTCGGCGCGATGGGTCTGTTCTTCGGCTCGTTCGAGTATGTGTTCGAGGAGGGACCGAAGAACCAGTGGCTGGAAGACCCCGACCTCGTCATCTGGATGCTGGTGTGCGCCACGGCCGGCGTCGTCTTCTTCTGGCGCGCCTTCACCCAGAAGAATCCGGTCGTCGACCTGTCCATCCTGGGAAACCGCAATTTCAGCCTCGGCTCGATGGTTGCGATCGCGATTGGCTTCGGACTGTTCGGCTCCGTCTACATCACACCGCTCTTCCTCGGGCAGGTGCGCGGCTACAACGCGCTGCAGATCGGCCAGATCATGAGCGTGGGAGGCCTCGCCATGTTCATCGGCGGACCGATGGCCGGCATCCTGATCCGCAGGATCGACCCGCGCATCGTGATGGCGGTCGGCATGACGTCCGCCGCCATCGGCCTCTACTGGAACTCGTTCCTGACCCAGGACTCGAGCTTCACCGAATTGTTCTGGCCCCAGGCGCTGCGCGGCTATGGCCTGATCACTTGCATGGTGCCCGCGAATTATCTTGCGCTCGGCATGATGCCGCCGATGAAGATGCCGAACGCGACAGGCCTTTTCACCGTCTTCCGCAACATGGGCGGCGCGATCGGGCTTGCCCTTCTGAACACGCTGCGCCTCAGCTTCACCAACCTGCATGTGCAGGAACTGTCGGCGGGAATGGACGCTTCCCGGCCGGAGGTGCAGGCTTTCCTCGACCAGGCTCAGGCCGGCGCCGCGGCCCTCGGCACGGGCGATCCAACGACCATGGCGTCGATGCAGCTGGCGCGGCGTATACAGGTTGAAGCGGCTATCATGACGTTCAACAACATGTTCCAGTTCATGGCGATCTGTTTCGTCGCGATGCTGTTGCTGGTTCCGCTGCTGAAGCGACCGCCGCTGGCCGGCCAAGCGCCGCAGCCCGGGCACTGATCAGGAAAGCACGGTTTCCGGCTTCAGGCGGAAAGTCGCGATCAGGCCGGTCGGCGCGTAGCTGCGCTCAACGGTTCCACCGAGATTGCGCTCGATCATCATCTCGATCAGTGACGAGCCGAATCCGGTACGATCCGGCGCCTTGGACGGTGGACCACCGGTCTCGGTCCAGACGATGACGAGACCGCTCGCCGGTTGCATCGCCCAGGTGATGATCACCTTGCCCTCAGGCGCGGACCAGGCACCGTATTTGGCCGCATTGGTGGCCATCTCGTGCAGCACAAGGCCGAGCGACTGGGCGGTGGCCGGAGAAACCAGGATGTCGCCGCCTTCGAGCTCCAGCCGCCCGGGCTGGTCCGCCGCGAAGGGCTGAAGCTGGGTCGATATGAGCTCCTTCAGCGGGACGGCGCCCAAAGCGCTTGAGGACATCACGTCGATCGACCGGCCCAGCGCGGTCAGGCGCGCCATGATGTCGTCGCGAAGCTGCTCGACGCTTTGGGCCGACCGGGCCGATAGCCGGGCCAGCGCCGAAGCGATGGCGATCTGGTTCTTGGCGCGATGCGCCGTTTCGCGCAGCAGCAGCGCCTGCTCGTTCTCGTGCTGGAGGCGCCGTGTCGCCGCGCGAGTCAGCGTGCCGATAACATCGTCAACCTCGCGGACGATCGAGTGGGTTTCCGGAATAGCGCCGCCAGCGTCGAGCGCCCTGCCTACCGTCGCGGCGCGTCGGATGGCGCCAGCCAGCATGCGGCCCAGGGCGGCGCCGGCCAGGATGGTCAGCGACACCACGATGATGGTGAGGAGCGTGAAGATGCGCCAGCGCTGGGAAATCGAGGCGTCGGCCTGCAGCGATGAGGTCCACACGCAGGCGCGCCAACCCCACACGTCCATCTTCTTGCTGGCCGCGGAATAGAGCACATCTCCAACGTGCTGTTCGTGAAGACCGATCTTGTCGTCGCTGCACAGTTGCTTCAGCAGGTCTGGCGGCCCGGACGGCGGGACATCTCCGATCACGTGCGCGCCCACGCCATCGAGGATCGCGTAGGTCCACCCCGGGGGCGGCAGCTTGTCCTTGAATATGCCGCGCAGGGACTCGGCGTTGCGGGTCAGGATGAGCGCCTTAGCCCTGAACTCGCCGGAGATCAGCGGCATGGTGACGTTGAAGACTTCCCGCTTAGCGATGTTGCCGAAGAAAATGTTCGACACGGTGGGCGCGCCACGGCTGATCGCGCCGTCGATGTCGGCGCCGGCCGGAATGTCGGGCAGCGGCGTGCCGTATGGCACGCGCGTGTTGAGCAGCATGTGGTGTTCGCCATCGACTGCGAGCAAGTAGGTGTCCGTGCCCGCTAGCGCCTTGGTCGCCCGTTCATGCAGCAGGTTGTAGTCCTGGGTCTCGACCCAGCCGCTCGCCGCCAGGAGGGCCAGGTTCGTCGACATGTTCCGGAATTCGCGGTCGAGCGTTTCCGCAACCGTATCGACGCCCTGCGCCGCCCGATTGGTCATGGCGACACGGTTGACGTTGTCCGACTGGAGCAGAAGCAGCGCGGAAATCGCCAGCGACGGCGCTGCGACCGCAAGAATGAGGATCACGACAAGAAGCGTGACCGGCACACGGAGGAAGGATCGCCTGGGGGCATCCGGCGCGGTCATGCGCTCTCCATGCTCCGGCCGCGAGCAACCGAAAACCGCGCTGGCGCGCGACCGCCTGAAGGGCGCGTCCCCATTTTGCGGACTCTAATCCGACCCAAACAAACCCGACCGATGAAATGACTAGCTCAAATGAACCCAAGGCTCCAGCACATAGAGCAAGGTCGTCACCAGGCAAGCGCGGCCAAGAACATGGTTACTCGAAGTGCAGGTAGGATGGATCGAACGACGCCAGCTCCGCCAACCGGGCGCGGTCGAGGAGGTCGATCTGGCCCTTGCGGTATTCGGCGATGCCGTCTTCCGACAGGCGCCGGAAGGTGCGGTTCACGTGGATGACGCTGATGCCCAGGATGTCGGCGAAGTCCTCCTGGTTGAGCGGCAATTCGATGGTTCGCCCATTCATCTGGCCGATCGCGGTCAGGCGAGCTTCCAGTTCGCACAGGGCGTGCGCCAGCTTCTCGAGGCTGTCGCGGCGGCCGAGTGAGACGACCCGCTCGGCCAGCACGGATTCCTCCTGCCCCGACGTCCAGGCAATGGCGGCGGCGAGGCCAGGATACTTGTCGAACAGCTCGGGCGCCGCCGGAGAGTCAATCTTGATGACACTGACTGGCGTACGCGCCGTAAGGTCAAAACTCGACGCCTTGAACAGCACGCTGTCGGCGCAAAGGATGTCTCCCGGCAGGGCGTAGTTGACGATCTGGCGGCGGCCGGAAGCCAGCCCGCGCGAGCGGAACACCCACCCGCTTTCGACCAGGTACATCTGCGGGCAGCGGTCATGTTCTTTCACGATCGGCCGCCCAGCCGAAAATTCGGCGCGTTCCCGCGCCAGCGATTTCACGTCGCGAACCAGCGTGTCAGCGAGACCGCCGAGGATCGCCATCTTCCGTCGCAGGAAGTCAGTCGCTTTCTCCGTTGTGGAGTCTGTCCGCATCATGGTCAGGTCCGTCACCGGGCTTTCCGAACGCGGCGCGCCGCGCGGGCCTCGTCCTGGCCATCGGTGGACTGCGAACCGAAAGCGGCGCTGAAAATCGGAAATGAAGAGGGACAAATGAATGAGCGAGAAGGCATAGGACCACCTCTGAACGAAGTCCCGCCCCGGGTAGCTCAGATCAATCCAACGCGACTTTGCTCAGGTTAGTTCCGTGAAAAAAAGCATAGTGAAAGCAGCCGATAGGGTTCCTTGCTGTCTCGATCAAAAGCAGTGGCGAGACTAAGCCCACCCCGCCCCAATCAGGGCCAACTTTTGCTTCCCGAAGGCGCGCCTCTGCCTGGATATTCTAGCGGGGCTTGAAGGGCGACTGGCGGCGGCCGGGCCGCCGGGGACATCTAAAACCAGACAGCGTCAGATATTATCTCTGGGATCTGGAGGACCGCTTTCCATGCCCATTCTCGCCAGCTGGCTGGCCACCGCGCTTGCCCTGATGATCGGCGACCGGTTGCTGTCCGGCGTGTTTGTCGGCGGCTGGTTTCCCGCCCTCGTGGCGGCCGCCGTGCTGGGCTTTGTCAACGTCACGGTGAAGCCGATCCTGTTCATCCTGACGCTGCCGATCAACCTGCTGACGCTGGGCCTGTTCACCTTCGTGCTCAACGCGATGATGCTGGGCATGGTCTCGTGGCTGGTTCCGGGTTTCCAGGTGGCGAGCCTGCTCTCGGGCATCGGCCTCGCGATCATCATCGCCATCGTCCATGCGCTGGCTATCAGCCTGTTCGGCCGCAACCGGCCGCCGCGCCGCCTGCCCCACGACTACCGCTAGGATCAGCGGCCGTTTTCCGGTTCAAATAGTTGTTGCCAACATTTAGCAATTACGCTAAATGTTTGCGGCATGCCGAAACCGGGTGCGCCAAGGCCTGACGCGTATGAGGCGCTGTTCATTGCACTGGCGCATCCCGCGCGCCGGCACATCCTGATGACGCTGAACTTCGAGGGGGGAGACATGATCGCAGGCGACATTGCCTCCCTCTTCGCTCACGCCTGGCCCACCACCACGCGCCACTTGAAGGTGCTGGAGGATGCCGGCCTGGTCCGCCACGAGCGGCAGGGGCGCGAGCGCGTCTATCGCCTCGATCACAGGCAGCTGGCGCTCGCGCGCGATTGGCTCGACTGGTTCTTCAAACCGACTTCGTGAGACCCAAGATGTCCGCCCAACCTGAAATCCCGCAGCTCTTCCGCCTCAACGTCGAAGTCGGCGATGTCGCCGCCGCCGCGAAACTCTACGGCGACCTGTTCGCCCAGCCCGCACGGCCGCAACCCGGCAACCGCGTCTACCTCAATTGCGGCGCCGTCGCGCTGCAGGTCGTTGGCGTGCCTGCGCCCAGGCCGGTTCCGAAGGCGCTTTACTTCACCGTCAGCGATCTCGACGCCGTTCACACTCGCGCCAGGGCGCTTGGGATCGATTCCAATGACAAGGTGCACGGCATGCGCGGCGGCGACATCAATGTGAAACCGTGGGGCGAACGGTCCTTCTACGCCGACGATCCGTGGGGCAATACGTTCTGCTTTGTCGAAGCGGGCACTGTCTACACAGGCTAGCGCAGCGACATCGCGCTGCTAGGCTGGCCGGGTTCGGAGGGGCCATGCGCCGCCTGCTCTCTCTTCTTGCCGCCAGCCTGTTGTTAGCCGCCAACGCCGAGGCAAAAACGCCGCTTGCCGACTGGGCCGGCGTCTACAAGCATCAGTTCAAGAACGGCGACGTTGAGGGCCATAGCTATCAGTCCGAAGACATTCTCGAGCTCGTCCCCGTCGACGACACGCACGCCTATGTCCGCATCGCGCTGGAATTCTTCAACGGCCATTCCTGCAGCTTTGCGGAAGTAATGACGCTGGAAGACGCCAGGCTGATCTGGCGCGGCAAGAAGGAATACGATTTCGATCCCTGTACGCTCGGCGTCTCGGCCGACCAGAGCAAGATCCACATCGAGGACATCAGCCGCACCTGCCTCAGCTATTACTGTGGCGCGCGGGGCATGCTCGACGGCGCCTCCTGGCCTCTCTCCGCCAAGCGGCCGATCCGTTACATGGACCGCCTCAAAGGTTCGCGAGAATTCAAGGACGCCATCGCTTCGGCCAAATCCGCGCCGAAACCTTAGCCGTCACGGGCCCACCGACAGGACGCCCTTCATGCCGGGGTGGTAGCGGCAGGCGAACGGAATATCGCCGGTCTTGGTGAGCACCATTTTCACCCGTGTATTCGGCCTGATCGTGTAATCGAAGCTCTTGTCCTTCGCGGTGGCGGAGTGCTGCAGGAAATCGTCGTTGAACCATTCGATGGTGTCGCCGACGTGCAAGCCTGTAGGGATGGGCGCGAAGACCATATCCTTCATGCCGATGGTGTAGATGGCCGGCGTACGCGGCTTTGGCCTGGCGGTTTTCGCGGCCTTCGGTTTCTGTGCAAGCGCCGGACCGGCGAGCGCGGCAAGAGAGGCGGCCAAGGCCGCCCCTCCCGCCAGCAGGAAGTCCCGTCTGTGGGGCACGGGACCGCCTATTTCAGTTCCATCGCGGCGTGTTCGGCGTGGTGCTGGTGCTCGGTGAACAGCTTGAGGCCTGTCTGCAACAGGGATTTCAGTTCGGCGTTCTGCGCGTTCGGGATCAGCGTCGAGGACAGCGCGCCATTGACCGTCTTGTGGTAGGCGACCTCGTTGTTGAGGTAGGCCTTGTCGAAGGCTGCGCCATCGAGCTTGGCGTATTCGGCCAGTTTGGCGTCGGCGTCTTTCTTCAGCGCCTGGCTGGTCTCATTGTCGTCCGGCGTGACGTTGAGCTTCTTCACCAGGGCCAAAGCCTTGTCGTTCACGGCCTGGTGGTCGCGCACCATTTCCTTGGCGAAGTCGAGGACCGCCTTGTTCTTCGACTTGGCGATCGCCTGCTTGCCGGCGGCGATGTCGATATTGCCGGCGGTGTAGGCGATGTGAGCGATCTGGGCGTCCGTCGGCGGCTTGGGCGCCTGGGCTTCGGCGCCGCCGGCGACCAGCAGCGCGGCAATAGCTAAGCCAATCGATTTCATCATGTCTTTTCTCCAGTTGGCGGGGGCCGTCTCTTCGGCCAGCCATTGGATGCGGCGGGCCGACGAAAGGTTCCCGGCGGTCTCTCTGGAGGATTGTTTACAAGGCGGGCTCGTCCGTGATCCCCGCTTCAAGCCTGGCGATCACGACGTCAGTCATGCGCAGGCAACGAGCGCCGAGAAATGGAAAGGCGCCCTTCATTCCCGCGCCGATCTTCTTGTCCAGGGCCTCGCGGAGCATCTTGCGTGCGCGATGTAGTCGCGTCTTCACCGTCTCCGGCCTTACATCCAGCGCGGCGGCGGTTTCCTCGATCGAGCAGTCCTCCACGTCGCGCAACACGAAGACTTCGCGGAAACCTTCAGGTAGCGCATCCACCGCCTGCTCGATCAGATGGCGAATCTGGACACGCGCAGCGCTGGCCTCGGGCGTCTCGTCCGATTGGGTGGGAAACGCCACCACGCGCGGATCCCCTGCAGCCAGGTTCATACTGCCGATATCGACCGTGTCGCGGCGCGTCCGAAGGCGGCCCCGCGCCTCGTTCACGGTGATACGGGTGAGCCAGGTGAGAATGCTCGCCTCCCCTCTGAAAGTGTCCAGTCGCGAGAAGGCCCGCACATAGGCTTCCTGAACGACATCTTCGGCTTCGGACTCGTTCACCACGATGGCCCGGGCGGTCCGAAACAGCCGCTGGTTGCAGCGTTGCATGATCGCGCGAAAAGCGTCGTGGCTGCCCCGCCGGGCAAGCGCGACCAGTTCGCCCTCGCCTAGCGCCAGGTATTCTGCTTCCACCTTTTTCGGGGCAGCCAAACCCACCATCTCCCTGGATGACACTCTATTAGATGGGGCTCGCGCCGAAAGGTTCCCACGCCGACTCCCCACCCAAAAAGCGCCGATTCGAAGCGTTCGGGCGCGGAAAGCAAGCGTTGCCTCCCCTTGCGTGCAAGGCCGGAAATCCTACCTCTTGGCATGGATCAATCCCACCGCCTTCGGGGGTGCTATTGACCATGGGGCGCCGGTTCCGGGCTCCGTTCTGAATACACTGACTGCTTTCAACAAGGGTCATACATGGACTTTGAGCACTACACCGAGCGCGCACGCGCCGCGGTCCAGAGCGCCCAGACTAGCGCGCTTGCCGCCGGCCACCCGCAGCTTCTGCCCGAACATCTTCTCAAGGCGCTGTTCAGCGACCGCGACCGGCTTGCGCTGAACCTTATCCGCGCCGCCGGCGGGGATCCCGATCTCGCCCAATCCAACGTCGACAAGCTTCTCGCCAGCCTGCCCCGGTCGACCGGCGGGTCGCAGCCCGGCCTCGGCCAGGAGCTGGCGCAGCTGTTCCAGCTGGCTGAGGAAGACGCCAAGAAAGCCGGCGACGACTATGTCACGGTCGAGCGCCTGTTGCTGTCCGCCACCAAGGGCAAGGGCAAGGCTGCCGATGCGCTGAAGGCAGCCGGCGCCACCACGAATGCGCTGGTGAAAGCCATCGCCGAGCTCCGCAAGGGCCGCACCGCCGACACGGCGACTTCGGAAGAGAAGTACGAAGCGCTGAAGAAATACTCCCGCGACCTCACCGAGCAGGCGCGCGAGGGCAAGCTCGATCCTGTCATCGGGCGTGACGAAGAGATCCGCCGCTGTGTGCAGGTTCTTTCCCGCCGCACCAAGAACAACCCCGTCCTCATCGGCGAACCTGGCGTCGGCAAGACCGCAATCGCCGAAGGCCTCGCCCTGCGCATCGTCAACGGCGACGTGCCGGAGAGCCTGAAAGAGAAGAAACTGCTCGCGCTCGACATGGGCGCGCTGATCGCCGGCGCGAAGTTCCGCGGTGAGTTCGAGGAGCGCCTGAAATCCGTCCTCAACGAGGTGACGGAATCCAAAGGCGAGATCATCCTCTTCATCGACGAGATGCACACGCTGGTCGGCGCCGGCAAGGCGGAAGGCGCGATGGACGCGTCCAACCTTCTCAAGCCCGCCCTGGCGCGCGGCGAGCTGCATTGCGTGGGCGCGACGACGCTCGATGAATACCGGAAAAACGTGGAGAAAGACGCGGCGTTGGCCCGCCGCTTCCAGCCGGTTTTCGTGGGCGAACCCTCGGTCGAGGACACGATCTCGATCCTGCGGGGCCTCAAGGAGAAATACGAAGTTCACCACGGTATCCGGATTTCGGACGCCGCCATCGTCGCCGCCGCGACGCTGTCGAACCGCTACATCACCGACCGCTTTCTTCCCGATAAAGCCATCGACCTGATGGACGAAGCGGCTTCGCGCCTGCGCATGGCGGTGGAATCCAAGCCTGAAGAGCTCGACGAGATCGACCGCCGGCTGATGCAGATCCGCATCGAGGCAGAAGCGCTGAAGCGCGAGAAGGACGATGCGAGCCAGGATCGCCTGAAGCGCCGCGAGACCGAGATCAAGGAACTCGAGGCGAAGTCGAAGGAGCTCACCGATGCGTGGAAGGCGGAGAAGAACCGCCTTGCCGGCGCGACCAATGCGAAGGAACGACTTGATCGCGCCCGCGCTGAACTCGCCGACGCCGAACGCCGCTCCGACTGGGCGCGCGCAGGCGAGATCAAGTATGGCGATATCCCCGCGCTGGAAAAACTGATCGCGGAATCCGAAGGCAAGCCGGGCGAAAAAGGCGCGAAGGCGCCGCTGGTCAAGGAAGAGGTCGACGCTGACGCGGTTGCCGCCGTCGTCTCGCGCTGGACCGGCATTCCGGTCGACAAGATGATGGAAGGCGAGCGCGAGAAACTGCTCCACATGGAGGACTCGCTGCGCGGCCGCGTCGTCGGCCAGGACGAGGCGCTGGAGATCGTTTCGAACGCGGTGCGCCGCGCGCGCGCCGGCCTGCAGGACCCGAACCGGCCGATCGGCTCGTTTATCTGTGTGGGCCCCACCGGCGTCGGCAAGACCGAGCTTACGAAAGCGCTCGCCGAGTTTCTCTTCGATGATGAACATGCCGTCCTCCGGCTCGACATGTCCGAGTACATGGAGAAGCACGCGGTGAGCCGCATGATCGGCGCGCCTCCGGGCTATGTCGGCTATGAAGAAGGCGGCGCGCTTACCGAAGCGGTGCGCCGGCGCCCGTACCAGGTGATCCTGTTCGACGAGATCGAGAAGGCGCACCCGGACGTGTTCAACACGCTGCTGCAGGTGCTGGACGACGGACGCCTGACCGATGGCCAGGGCCGCACCGTGAACTTCAACAACACCGTCATCATCATGACATCCAACCTCGGCGCGCACGCGCTGGCGGAGGACAAGTCGGAAGGCGAAATCTCGGGCCATGCCCGCGATGCGGTGATGGAGGCGATCCGCGCGCACTTCCGCCCGGAATTCCTCAACCGTGTCGATGAGATCGTGTTCTTCAAACGGCTCGGCCGCGCGGAGATCGACCGCATTGTCGGCGTGCAGCTCAAGCGTCTCGAGAAAATCCTCTCCGAGCGCCGCATCACGCTGTCGCTCAACGACAAGGCGATGCACTGGCTGGCCGAGCGCGGCTATGACCCCGTCTACGGCGCACGGCCGCTGAAGCGCGCGATGCAGAAGGAAGTGCAAGACCCACTGGCCCGCATGATCCTCGAGGGCCGCATCAAGGATGGCGATGCGGTCAAGGTGACTGTCGAAGGCTCAACCCTCGCCCTCAACGGCGTGCCGACCAACATGATCGGCAAGCCGAAGGGGATGAACTAACGCGGCGGCGCGACTGTTTGCCCGGATAAGCCGGCGAGCAGTCGCGCTCACTTGCGCTGAAACACGAGGATCACGTCGCCCATGAGCTTGGGCACGCCAGCTTTGGGATGGCTGTCCTTGTAGACGCCGTTTTCCACCGTCGCACCCTCGTTGATGATCATCAGATCCGGATCTCCGATATCATCGGAGATCAAGGTGAATCCGCTGTCTTCGTATGCTTTCGAGCAGTCCCTGATCACGGCCTTGCGCGTCGCCGGGTCTGCATTGGAAATGATTTCGACAATCAGCAGTCCGCCTTTCACAGCCATCTTCAGGTCCCCTTGCAAGTGTCTTGAAGTTTTGTCCGGAACGCGGCGATGTCCGCTGCCTGCAGGGATTTGGCTGCTGCAAGCGCGTCCGATTTGTTCGATTGCGGCCGCAGTGTTTCAACCGCGGGCCGGGTCTCAGCAGCCGCGCTGACCGCCTTCAAGAAGTTGTTCCGGTCCGTATCCGGGTCGCCGCAATCCTTCCACTCGGCGGTGAGCGCAGCGATCTCGTCATCTTTGGCCTTCTTGCTGGGCGCGAGCTCCTTTGCAGCCGCAGCTTCCGCTTCTGCTTTTGCCTTGTCCGCCTCTGCTTGCGCGGTGGCTGCCTTGGCCGCGGCGGTCGCCGCTGCAGGATCTTCCGCCTTGAGTGCAGCCGTCAGCCCGGGATTCGCACCCAAGCGCTGCGCGGCGATTCCGGTGGCGAAGAACTGCGCCAGGCTTCCGTTGGCTGCGTTAAATCCAAGTCCACCGCGTCCGCCAAAGCTTGCGAACACCGAGTAGGTGTCGACCTCTGCGTTGGCGCCGCCATGCTCCTTGTCGACGCCCGATGCATAGGAGACGTATTTGCCTCCGGGCAACGTAAAGTTCGCGCAGGTCGTAGCTGCCGTCGCCGCCTCAACGTTCTTGGAGACAAGGTCCTTGGTGCAATCGTCGAGGCGCTGAACAATCTTGTCCAGATCGGCCTCTGTCTTTCCAACAACGGAGCCATTTGGCTTCAGCGGCATCCACACGCCTTCGTTGCGTTTGTAGCCCAGCGTGAATTCCGGGAGAGCGCCGTTCTGCACGGGCGCCGAAACATCCAGTGCGACCTTTGTCGTCGTGCCGAATATCAGTACGTCGTTGTGCGGCTGGCCCAATACGCCGCACGCTCCTGTCGTCAAAGCCAGCGCGCCCGCGCAGGCCATCAACCCGTAACGCATATGTCCCCCTTCGATGTGTCCAATGTGGATTTCACCAGGGCGAGCGAGCGTTGCAGCTGGTCCTGGTTTTCAATGAGAAAAACAACACGGCATTCGCGATCGACGGCGATCGTGGTGGAGCTGGCGTAGCCAACGCCCGCGCCCTGTGGCGTTAGCCAACCGCCAAATCTTTCGACAATGGTCGCCTGAGGCTTGTCAGGAGGCGCGCTGCGGTGGACCGCAACCAGCCCGATCTCGACGCCGCGGTCAGACCCCGGCTCGCCGGGGACCGAGACGCAGCCGCTCAAAACGAGCGCAGCGATGACGAGCAACCGATACATGTCCCAACCCAATCCACGCGCAGTAGCGCATGCGACGAGCACATAGTCACTGGCGATCTCGCGGGAGGCGAGCTTCGCCATCAGGGTTGAACAATTTTCCGGGGCTAACGTCGCGGCCCTAGCGGTTCGCCGTTTCCTTGAACTCCAACGGCAGCGAGACGCCGGGCCAATCGGTAGGACGTCCGGCTTTTTCGGCGGGCGTGTACTCCATCCTGGCGATAATGTTCGCGATCAGCGGATCGAGCGCCGGCGGCTTGCAGTTGGTTGCGATGTCCTTTGGCTTCCCATCCACCCCGACCGTGAAGACCACGTCGCAGCGGTCGAGAGCGCCAGGAGTCCTGTTGAGGGCCTCGCCAAGATCGATTTCGGAGTAGCTGTGGATCAGCACCGGCGGCTTCTCTCCGCGCGGGTCGGCCGGCGGCAGGTTTCCGAACCGGAAGGCCGCTTGCAGGATATCGGAATCCATCACCTTGCCGGCGAAAACCTCGGGCTCCCAGGTCGCGCCCTCGATCGTTTTCACGACGTAGGGGGCCATCTCGGGCTCGGTGCACTGGGGAACGATGTGCTTGGCCTTTCCGTCTACGCCGACGACGTAATAGACGGTGCATGAGCCGCCAGTCTTGATCGACTTGAGGCCTTCCCGGATCGGCGCCTGGTCAAACGCGCCGATCTGCCTGGGCGGATGGTCGGCAGGCCGCTGCGCGAAAGCGGGCGAGCAGAGCCCGGCCGCCATCGCCACGCCGACAAGCCGTTTCAGCACGTCGCCCCCCGCACTCGCTCAATTCTGCTTGATGCTGGACGCGAGGTTCATCGGCTGCGTCATGTTCGGCCAGTCGACAGGTTTGCCGTCCTTCTGGCCGGGCGTGTACTCCATCTTGCGGATGGCGTCCGTGATCAGCGGGTCGAGCTTCTGCGGCTTGCAGTTGGCGACGATGTCCTTGGTCTTGCCGTCCGCGCCCACGGTGAAGGTTGGATCGCACCGTTCGACCTTCGCGCCATCCAGTGCAACCCGGCCGATCGCGCGCTCGACTTCATTCGCGTCCAGGCCTTTCACGACCACCGGCGCCTTCTCGCCGCGCGGATCGGGGGCGCCCGCGGCGGGTTGCGAGCCGAACTTGAAGATCTGGCGCTGGGGCCGGGAGTCGAACACCTGGCCGTCGAAGACCTCCGGATCCCACTCGGCGGTTTCGACCGTCTTGGTCACGTAGGGCGCCATGTCGGGCACGGTGCAGTCTGCCTTGATGTCCTTGGCCCTGCCCTTGTCGGAGATGACGTACGTCATCGTGCACTGGCCGCCCTGCTTCAGCGCAGCCAGTCCCTGCTGGATTGAGGACTGGTCGAACGGCTTGGTGAGCTTGGCCGGATGGTCGCCCGGCTTCTGGGCCATCGCCGGAGACGCGAACCCTGCCGCCAGAGCGGCCGCACAAATCCACTTAAGCATGTCATCCTCCGGCGGCGCCTGATCCGTCCCGACGATGGGACGCCCGCGCCTTGTCATGTTTGCTACACGGCCAAGCCCTTCAATCGAAGGGGAAAAGGCGCCAGCCGCTGAATTGACGCTGTATACAAGGCATAACCTGCCCTCACACACGCGTGATGAGGCGCGCGTAGTGCGCAAACGTCACACCAAGGCAGTTCTTCACCTTCTCTTGTGCGTATGCGAACGTGAAAGACTCGCGGGTTTAGCTTCGCGTGTTAGCGTTCGGCGAGTAGCTCCAAGTATAGGCGCAAGACGGAATGACCGGCATTCGCACTATCGGCGTGATCGGCGCAGGCCAGATGGGTAACGGCATTGCGCATGTCTGCGCGCTTGCCGGTTTCGACGTGCTTCTCAACGACGTTTCGCCTGAAAGACTGGAAGCAGGCATCAAGACAATTCAGCGCAACATGGAACGCCAGGTCCATCGCGGCATGATTACTGGCGAAGCGCGCGATGCTGGCTTGAGGCGCGTGAAGACGGCCGGAAGCCTGTCGGAATTCGCCAACGTCGAGTTCGCGATCGAGGCGGCGACCGAAAAGGAAGAAGTCAAACGCAGGATCTTCGACGATCTGTGCCCCAAGCTTCCGAAAGACGCGATGCTGGCGACCAACACGTCGTCGATCTCGATCACGCGGCTGGGAACCTCGACCGACAGGCCGGAACGTTTCATCGGCCTCCATTTCATGAACCCCGTGCCGCTGATGCAGCTGGTCGAGGTGATCCGCGGGCTCGCGACCGACCAGCCGACCTATGACGCGGCGGTCCACATCGTCGAGCGGCTGGGCAAGCATGTCACCAACGCCGAGGACTTCCCGGCCTTCATCGTGAACCGCGTGCTGATGCCGATGATCAACGAGGCGGTCTACACGCTGTACGAAGGCGTCGGCACGGTCGAGGCGATCGACACGTCGATGAAACTCGGCGCCAATCATCCGATGGGACCGCTGGAGCTGGCGGACTTCATCGGCCTCGATACCTGCCTGTCGATCATGCAGGTGCTGCACGATGGCCTGGCCGACACCAAATACCGTCCCTGCCCGCTGCTCGTGAAATACGTCGAGGCCGGATGGGTCGGCAAAAAGGTCGGCCGCGGCTTCTACGATTATCGCGGCGAGAAGCCCGTACCGACGCGCTGATCCGGCGCGAATAGACACACCAATCCCGGCTGACCGCCGGGCCTGAGGCGAGATATGGCCGTCATCCTGGTCACTGGCGCGAACCGCGGCATCGGGCTTGCCCTGGTGAAGGCCTATGCCGGCCGGCGCGACAAGGTCTTCGCCGCCGTTCGCCATACGTCAGATCGCACCGAACTCGACGCCTTTGCCGAAACCCAGCCGAAATGGGTCGAGGTGATCGAGATGGATGTGGCCGATCCGGCTCAAGTCGGCCGCGTGCGTCGCGCGCTGGAGGCCGAACCGATCGACGTTCTGATCAACAATGCCGGTATCGGCGGACCGGACCGGCAATCGGCCACCGACATGGACTACGAAGGACTCGCCGAAACACTGGCGGTCAACTCCATCGCCCCGCTGCGCATCGCCAACGCCTTCCTGCCCAATGTGAAGGCCGCGAAGGGCAAGATCGTGACGCTGTCCTCGCAGATGGGCTCGATGCAGAGCGCGTCGTCCGACTCGCTGGCCTATCGCGTGTCCAAGGCGGCCGTGAACCGCCTGATGCGCGGCCTCGCCACCGAATTGAGGCCGCAAGGCATCCCGGTGCTGACCGTCCATCCCGGCTGGGTGAAGACCGAAATGGGCGGCGAAGGCGCGCAGCTGAAGCCGGAAGAAAGCGCAGCGGGATTGCTCAAGCTGATCGACAAGCTCGACCTCGCCTCGACCGGACGCTTCCTGGCCTGGAACGGCAAGGAACTCGCCTGGTAACTGGGCCCGGCGCCGCCAGGCCTCACGCCCTCGCGATTTTCACGGAGCGCCGGCTCGCGTCACGGCAACTTGCAAAGCCGTCGATCTGTGATCCATTCACCTCCGAGCGGCCGAACACAGGACCGCCGGGAGATGAACATGAAACCCATGAAGATCATCGGCGCATCGCTGGCGCTTGCCCTGTTCGGCGCAACCGCCTGCGTGATGAGCGGCCCGGGTTCGGCCCCCGCTGCACCCGCCGCCGCGCCCAACCCGCCAAACGTTCTCGACAGCTACATAGCCAAGCCCGATCCGAGCTTTGCCTGGAAAGTCGACCACACTTTCTCCGCTCCCGGCTATCATGGCGTGGTGATCGACCTCACTTCGCAGACCTG
>DASZSI010000338.1:0-21478 GCA_035548775.1 Hyphomonadaceae bacterium
GCGATCACCTCGGTTCTGCCCTTCCAGCACCGCGTCAGCGTACGCCGTGCGATCTCGACCAGGATCACCGATCCATCGCCCATCGCGATCGGGCCCTCGGGGAAGCGCAGGCCCTCGTTGAGAATCTCGAAGTCCATCACATCCTCTCAAGTTCCCGGATCACGAACGCCGCCTCGTTGTCCGGTCCCGCATCCACGCGGCGGGCGCTGACCTCGCGCCATTGCTTGCGGTCGAACGCCGGGAAGAAGACATGCGCTTCCCGTTCGGCATACACTTCGGTGAGCGTCATGTCGGTCGCTAAGTCGAGAGCGGCCGCGTAGATCTCCGCGCCCCCGATGATGCACACCTCGTCGGCGCCAGCCTTGGCCGCCATCGCACGCGCGGCGGCCAGCGCCGGCGGCAGGCTGGAATAGATGAAGGCGCCCGGCGCCTCGAAATCGAGATTGCGCGTCGCCACGATGTTGGGCCGGCCAGGCAGCGGCTTCTTCGGGAAACTGTCCCAGGTCTTCCGCCCCATCACGAGTGGCTTGGCCCTAGTCACAGCCCGGAAATTCGCCATGTCGTCTTTCAGACGGAAGAGCAGCCGGTTTTCGAAGCCGAGTTCGCCGCGACGGCCAATCGCCGCGACGATGCGCACGCCGATGGTGTCTTGAAGCACGGGAAAATGAGGCGTCGCCAAAATGGCTTCTCCAATTCACCCCGAATGCAGTATGGGCTGCGGGATGGCGCAGTCGAACCCTCGTTCGACGGCGGATGCAAGGGGCCATCCCAACCCCGGAGAAGCCGTATGACTGACGCCGACGCTGCCGACCCGCTGGGCGCCTCCCGCTACGCAGCCGTGCGCACGCCGCTGACCATGACCTTCTGGGTCGGGACCTACATCGCGCTGATCCCCTTCGTGAACTGGAGCTTCACATGGGCGCCGCAGTGGACCCTGTTCCCCGGCTTCACTTTCAACCCCGTGACCATCGTCACGGGCCTGATCCTGATCGTACGCGACTTCGCCCAGCGCCAGATAGGGCATCGCATCTTTTTCGCGATGCTGGTGGCGCTCGTCCTCACCGTGTGTGGAGCGGGCGTTCAGCTCGCTATCGCTTCCGGTACAGCGTTCTTCATTTCCGAGACTGTCGACTGGGCGTTGTTCACCTTCACCAAGGCGAGCCTGGCGCGACGGGTGCTGATCTCCACACTAATCGCCACGCCAATCGACACCATCGCCTTCCTGTTCCTGATCGACAATGTCCGCGCCGACTCGCACTCGTTCACGCTGGCGAACACGGTGTCGTCCATCCTGGGCAAGTTCATCGGGCTGGCGGTTGTGATGGCGCTGATGAAAATGCGTGAGCGCAAGGCCGCCGTTGCAGCGACCCAAGCCGCCGCCTGATCTGTATACTGACGAAAACAGAAAGGGCGGCCCAATGGGCCGCCCTTGCCGCGTTCTTCCGAACGAAAGTCGATTAGTTCGGCTTCGCCGGGGTGGCGGGAGCCGGAGTGGCCGGGGCCGGGGCGGCCGGAGCCGGCGTAGCAGCCGGATCGGTCGGGGCCGGGGTGGCCGGAGCAGCGGCATCAGCAGCCGGAGCAGCCGGAGCCGGGGTCGACATCGTGGCGGCCGGAGCCGGCGTGGCGGTGTCAGCCGGTTTGGCGGGTTCCGACGGCGAGCAGGCGGCGAGAGCGAGAGCGGCGACCGCAGCGGTCGCGGCGATGGTCAGTTTGAACGACATAGGACAGATCCCTCCGACGGATCGTAACCCGCCTCGGGCAGAATGATTTCCGGGCGGCGCCCGGTTCTTCGGCTTTGGCGCTGAAAAGCACAAGATGTTGAATCATTGCGATTTCTACAGCTTGGTTTCCAAGACCTTAACGCGGCGATCCGCACTCGTTCCTTGCACTGTCCGCGAGCCGGAAATGCGTGATCGGACAAGGTCTACGAACAACCTTGAATCCATTCGGGACTCACACGCTGCCTGCTTTCGAGCGCGGAAATCAGCCTGTGGATAGATCAGACCGCGACAGGCGCCTTGATGTGAGCGTCGGGCGCGTAGCCCTTCAAGATAAAATCTTCGTAATCCCACCCGAACAGGTCTGATTTGGATGGATTGAGCTCGAGTTGCGGCAAGGGATGCGGTGTCCGCTGCAGTTGCAACCGCGCCTGCTCGAAATGATTCGAGTAGAGATGCACATCGCCGAAGGTGTGCACGAAGTCTCCCGGCTCCAGCTTCGTGGCGCGCGCCATCAGCATGGTCAGCAGCGCATAGGACGCGATGTTGAACGGCACGCCGAGGAAAACGTCCGCCGAGCGTTGGTAGAGCTGGCAGCTCAGCCTTCCCTTGGCGACGAAGAACTGGAACAGGCAGTGGCATGGCGGCAGGGCCATGCGGTCCACGTCCGCAGGATTCCATGCAGAAACCACCAGGCGCCGCGAGTTGGGATTCTGGATGATCTCGTTCCTGACCCATTCGATCTGGTCGATGGTACGGCCATCGGGCGCGGCCCAGCTGCGCCACTGCTTGCCATAGACGGGACCAAGTTCGCCATCAGCGTCGGCCCATTCATCCCAGATCGAAACGCCGCGCTCCTGCAACCACTTCACGTTGGTTTCGCCACGCAGGAACCACAAGAGCTCAACGATGATCGAGCGCAGGTGCAGCTTCTTGGTGGTCAGGAGCGGAAACCCTTCCGACAGATCGAACCGCATCTGCCGGCCGAACAGGCCCCGCGTGCCGGTGCCGGTGCGGTCGCCGCGGTCAAGGCCGTGGTCGAGAATGTCCTGCAGGAGATCGAGGTATTGGCGCATGCGCGGCTTCCGAGGGATTCGTCCTTGCTGCAGATGGCCTTCCCTGCCGGCCGCGCGCAAGTCCAGCGGCTCGATTGTGAATAACCCCGGGGTTGTGGCACATTCGCGGCGGTTGGGACCGATTGTCGGGGGATGATCATGACGCGGCGACTGGCAATTCTCGCGTGTATGCTGGTGTGGTCCGCTGCACCTGCCTTTGGGCAGACTTTGCTGACCAGTTTTTCCTGGCCTCAAATGCGCCAGACGCTCGGCGATCTGGGCGCAACGGTGATTGCCGACGGCGCCGATGGCGAGGTTCGCTATCTGGATGTGAAGAGCAAGGACGGGCTGGTATTCACCGTCTTCGGTTTCGAGTGTGACACGAAGGAGACGAGCCAGCACTGCGCCGCCGCGGAGCTCGCTGCGTCCTTCACGCCAAAGGACAAGGACAGCCTCGACAAGGCGCTCGATGCGCTCGACTATTACGCCGTAAGCGACAATGCGAGCGGGCGCGGCAATGTCAGGATGACACGCTATGTCCTCTTTGGAGGAGGCATCTCGCCGGACAATCTCAAGACAAACCTCAACGTGTTTCTCTCGGTTTCCCAGGATGCCTGGGTAAAACTGGAGGACAAAGGCCTGCTGAAGTAGTGGGCTGTTTCAAGGTGCACGTGGCGACAGGGAGTCCGGCTTGCTTGTTCTCAGCGTAAATCTGCGCGTTCCGAAAGCGGAGCAGGAGCGGTTGCGCCCGCATATGGAGGCCGTTGTGAACGCCTCGCGCCGGGAGTCGGGATGCCTGGCCTATTCCTATGGCTTCGATCTCCTGGATCCGGACCTCATTCGCGTGTTCGAGGTCTACAAGGACGACGATGCGCTGAAGGCCCATGTCGCATCGGACCACTTCAAGCGCTGGCGCGAAATCTCCGGCCAGTATCCGCGCGAGGACCGGACGCTCTACGACGCCACAAAGAGGCCGTGATGGCGGCGAAGAGGACACCAGCGAAGAAATCCGCGCCCGCACCTGCCTTCCCCAAGATCGGAAAACCGGCCGAGCGCGCGCTTGCGAATGCAGGCATCGCCGGCATGGCTGCGCTCTCGAAGCATCGGGAAGCAGACCTGCTCGCCCTTCACGGCATGGGACCGAAAGCGATGGGAATCCTCAAGGCGGAGATGAAGAAGGCCGGGCTCAGCTTCGCCAAGCGCTAGATTGCGTCCAGGCCTTCCATGAGGATCGGATCGATCTCGACACGCTTGCCATCCCGGTAGTCGTCGACGACTCGAAGCGCTTCATCTCGAGATAATCCCTGGCGGCGGATCAGGCGATCCACCAGCAGACGTTCATCGCGGAGAGAATCTTCATGGCTCCGGGTCTCGACCATGGCGCACTTCCCTTTTGTTTCGGATGAGACGCGGCCAGAACGTTTGCGCCTCTCCAGGGTTCCTTTTCACTCACGCCGTTCGGGGAGATCGGCGCGGGTCCAATGAAGCGCTGATATGGGGCGAGGATTGGGCGATGGAATGACAATCGAATTAAATCTGCTCACTCGCCATCACAGGTAATCTCAAGCGCGGAACGAGCTCGCGATCCCGTCACTGATCCGTCGCGCGCAGCTGACGCCGCCATGCTTGTCGAAGAGCCACACGGCAATGTGCACTCCAGTCTTGTGTGCGACTGCGAAGAGGTGCGCCTTCTCATCGTGGACGCCGAAGAAGCCGACACGATGCACAGCAAGCTGGCAGGTGAGTTCCGGGCCATTTGCGCCGGTGGCATGTTCCGACTGGTAACGCACCTCGTCGCCCGTCCACGCCTGTCCCGGAATGCGCGTGGCGTCGCCCCATTGGATCGAGAGCGCTACCCTTGCGTGGTTCACGAACGCATCCAGGGAAGAAAACGACGAGGCTGGGGCAAACGACGAGGCCGGGGCAATCGCCAGCATTCCGTCGCATTCCGGATGGCCTGACATCGTCGGCCGCCACTTGCGATAGGCGACCAGCACCTTTTCGGCCCGGTCGGCGTAGGTCGGATAGTCCGGATCGGTGCGGTAGGGCGACGGCAGCATCACAGCGCCGCCGCCCGGAAGCTGTTTGCGGGCGTCCGCAAAGGCAGCCGGCGTCACAGCGGCTGCGCCAACCGCCAAAAGAAGGGTCCTGCGCAGCACATCGAACCTAGCGCGTGCCCATATCGGCGGCTTCCTTGGTCATTTCGACGGCCTTTTCGGGCGCTGCTACAGCTCCGTCGGCCTCGAGCATCCGGGTCCGGAAGGCCAGACCCGCGATGGCGGCGCCGGCGAGCGGCGCGACGATGAACAGCCACAGCTGCTGCAGTGCGAGGCCCTGGGCGAGGATCGCGGGCCCGAACGAGCGCGCCGGGTTCACGGAAACGCCAGTCACCTGGATGCCGACGATGTGGATCAGCACAAGCGTAAGACCAATGGCGAGACCGGCGAACGCCGACGGCGCCTTGGTCTGGGTCGAGCCGAGGATGACGGTGACGAAAATGAAGGTCGCCACGATCTCGAAGATCAGCGCGGCTGTCAGCGAATAGCCGCCGAGATACTTGTCGCCAAATCCGTTGGAGCCGAGCCCATACTCGCCCACGGCATATCCGGGCAGGCCGCTGGCGATGGCATAGAGGATCGCCGCGCCGGCGAGCGCGCCGAGGAACTGCGCGATCCAGTACACCACCATGTCGTTGAGGCTCATGCGGCCGGCCAGAAACACGCCCAGCGATACCGCTGGATTGATATGACAGCCGGAGATCGGCCCGATGCCATAGGCCATCGCAACAATGGCGAGGCCGAACGCGAAAGCGATGCCCAGCTGTCCCACATTGTCGCCGGCCAGCACCGCCGCGCCGCATCCGAAGAGGACGAGCACCGCCGTGCCTATGAATTCCGCGAGCACTTTCTTGAGCATTCGTCCCTCCCCAGGTCAGCCTAAAAATCAAGAAAACAACGAGCTGATGCTGCCGGGATTTGGCGTGGGCTGCCACACGATTCTCGTTCCGGGCGCGCCTTTGCGAATGCCGTCACGTAGGCTGCCGGTGCAGTCCGGCCTTGCCATGTTGGAGATGATGTTCTAGTTTTGTTCCAGAAGCCGAATCTGGGTGATTCTGGAGAAAGCATCATGGCATATGACGCAGGGCTGGCCAGCGGCGGATTAGCGACGGAAGCGGCTCGAAAAGCTTCCGGCTACGTCATGCTTGGCACGCGGGATCTGGCGCGGGCGCAGCGTTTTTATGACGTTATTGCCCGTGAAATCGGTGTGGGACGGACGGTTGAGGCCGATCATCTGATTGCCTGGGGCCAGCCGGGCTTTGGCGTTGCATTGAGTGAGTTTGCGGCGCGCGGCGGCGGCATGGCGCCGCTGCAGGCTGAAGATCCTGAACAAGTGCGTCGGCTTTACGAGATCGCGCTGGAGCATGGCGGCGTGGGCGAAGGCGCACCGGCTGACCATGGCGGGGGCTTCTATGCAGCCTATTTCCGCGATCCGGACGGCAACAGGATCAACGCCTTCTGCATGACGCGACAGTAAGCCCGTCGGCGCTCCCGGGCAGCCTCAACGCAGGTTCTTTTCGCTTAACCTCTGAGCGCCTATATTCATCGCGTTCCCGCAAGGGATCTATGGCGATAAACCCTCGCGTAATAAGCGGACCGGACCCGGGGGCAGTGCCCGGCGGCTCCACCAGATCTCTCCCGGTCGTTGGCCGGATGGCTTTGGGGCCGACACAGGATCGACGGACGTGTAAAGGCGAAGACTTTGCCCGCTTGGGCCCCGACAGAAGCCCATTGCAATAGTTGCCAACGACAACTTTGCTCCGGAAGCTCGCCTCGCTGCGTAAGCAGCTGGTGATTTCCAAACCTAAGTCCTTAGCTCTAGCAAGCTAAGGCGGGGCTCGGGGCGGCGCCTGGCAACAGAAGCCGCCCCACTTATTCGGCGAATAGCGAGTAGTGAGTATCGAAAGTTGATCGCGCTCGATCACTATTCCCTACTCCCCATTCGCTACTCGCTCGCCTCCGCCCTATGTTGCGATCAGCTGCTCTGGAGGCACTCATGAAACGCACCGCTCAAGCCCAATGGTCCGGCGCTCTGCGCGACGGCAAGGGAACCATCTCGCTGCAGTCTGGCGCGTTCAAGGATCAGCCCTACACGTTCAAGATGCGCTTCGAGGATGAGAGCGGGAAATCCGGCACCAATCCGGAAGAGCTGATCGCCGGCGCACACGCTTCGTGCTTCACGATGCAGCTGTCTCATTTCCTGGCCGAGGCCGGTCACCCGGCAGCCAAGATCACCACCACGGCCGAAGTCACGATCGGGCCGGTCGAAGGCAAGGGCAACACCATCACCAAAAGCGCGCTCACCCTTCGCGGCAATGTGCCTGGCATGAGCGAAACGCAGTTCCAGGAGCTTGCGGCAAAGGCCAAGGCCGGCTGCCCGGTCTCGCGCGCTCTTGCGGCGATCGAGATCACGCTGGACGCGAAGCTGGAGGGGTAGCTTCCGTTCGCAAGCACGCCCTCGCGGTTCGACGGTCGCCGCCTGTCGGCGGCTGCTCACCATGAGGGCTTCTCCACCTTCAGCACAAACGTATCGCCGGCCTCATGGTGAGCAGCGTGGCGACAGCCACGCGTCCGTCGAACCACGAGGCCGGGCTCACGGGCGCCGGCAACGCCTCACCCCGACACCACGCCGTAGCTTTCGCCTTCCGACACCGGCACCAGGACGTGACGCACTTTCTCCGCCACGTCCCTCAGCGGCCGAGAGTGATCGAACGGCCAGGCATCCTCGATAACGTAGAGGATGAACTCCTCGCTGATCATCCAGGCGGCCATCTCGGCCATTACGCCTTCGGCGATGTGGTCCTTGCCGGCGACGAGATAGCTCTCTTCTCCGCGTACATCCCAGGCCGGGCATTCCTTGGCAGGCGCGGCGATGGTGTCCTTCTGTATCGGCAGGGCGAGCGGATCCTGAGCAACCAGGCAGAAGCTGTTCGCCAGCTTGCCCTGGGCGACGAGCCACCTGTCCATCCACGCATTGGCGCTCGACCGGACGAGATCGCCCGATATCGACAACAGCGCACGCTCCGCCGACGTGCCCGGCGTCGCCAGCGCCCAGATATCGGGTGTGGCCCAGCCGCGCTTGCATAAAGACCGCCCCAGCTCCCCAGACGACCAAAGCAGACCCTGCACATAGTCCAGCATGCCTGCTGGGGCCGGGATTCTGGCTATCGCGTCCAAGGTCCTCCTCCTGCTGTTTCCTATCGTTTCTCCACGTAGAGCGGCATGCCGCCTTCCGGCCGAAGGGTGATGCGTATGTTCGGCTCCACACGGTGATCGGGATTTGGGCGGAAACGCAACGCCCTTACCAGGGTTCCCAGGATGGCGACGGCCTCCATGTAGGCGAACTTCATCCCAATGCAGATGCGCTGGCCTGCCCCAAACGGCATGTAGGCGAAGCGGTGGCGGCCTTCCGACCGCTCCTCGGAGAACCTGTCCGGGTCGAACCGTTCAGGGTGCTCCCAGAGCAGCTTGTGCCGGTGCATGATGTAAACGAGGGCGAAGGCCAGATCGCCCTTCTTCACCTGCACATCGCCCAGGTCGATGTCTTCGCGGGCGATGCGATCGATGATCGAGACCGGCGGATAGAGCCGCATCGCTTCCTTGATCACCTGCTCGTGGTAGGGCATCGCATCGACCATGGCGGCATCGATCGGCCGGTCGCCCGCGACCTCCCTCACTTCCCGCACCAGCCTGTCCTGGACCTCGGGCGCGTTGGCGATGAGATAGAGCGAATAGGTCAGCGCCAGCGCCGTGGTCTCGTGACCGGCGCCGATGAAAGTCACGACATTGTCGCGCAGCTCGATGTCGGAAAGGCCGCGTCCCGTCTCCGGATCGCGCGCAGCGAGCAACAGGCCGAGCAAGTCTCTCTTCTCGCCAACGCTCGCCCGCCGCCGCTCGATGGCGTTGACCGCCGACTTCTTGAGGCCCGCCGCGGCGCGCCTGCCCTTCGCGCCCCACGGACGCGGCAGCCAGCCCGGCGCGCCGAACATGTCGAGCATGTCCGGCTTGCCCATCGTCTCCATGTAGTCTTCCACCGTCCTGGCCATGCGCTCATACCCGAACGCGGGATCCGCGCCGCCAAGGATGGTCTCGACGATCACATCCAGCGTCGCGTGCTGCATCTCGCCCATCACATCGAGCGGCTGGGCCGACCCCGCAGCCTTCATTCGCTCAACGGTTGCTTCAGCGGCTTCGGAAAAGGAAGGAACCAGCGCGCGCAAGGCATCGATGCGGAAGGCGGGCGCAGCCGCTCGACGCTGAAAGCGCCAGTGCTCACCCTCCGCAGTCAGCATGCCGTCGCCTACCGCTGGGCCCAGCAGCTTCTTCTGGAACGGCGCCTTGGCGAAAATGTCAGCGTGGTCGAGGAAGACCGCCTTCATGTGCTCGGGCTGGCGGAAATAGTGGAAGGTGCGGCCCACCCAGCGCACGCCGTGATAGCGCGTCTCGTACATCGACTTCGGCCAGACGTAGAGCGGGTTGGCGATCATCTGCACGAGGGCGCGGACGAGGCCCAAGGGCTTGTCGGGCGGTATCACGGTCTGCGGGACGAAGTCCGGCTGAGTCAGCGTGTCGGCCATGGCGTCTGCCTAGCACCACCCGCTTCTATCGTCGAGAATCTCCGGCCGTTCGCAGCTATCCCTTCAGCGCCTGATCGAGGTCGGCGATCAGGTCGTCGGGATTCTCGACCCCGATCGATAGCCGGATCAGGCTTTCGGTGATGCCTAGCCGCGCGCGCTCTTCCGGCGGCACGTCGGAATGCGTCATGGCCGCGGGATGGGAGGCGAGTGTCTCGGTGCCGCCTAGACTCACCGCCAGCTTGATCACCTGCAGCCGGTTAAGCACCTCGAAGGCTTCCTTCTCGCCGCCCTTCACTTCGAACGAGAAGGTTGACCCGGCCGTCCGGCATTGCCGCTCGAACAGAGGGCGATCCGGATGATCCTTGGGCAGGAAGCCGAGATACCAGACCGATTTCACACGCGGGTGTTTCGACAGATAGTCCGCCACCTTGCGTGCGCCTGCCTCGGCCGCATCCATCCGCACTTTCAGCGTTTCCAGCGAACGCAGCAGCAGCCAGGCGGTGTGCGGGTCGGTCATCGTGCCCAGGATCGTCCGCATCACCCGAACCGGCGCGATCCACGCCTCCTCGCCGGAACACGCGCCTGCAATGAGGTCGGAATGCCCGCCGACGTATTTGGTCAGCGACGTGACGCAAAGGTCTGCGCCCAGCTTCAGCGGCGCCTGCCACAGCGGACCGAGGAAAGTGTTGTCCACGATAACCGGAGGCCGGCCGGCGGGGCTCGCCAGGCTCTCGGCGATTTCGCGTGCGAGGCCGATGTCGACGAGGCCGTTGGTCGGGTTGGCTGGCGTCTCAACATAGACGGCGCCTACCTTGCCGCCGCTCTGCGCGGCTTTCGCGGCTGCCGCCATCGCCGCCTCGCGCAAGCCGGTTTCGCCAAGCTCCGCGTTGAAGGCGACGCCCTTCACCCCGAACTGAGGCAGGATATTGTGCACAAGAAACTCTGTGCCGCCGTACACCGGCTCGGAGAAAACAAAGCTGTCGCCGGGCCGCAGGAACGTCATCAGCGAGGTGGAAATCGCCGCCATGCCCGATGCGAAGGCCAGCGCCTTCTCGGCCCCGTCCCAGACCGCCAGCCGGTCCTCCAGCACTTCAAGATTGGGGTTGTTGATGCGCGAATAGATCAGGCCGATCTCTTCACCGCGCTGTTTTTCCCTGAGGCCATAGGCCAGTTCGAAGAAGGCCTTGCCCTCTTCGGCAGTGCGGAAAACGAAGGTCGAGGTCTGGAACAGCGGGGGTTTGAGCGCGCCTTCGGAAAGCTGCGGCGCATAGCCATACCCCATCATCAGAGTCTCTGGGGACATCGCTCTGTCCCCAATTTTCTTGGAGCGATAAGGCTTCGAAGGAAGGGTCATGCTTCTAACGATAGGCCGCTTCGCCTGCGGCCAAAATGAAATGTTGCGCTTCGCTCTTGCACTTTGTCCCGGGATCGGCGCTATCGTGCCGCCGGAACGAGACGGGGCGGCTCGGTTCGCCTCGGACTTGAACCCAATTTACCGAGCCATCATGAGGCCTTAGCTCTCATGGCCAGGCGAGGGAGGGCATGTTGGACCGGTCACCGGGATCCTCGAAAGATCACATTGGCTATGGCGCGCTGATGCAGGCCGCCCTCAAGGGCGTGGCGCGTGCTGCGCTCGACAAGGCCGCCAAGCTCGAACACCTGCCGGGCGACCACCACTTCTATGTCACCTTCCGCACCCACACGCCGGGCGTGCAGATGGCCGACTATCTGAAGGATCGCTTCCCGGAAGAGATGACCATCGTGGTCCAGCACCAGTACTGGGACTTCGAGGTCCACGACGACCGTTTCGAGATCATCCTCAAATTCGCCGGCGTGCCCCAGCACCTGCGCATTCCGTTCGCGGCAGTGACGCGCTTCTATGATCCCTCGGTCAACTTCGCGCTGCAGTTCGAAGCCGGCGAAGGCGCAACCGTTCTCGAGCCGGTGCCGATGGTCCAGCCCGCCAAGGCCGAGGATACGGATCAGTCGGTGGAGAACACCGGCGCCGTTATCTCGCTCGACGCCTTCCGGCGCAAATAGCCAGTGACCGATACCCCTGAAGACCGGCCGCGCGTCTCCGACGAAGAGATGCTGGCGCGTTTCAACAATTCCAAGAAACGTCCGCCCTGCTCCGACACGGTCGGAATGAAGCTTACCGCCGTCGACCAGGCGAAGATGACGGCGCGCTATGAATTCGATGGCAGACCGGAATTCGCCAACCCCACCGGCGCGATCCAGGGCGGGTTCATCGCCGCGATGATGGACGAGGCGATGAGCGCCCTCGCCATCATCGCTTCCAACGTCACAATGAATGCGCCGACGCTCGAGATGAAGATCTCCTTCCTGCGGCCGCTGTTTGTCGGCAAGGCGACGGCCGAAGCGCGCATCCTCAAATGGGGCAAGTCGACCTGCTTCATCGAGGCGGAACTGTTTGATCCCGACGGCAAACTCGTCGCCAAGGCCAGCGCGACGCAGGCGCCCAAACCATTCAAGCGGTTCTGATCTCGCTCGCCGCCGCGATCCGTGCCAAACGGCCACGATGGCTGAACACGCTCCAGAAATCTGCCAGTCCCGCCTCGGCTTGGCGCCGTGGATGGACCCGCTCGCCGCGCGCCTGCCGGGCCTCCAGCCGGTGGCGGCCGGCGATTGGCTGCAGCGCGACGACGCCTTCGCGGGACAGATGGCCTATCGCGACAAGCTGCTGGTAGAAAAACGGGACGAAGTCCTGGGCGCGCCAGCCGCGCCTGACCAAGCGGAGCATGATCTTCTCGCCGCCGTACTGGCCCAGATCGCGCTGGACGCGGGCTATGCCCGCGCCGATGACGTCATCACCCGGCCCGATGGGGTTAAGGTCGCCCTTGCTGCGGACCGTCCGCTCGTGACCGCCGCACGCCTGGTGCAGGAAGATATGCTGCTGCTTCAGCCGGGAAGGAGCCAGCATACGCTGACCTCCGGCATTCTTTGTTTCCCGGCAAGCTGGACGCTGAGCCAGAAAATGGGCCACGGCCTTGCCCGCATCCATCTTCCGGTCGATCGCTATGACGACAGCATCGGCAAGCGCGTCGATCGCGTCTTTGCGATGCTGCAGCCGGACCAGGCCGTCTGGCGGGCCAATCTTCTCTGCTACAATGATCCCAATCTCTACCAGCCTCGCCTCGAGCATGAGCGCCGCCCGTTCGATCGAGCCAAGCCAACCTGGGTTCGTGTCGAGCGACAGACCGTGCGCCGCCTGGGCGAGAGCCGCGCGGCTGTCTTCACGATCCACACCTGGCTTGTTCCGCTCGACCGTCTTACGCCAGAACAGGCCGCCAGCCTGCCCGAGATCGTGCGCAATGGCGGCAGCATGGGCGAAAGCAACTGATGGCACGGTTGATCAAACCGCGGCCACACGTCCTGCCCGATCGGCTGGCGCCGGATCTCAAGGCCTGGTTTGTCGGCACGGCGGCGGGCCCGATGTCGGCAGCCGTCGGCGCCTATTATGCCCATCCCGGAAATCGCTTCTGGCCGACGCTTCACAAGACCGGCATCACGCCGCGCCTGCTTGCGCCGCACGATTATCCGGAACTCCTCGCGCTCGGCCTGGGCCTCACCGATTTCTGCAAGACGGCCTGGGGCGTCGATGCCGATATTGCTCGCGGCGAGTTCGACGCGGCTGGTTTCCGTCGAAAAGTCGCGCGTCTCAAACCGCGCGCCCTCGCCTTCACTAGCAAGACCTCCGCGAGCCTGTGGCTTGGTCGTTCCACCAGCCGCATCGATCATGGCCGCCAGGCTGACGCAACGTCGCCGGTCATATTCGTGCTGCCCTCGCCGTCCGGTCTTGCGACGTCCTACTGGTCGATCCAGCCATGGCGCGATCTCGCCGCCTTTCTGCGTGAGACAGTTTGATCCCGCCCGGAGTGCGCCCGCTTGGCGGCGACACGGTTCTGTGTCCAGTGTAAGCTAACGTCGCTAGGGACCTCGCCGGGAGGAGCAAACTGATGAAGCGCGTCGCCGCCGGGCAGACGAATGCAGTCGCCGCCGCGCCACGCGAACGCGGCAGCCTTGACCGCCCGACCATCGTTGCGACTGCGCTTCGCCTGCTCGACGAGGTTGGTATCGACGCGCTTTCTACGCGCCGCCTTGCCGCCGAACTCGGCATCAAGAGCGCCTCGCTCTACTGGCACTTCAAGGACAAGAACGAGCTGCTCAACGAGATGTCGGGCGTGATGTTCGAGGAGGCGCTTGTCCGTCCCAACCTCGCCGATCCCGAGTTCGACTGGGCTGAGTGGCTGCTCGAAGGCGCGCGCGCCATCCGCCGCACGGCCCTGTCGCGGCGCGACGGAGCGCAGGTGATGGCCCGACCGCGCCCCCGGGCGCCGGTCGGCAAGGTCAACTTCGAGGAAAACGTGAAGGCGATGATGCTGTCGGGCCTCGCCGACATGGAATGCCGCCTGACCATGCAGACCCTGCGCCGCTACGCCATCGGCGCGGCCCTGCAGGAGCAAGCCAACAAGGGAGCGACCGCGGCTGTCGGCATCGTCGGCACGGGCGAGGAAGGTTTCGAGTTCGGGCTTCAGGTCTTTCTCGACGGCCTCAAGGCACGCCTTGCCGAACGGGCCAAGGTCGCCCGTTCGGTCAAGCGCCCCCGCTAGACGGCGTCAGCCGCCGCTGATCTTGCCGCCCCTGGACGACATCATCATGTCGAGGATCTTCTGAGTGATGTTGGGCTCGAGACCCTCCGTGTGTCCTTTCTCCATCCGGACCACATCGGCGACAACGCGGCCATCCTTGCAACCGTCGAAGGTATAGACCTGCGCCGTGCCCGGCCGCGCCGTCGTGCCCCACGCCGGCCCGCGCGTCTGGTCGGTGGCGGTGACATAGCCGGCCTTCTTGTCCACGACATCCGCCTGGCGCTTGCGCGGCTGGCAGCCGTATTTTTCGGCCCATTCGGATTTGTCGGTGGCGCTGGCGCTCTGCGCCTCGCGTTCGCCTATGTCAAAGATGAACGAGAAGTCACAAGTCAGCGGCGGAGGCGGCGTTGCAACCGATGCGCCCGCGGGCGGCGTCACGCCCGTCGCCCGCGTCACCGCCGGCGTTCCCACGCGCCCGCCCGACAGCGACAGGAAACCGTCGACCTTGTCCCTGAAATACTCCGAACACACGATTCGCCGCGAGGTGAGCCCGCCCTGGCTATGACCCGCCAGCCAGAAGCGCTGCACGTTCTGCTTGCCCAGCGCCTCGACCACCTCGTCGACTATGTTGTGCAGATAGACGTCGTCCGCATCGCCCACCCACACACGGCTGCCGGGCTTGCCGTCTGCGCCAACCGGCACGGTTAGCGCCGTGGGCGTCGCTACGACCAAGCGGTACTTCTGCGTGTAGTCGGCCGCTGGGAAGTATCCGCGCTGCCAGTTGCCGATCGATCCTGCGCCGTGAAGGTTGAGGATAAAGTTGACCTTCTCGCCCGGCTTCAGGTCACACGGAAAATCCAGGAAGAACGCGCGCTGGGTCTTCGGTTCGGTCGCGGCCCCCAGGAAGGTCTTCGCATCCTGGTCGCAATTCTTGGCATCCGGGCAGGCATAACGGGGTTTGGCCGCGCACGGCGAGTGCAGCAGCGTCTTCACCGGCTGGGCCATCGCGGTTCCGCCGGCCAACAGCATCGCCGCGCCAGCCAGAACACTGGTTAGGGCGCCGGTCATTGTCCTGAGCATGATTTCCTCTCCCCTGAGGTTTTTTCCCGCCGGTTTTCAATCGATTTGTCCGGTGGCGGTCTGTCCCGGCAGCACTCACCTAGCACTGCAAGGCTGGGCGCGCCACGCCGCAAAATCCTCGGTTACATGCAGTTGACCCCGTGTTCATGAAACCAGGCCGCGCCCATGCTATATTACTTGCATGATCCGCACGTTTGGCATCGCCGCTATCTGCGCCGTGCTGGCGCCCGTGGCCCCGGCCTTCGGCCAGGGCGTCTACAATCTCCCCAGCTTCAATGCACTCGACAAGCAGCTGCAGCAACTCGACCAGCAGCGCGCCGACACTCTGAAGCGCGACCAGCAGCGGGAGCTTGATCGCCAGGCTGCGTCGGGCGCAACGCAGGCCCAGCGGGGCCTCACCCAGCTGGAAAACCAAAACGAGCGCCGCAAGCTCGAGAACGAGGAAGCCCTTGAGCGCCAGGAACGCCAGCGCGAGCGGCAACTTGCCGACGCAGCGCTGATCAACCAGCACATCCCGTCCTATTCCTCCACCGTGGTGACCAATCCATCCGCCTACATCCTGCCGGCGGCGCCCAAGGGAGATTACTACGCCCGCATCAATGGCCGCTTCGTTCTGGTCGATGGGACAAGCCAGCTGGTGGTGAAGGTGCTTGATCCGCAGCCAACCGATCCGGTGGACGATGTGCCGGCCCCGCCGCGTGCGCGCACCATGCCGCCAATCGCCACGCGCATCGGGCCCAGCGATCCCAATCCGCCGGGACGCCAGGGACCGGACTGGGTCGGCCCCGTCCTGCCGAAACAGCCGCCGCTGCCCGGCGAAGCCATCGACCCTAACTCGCCCGCGGTGATTCACGACTTTGCAAAGGCGAGCCTGTCCTACCCGCCGCAGGGCTTCTACTACGCGGAACTGGAGAAGCGGATTTACCTGGTCGATGGGACGACGAACCGCGCCTTCGCGCTGATCCGCGACGACTCGAAATCCGGCAAGAACTGATCCTGGCGCCCCAAAGCGCGGCTGTTTGCTGGCCTTGAAGGCCTCTTCCAGCGACGCCCTTGCACAACCGCCCCGAACGCCCCACTCTCATCTTCATCGTCAACTTAGCGAAAGGAGGTGATCCAATGTCAGTCACTATGAGCCGGGGCTTTGCCCAGACGCGCGATCTGACGTTCGGAGCAACCTTCGTTCGCAGCATCGCCTGATCGGGCTCGGGACCGGAGAGGCCGGTCCCTGGACACCAATCCCACAATGGATGGGGCATCGCCCCGCTCAAAATGACGGGAAGGGCCGCCGGCCACGCGCCGCGCGGTCCTTCTTGTGTCTGGCGCCAACCGCTTTGGCCCCATATCGTCGCGCCGGGACGGAATCGGGACCGGAGGGCCTGCATGGCGCGCACTCAGCTTTTCGCAAGCGTTCGAAGCGCGATTATCAAGGCTCGTCTCGCCCTGCCGGACGCGCCGCCCCCGGGTCCTCGCGCCATATCCCGCCGCGCAGCGATGGCACTTCTTGCCGGTTCAGCCGCCGCCGCGTGCACGCCGAAATCGAAAGCCGCTGAAACCGCCAAGAGCCCGGTCGCCATTGTCGGCGGGGGAACTTCGGGCCTGGTCGTGGCGTGGCGTCTCGCCACGGCCGGCGTGCCGACGGAGATCTACGAGTCGAGCGGCCGCACCGGCGGGCGCATGTACACTCTGCGCCAGTTCACGCCGGAGGGCCATTTCTGCGAACTCGGCGGCGAGCTTGTCGATTCCAACCACAAGGCCCTGATCGATCTCTGTGGCGAGCTTGGCATCTCGATCCAGCGCCTGCGCGCGGAGAATGGCGGCGCCAGCGACCTCTACGACATCGGCGGAAAGCAGCGTCTCGACAATGACCTGCTCGACCCCAAGACCCAGGCCGGCGCCTTCATGCCGGTTGCTCGCCGCATCGCGGCCGACCAGGCCATGCTGCTCGACAAGGACGAGAACTGGACCCCGCGCGCCCACGAACTCGACGCCATGCCGCTGTCCAGATATCTCGACAGCCTGAAGGGCTCGACCGAAAAATGGGTGATCGATCTCCTGTCGCTGGCCTATTTCGGCGAATACGGCATCCCGCTCGACCAGCAATCCTCGCTCAACTTCGTCGACTTCATCGGGACCGACGACAACGCCACCTTCGCCATGTTCGGGGACAGCGATGAATCCCACCGCATCGCCGGCGGCTCGGGTACGCTGCCCGAGACATTGACCGACCGTCTCTCCAAGGCGCCGCTCAGCGACCGCTCCAAGATCAACCTGCGCCATGTCTTGTCCGCGATCGAGCGCGATGGCGACGGCTTCAAGCTCACCTTCGATGGCCCGGATGGCCCGGTGAACAGGTCCTTTGGCCGCGTCGTGCTGGCGTTGCCCTTCACCAAGCTGCGCGAAGTAAAGGGCCTCGGCGGCCTAGGGCTCAGCGCCGAGAAGATGAGGACCATAAACGAGCTTGGCTATGGCGCCAACGCAAAGCTGATGATCGGCACATCGTCCCGGCCCTGGACGCAATCGCTCAACGGCATCAACACGCCGCTTACCGGCACGATCTATTCCGACCGCGGCATGCAGATCGTGTGGGACACCAGCGTCGGCCAGGAGGGCGTGGGCGGCGTGCTTACCAACTTCATGTTCGGCGACCGCGCCCTGGGCGAGGAAACCCCGGCGCTCGAGACCATGGTGAAGGGCCTGACGGCGCTTTCCCCGGAGCTCGGCAAGGCGCTGACGCCGAATGTGCGCGCCAGTTTCTTCTGGCCCAACTATCCGCACATGAAGGCCAGCTATGCCGGCTGCCTGGTCGGGCAGTATACCTCGTTCCTCATCAACGCCGCCAAGACCGAACTCGACGGCCGGCTGTTCTTTGCCGGCGAGCACACAAGTTCGGAATCGGTTGGATTCATGAATGGCGCAGTGGATGCGGGCGAACGTGTCGCAAAGGAAATGCTGACACAGGTTTAGCCGGCCGGAACCCCTTTCCAAGTCATGGGTTTGCCTCCCGTAACAGGGAGAATTCCATGAACGCGCTTCTGCTGGCCGCAGCCTCCGCAGGCGCAATTGCGGTTTTTCTGACTACCGACCCGGGCCAGGTCGCGCTCGCACAGACGAGCACGCAAACCGCGCGCAACGAAGTTCAGAAGGTAGAAACTGCCAAGCCGACCAAAGCCAAGATGGCCGTCGACTTTAGGGAAGCACCTGTGCAGGCCAGAAAGCCGAAGGCGAAGATCCAACTTCCGCGCAAGGCTGCGCAGCCCGAAGTCAAGGGCTCCATGACACGCACGACCTTCGTTGACCCTGATACGGGTGAGCAAACGCAGGTCGATATCATCGCCTTCAACGACGGGTGAGGCACTCAACCCGAAAGACGGACGGCGGACGGGCGCTCTCTTTCCCTGGAGCGCCCGTTGTTTTTAAGATGAAGTCTTCCGCCGCAAATCGAGCCAGTTGCGGATTGTGCCGTTGACCAGCGCTGGTGCGTCCTGCTGCACGAAGTGGCCGGCATCGGGAATCATCACAATGGTCGAATCCTTGGCCGCCTTGTTCCAGGTGCCGGCGTGGCCGTCGGCCAGGAGGGCTGTGTCCTTCATGCCGTGGATCACCAGCAGCGGCACGGGGATCTGCGGCGGGTTCTCGGGCAGGAACGGCCGCGTCGCCCCCGGTCCCACCGTTTTTGGATAGTTGGCGCGGTAGTAATTCATCATCGCCGAGAAGCTGGAACGCTTGAACGCCTCGACATATTTCGCGTGCATCTCTGGATCGGTCACGCGCCGCGCGAGTCCTTCGGCGGTGAGGCCGGCTTCCGATCCTTCCTTCTGGTTGTTGCGCGCGTACTGCGAGTTGGCCTGCTGCGCCGGATCGGTCCGCATCCGCTCCATGAAGAGGACAGGATGAGGCGTTGACAGGATGACGAGGTTGTCGAGCTTTTCGGGATGCGTGAAGGCGTACATCCACGCGATCGATCCGCCCCAGTCGTGCCCAAGCACGGTAGCCGTCTTGTAGCCTTCGGCCTGGATCACCGCATCTACGTCGGCGACGAGCTTGGGCATCTCGTAATTCTCGACGCCGTCCGGGTGATCTGAAAGATTGTAGCCGCGCGTATCCATCGCCACGACGCGATAGGCGTCGTTCAGCGCAGGCGTCAGCTTGGTCCATGAGCCGGAGAAATCGGGATAGCCGTGGATCAGCACCACCAGCGGCCCCTTGCCGGAAGCGACGTAGTGAATCTTCACCCCGCCCACGCTGGTGACGATCTTGTCCTCCAGCGCCACCGTCTTGCGCGACGGGCCGGAAGCCGGCGCGCTATCTGTTGCGCACGCGCTGAGAGACAAGGCGACCACCGCGCCCAACGCCACCAAGGTTCGAAGCATGACATCCCTCCGCGTCCCTCGCGGCGGCAAGCGCCGCCGCATCCAACGGGCATTCACAACCGCATGCAGGCGAAGGTCAACGGCCAGCCGGACTGCCGGCCAGAGCTGGAGAGGAGGGCTGGCTTGCCGAGCCGCAGCCCGAAGGGCGAAGGCTGGTGCGGGCGGTCGGGGTCGAACCGACACTCCTTTAAGGGGAACCGGATTTTGAGTCCGGCGCGTCTGCCAATTCCGCCACGCCCGCGCGCGCGAAGCCACGGGGGATAGCCCAACCAGAATGGGAGCGAAAGGGGCGGCCGGAATGCCCCGGTTCGGCCGGTTTAGACCGGTCCGGAAGGCCTAGCCGACGAAGCCGCCCTTCACGACGACCTGCATGGCGACATAGGCGCCAAGGATCACGCAAAGCGCGTAGTTCGGGGCGTGGCGCAGGGACACGGCCTGGATACGACGGAGCGTGCGCATGGGTGCGACCCGCTGACAATCGCAACGGACAATCCGCTGCGTGAGACCATCTCGCACGTGGATCGCAAACATCCGGTTCACGGATTGCGTAAATTTTGATCGAATTGGCTAGATCGCGGTCTGGCTTAATGGATCTGCGTCGCGACCCAGAAGCCGCCGATCAGGACGACCACGAAGAGCAGCATGAACAGTCCAATGCGCTTTTCGATCACCGGCGCCAGTGTCGGCCCGAAGGTCTTGAACAGGAAAGCCACCAGCGCAAACCGCACTGCCCGTGTGACGACGCACGCCGCCAGGAAGATCGGGATATTGAATTTCATGAAGCCGGACACGATGGTCACCAGCTTGAACGGGATCGGCGTCACGCCCTTCAGGAAGATGATCCACACGCCATACTGGTCGTAAGAGGCGCGCAGCTCGGCCTCCTTCCCGCCATAGCCGAAGAAGCCGATGATCGACTTGCCCAGCGTGTCGAACAGCAGATAGCCGATCGCATAGCCCAGCATGGCGCCCAGAACCGATCCAATGGTGCAAACGACTGCATAGCGCCAGGCGCGCTCGGGCCGGGCGAAGCACATCGGCGCCAGCATTACGTCCGGGGGAATCGGGAAGAAGGAACTCTCGGCAAAGGAGACTGCGAACAGAGCCGGTTCCGCCTGCTTGCTGCCGGCGAGCTTCAGCATCCAGTTGTAGAGACCGGCCAGCGGACCTTTTGCCTTTGAGGGAGCTTTGTGCGGCGCCGCATCGACCGGATTGGCCGCCGTCTGGGTTCCGTTCGTCATGATCGGCCTGCGCTGCCTCGTGAATTCCGGTCCGCTCTAGCACGGTCGGCGTTAATTGTTAGTCGGCGGACTGCGACCGGATACCACGCGGTAGCTGTGGGTTTGCCCTTGGATTTGATCCGGCGGCGCCCTGTACGCGGGATGCAAAAGACAAGCCCAGGTCTGCCTGCCGTTTGGTCGCATTGTCGCCCTTGGGCCCGCCGATACCTTTGAATGTATGGAGAAGGTTCCGCTCCATCGGGCGACGTGGCCCTTCATTGCCTTGATCGTGTCCGCCGCCATGCTGGCTACGGCGCACGCCTTCGAGACGTTTCTTTATCTTGCGCCCTGCCCACTCTGCCATAATCAGCGTCAGATCTACTGGGCGGCTGGAACCATTGCGCTTGTCGCGGTCTTCCTCAACTGGCGCGGCGCGCCGCCGCGACTGATGTCAACCATGTGCGTCCTGCTCGGCATCGTGTTCCTCACTGGCGCGGGGATCGCCGGTTATCACTCACTGGTCGAATGGCGCATCCTGCCAGCGCCGGACACCTGCTCGGCGTCCGGTCCGCTCAAGATCGAGGGCAAGCTCTCCGACATTCTCAGCCATCCCATCGCGGTACCGTCGTGCGCGGATGCGAAGTGGCGGTTGCTGGGGCTTTCGATGGCCGGCTGGAATTTCCTGGTCTCCATCGCGCTGGTCGCCGGCAGCTTCATCGCGGCGCAGCGTCCCCTGCGCACTGATACCGCCAACGAGCCGGTTCAGGTTGCAGAAGCATGACCGTCTC
>DASZSI010000339.1:0-9155 GCA_035548775.1 Hyphomonadaceae bacterium
GCGGTTCGGATCGGGGGAAACGATCTGGATGTTGCCAGCCCGGTCGCCGTCTAGATCGGCCGTCACGGTTTCGCCCGGCAGGGCCATGGACACGAAGACCTTGCGGCCTTCATGCTCGGCCACGCCGTCGCCCTGCGCGCCGAGGCTGGTTATCTTCAAGGTTACCGACATCGCGACGGCTTCAATCAGGTTCCGGCGGCGCTGACCAGCCTTTGTCTTATACGCCTGTGAAACGAGCGGGCTTGAGGCGCATCGCCCCCCGCGACATGGTGCCCGCCATGTTGAGCCCGGAGGAACTCCAGATCCTGGCGACCAGCCTTAACGTGGCTGGCCGAGCAGTCATCTTTTCGCTGCCGGTGGCGATCTTTTGCGCCTGGGCTCTGTCGAAACACAGCTTCCCGGGCAAGGCGGTGCTCGATGCCGTCGTCCACCTGCCCCTGGTGCTTCCGCCGGTTCTGGTCGGCTACCTTCTGCTGATCGTGTTTGGCTTGCGCGGACCGGTGGGAGGATGGCTCAAGGCGGCGTTCAACATCCAGCTCGCCTTCACGGCTGAAGGCGCCTCGCTTGCAACGGCGGTGATGGCGTTTCCGCTGATGGTGAGGGCGATCCGGCTGTCGTTCGAGGCGACCGACCGAGGGCTGTTCGATGCGGCGGCCGTGCTGCGCGCAAGCCCGTGGGACAGGTTCTGGTCGCTGGCCTTGCCGCTGGCGTGGCCGGGAGTGCTGGCCGGCGCGGTGACCGCATTCGCGGCCGGGCTTGGCGAGTTCGGAGCGGTGATCACGTTTGCCTCCAACGTCGAGGGCAAGACGCAGACAATCCCGCTCGCCATCTATTCCGTGCTGCAAATTCCAGGCGGGGAGGCGCAGGCCTGGCGGCTCGCGACGATCTCGATGACGGCGGCGGTCGCCGGGCTGGTTGCGGCGGAAGTGCTGCAGCGCTGGGCGCGGCGGAGGCTTGAAGGGTGAGCCTCGAAGTTCGCGACGCGCTGGTGAAACGCGGCGCCTTTGCGCTCGCCGCCGACTTCGAGACGCCGGCCGAGGGCATTACCGTAGTGTTCGGGCCATCAGGCGCCGGTAAGTCGATGCTGCTCGCGACAGTCGCGGGGCTCAACCGGCTGGAACGCGGGGTGGTCCGTTTCAACGGACGCGTGCTGGAGGATGTGGCCGCGCGCACGCGCATTCCGGCGCACAATCGCGGCATCGGGTTGGTGTTCCAGGACGCCCGGCTGTTTCCGCACCTGACGGTGAAGGGGAATCTGCACTACGCCGAGAGCAGACGCCCTGCGGATCGAAATGCGCCGATCGTCACGGAGATTGCGAAGCGTCTAGATCTCGAAAACCTGCTCGATCGCCCTGTGAAGAATTTGTCGGGCGGAGAGAAGAGCCGGGTCGCCCTCGCGCGGGCTATCGTGTCGGCGCCGGAATTCCTGCTGCTGGACGAGCCTTTTGCCGCGCTGGATGGCAGGCGGCGGCGCGGCTACCTCGCGATGTTGCGCGAGCTGTCGGCGTCGGAGAAACTGCCGATGATGGTGGTGACGCACCAGATCGACGATGCGGCAGAGCTGGCCGATCACGTGATCGCGGTGAAGGGCGGACAGGTGGTCGCTTCGGGAACCGCCTCGGCGGTCATGAGGAAGGAAGTCTTTGGCGGGCTTCTTGATCGTCGCGATCTGGGCGCCCGGGTGGACGGCGGCGCCGTTGTCGGCGGGCGGGAAGTCGGAGGGGTCTGGGTCAGGGCGGACAATGTGCTGGTTGCGACCGAGCCGCCGAAAGGTCTTTCGGCGCGCAATGTGTGGGAAGGCCGGATCGCCTCGATTACGCGTGAGGCGGGCGGCGGAATCCTCGTCTCGATAGCAACCGGACAGGGCTACATAAGCTCGCGGATCACCGACCAGGCGCTCAACGAACTGTCCTTGCGCGAAGGTGAAAAGGCCTGGGCGGTGGTGAAGACGCACTCGCTTTAGCAATCGAACTGCGAGAGGCGGTTCATGACACTCGTAAAACCGTCATGACTATCGGCCATGGTTTCATGATCGCGGGTCATTGGCGTTCCTGGCGCTGAATAATAGGCTGGTGGTGTGATCCTGCCGCGTGCGGCCGGACCGGCGCAGGGGAGAGACATGACCGACATCATTCGCCGCCGCTTCCTGCAGACCGCTGCGGCGGCATCCGCTTTTGCCGCGGCGCCTGCCGTGGCTGATGAACCGGCGCAGGCAGCGAAGCTCAGCGACATCGACCACATCATCATCCTGATGAAGGAGAACCGCTCCTTCGACCACTACTTCGGGACGATGCGCGGCGTGAGGGGATTCGACGATCCGACCGCGCGGCATGCCGACGGAACGAGCCTGTTCCGGCAGAAGGACGCATTGCATCCCGACGGGCATATCCTGCCGTTCCGCGTGAACACGCTGAGCAGCAACGGCCAGCACTATCATGACCTCAGCCATGACTGGGGGCCGCAGCATGTGGCGTGGAACGCAGGCAAGATGGACATGTGGTTGCCGGCGCATCGCGCCGCCGACGGCGATTTCGGCCCGCTGACCATGGGTTACATGACGCGCGAGGACCTGCCTTACTACTACGCCCTCGCTGACGCCTTCACGATCTGCGACGGCTATCATTGCTCGGTGTTCGGCCCGACCCATCCCAACCGCTACTATCTGATGACGGCCACCAATGATCCGGCGGGAAAACATGGTGGTCCCGCGCTCAATAATTCCGGCAGGGCCTACACCTGGGAGACCTATCCCGAGCGGCTGCAACGGGCCGGGATCAGCTGGCGTGTCTATCACGACAAGGACGACTATGGCTGCAATGTCCTGAAGTACTTCACGCAGTTCCAGAACCTGCCGGAGACCTCGCCGCTCTATGACAATGCCATTCGCGACCGTCCGTTCGAGACGCTGCTCGCTGATCTGCGATCAGGCAATATTCCGCAGGTGACCTGGATCGTTCCGCCGGCGGCGGTAAGCGAGCATCCTTCCTATCTGCCGGCGGCCGGTGAAGATCACACCTCGCAGATCCTGTCGGCTCTGTGGTCCAATCCGAAGCTCTGGGCGCGCACCGCGTTTATCATCAATTACGATGAGAATGACGGACAGTTCGACCATGTCGCTCCGCAGACTCCGCCGGCCGGCACGCCGGACGAATTCGTGCACGGCCTGCCGGTTGGGCTCGGGTTCCGCGTGCCTTGCCTGGTGATCTCGCCGTTCAGCCGGGGTGGGTATGTTTGCGGGACCACCCTGGACCACACCTCGACACTGAAGCTGATCGAGACGCGGTTCGGGGTTGAGGTTGCCGGCCTGTCCGCCTGGCGCCGCCGCACGGTGGGCGACATGACGACCGCTTTCGGCTTTGGAAGCCCACCTAACCTGGAAATCCCCCGCTTGCCGGAAACCGGCCCGGCGCTGCAGGCGGTAATGGAGCGGATCAAGGTCATGCCGGATCCGATCGTTCCGGCGACTCAAACCCTGCCGAAACAGGAACCTGGCTCAAGGCCCCGGCGCAAATAGAAGAGCGATCTGAGCCCCAGGTTTGTTAACAGGCTTGTCCGAAGGACGGCGAACGCGACCCCGCTGAATCGGCAACTACAATCGGTCGTCTGGCGCCGATAGGGATGGTTAACGAGGGCGGAAACCCGTGCGTACCTCCCACCAACGTGAACATTTTTTCTGTTCTGACGTAACTGGCGCCGCTACGGCGCCTAGTTGCCGTGGACGGCAAGCAGGATCAGTATGCAACCAACCCGATCATGGGGAGAGGAACATCATGCGGCAATCGCACAAGCTCGGTTTGTTTGCGTTGGGTCTAACTGCAGCCGTCTCGGCGCTTGCACTTGCGGCTACCGCCGCGCCGTCGGTCACCAAGCTGGCCGGCACTCGGGTCGATAACTTCATGCTCGCCGACCAGACGGGCATGGGCTTCGAACTCTACTACTTCAAAGACTCGGCGGCGATCGTGGTGGTCTCGTCTGCCTCGGGCGATGCGGTTTCGGCCAAGGCGATCGACGCGGTGAAAAAGGTCCGCGACCAGTTCAAGGGCAAGAACGTCCAGTTCGTGATGCTGGACTCGAGCCTGAGCTCGAAGCACGACAAGTTCGACGGCGTGCCCGGCTCGGCGGACCTGCCGGTCCTCGCAGACGACCTTCAGCTCGTCGGCCGTTCGCTCGGCGTGACGCAGACGGGCGAGGCTTTCGTCATCAACCCGAAGACCTGGACCGTCGCCTATCACGGCCCGATCGATGACTCCTTCGCGCAGAAGAAAGACGGCAAGGCCTCTCTCACGAACGCCCTCAATTCGGTGCTGTCCGGACAGACGCCGGAAGTGACCGAGGCTGCTGTGAAGGGCACGTCCGTCGCGTTCCCAGACCGCGCCAAGATGAACGACTTCAAGAAGATCTCGTATTCGAAAGACGTCGCGCCGATCATCGCCGACAAGTGCGTCGCTTGCCACACGCAGGGCGGCATGGGCCCGTTCGCGATGAACAGCTACGAGGTGGTGAAGGGCTATGCCCCGATGATCCGCGAAGCGCTGCGCACCAAGCGGATGCCTCCCTACCATTCGGACAACCATGGTTCGACCTGGACCGACGACATGCGCCTCAGCGACTCGCAGCTGAAGACCGTCGTGAACTGGATCGAAGCCGGCTCGCCGCGCGGCGATGGCGCCGACCCGCTTCCGACCGCTGCGAAACCCGCTCCGAAATGGCCGATGGGCCAGCCGGACCTGGTGCTGCAGGTGCCTGACTTCGACGTGCCTGCCTCAGGCGTGATCGACTACCAGGACCGCTCGAAAGCCAACCCGCTTACGGAAGGCAAATGGCTGAAAGCCGTTGCCTGGGCTGATGCTAGCCCGGCCGTGCACCACGCGCTCGCCGGCTGGATCCCGAACGTCGATCCGAACGGCCGTGGCTTCTCGTGGAACGTTGCCCTCGGCGGCTACGGCCCCGGCGGCGCGCCGAACCTGACGCCTGCCGACACCGGCATCTACCTGCCGCCCGGCGGCTCGTTCGCCTGGCAGATGCACTACACCGCGTTCGGCAAGCCGGTCACCGACAAGACCGAAGCCGGGTACTACTTCTACAAGGAACAGCCGAAATACATCCTGCGGCAGGCCTCGATCACCGACTTCTCGATCGAGATCCCGCCGGGCGAGGCTCGTCACCCGGAAACCGCGTACATCAAGGTCCCGCACGACATCGAGATCTTCGGCGTGCAGCCTCACTGCCACGCGCGTTGCTACTCGACGAAACTGCGCATCCGTTATCCGGACGGCACCGAGAAGGTTCTGCTGAACCAGCCGCGCTATGAGTTCGGCTGGCAGCGCGAATACCACTTCAAGGACTTGCTGCAGGTTCCGGCAGGCTCGCTGCTGATCGCCGACTACGTCTACGACAACTCGGTCGAGAACAAGTCGAACCCCGATCCGAAGCGTGACGTGACCTTCGGCGAACAGACGATGGACGAGATGCTGTTCACGTTCTTCCGCTTCCGCTTCGTCGGCGAGACCACGACCGACCGTCACGACGACTGGTTCAGGCAGATCCAGGCCAACGTCACGTTCGGCGCGCTGGACGACAATATCGACGGCAAGCTGACGCCGGCCGAGTTCCGCAACGATCCGCGCTTCGCGCCGGTCAAGCAGTACATCGGCCTCGTCGACACCGATAAGGACGGCGCCCTCTCGGAAGCCGAGTTCGCCAAAGCGCTCCAGATGATGCAGCAGATGCGCGCCAAAGGCGCCGCCCCGGCTGCTCCGAAGGATGACGCCGGCACGGCTGCCATGAAGCAAGCCGCCACAGGCCAGAACCCGTAGGCCCGAGGCCAGAGGCCAAAGACAAACCCCGCCGGAGCGATCCGGCGGGGTTTTTGTTTGCGCTGACGGGCGTTCAAGAATCCCGGGAATGCGAATCGAAAAAGCCGCTCCAGGAGCGGCTGCGGATGCTCGGCAATAAGGGAAACTGGCTCCCTGAGCTGGACTCGAACCAGCGACCATTCGATTAACAGTCGAATGCTCTACCAACTGAGCTATCAGGGAGCACGGTTGGAGGCGGGGGTATAGCGTCCGGGGTTGGGCCGTTCAATAGGCGAAGGCCGCCACGCGCCTCGAATTCCGGGCGAATAACGCTTCATTCACTGCAAAAGTGCGGCAAGCCCAAAGCAGAAAGAGAAGGCGGGAGCCAGAGGCTCCCGCAAAGGCGTTTGGGTGATGGTGGGGTGTCTTCAAGGGAAGACAGGGAGAAGATGCTCCGGTTCGGTAAACGAGAGGTTAATGAGGTCCGAATAACCCGCGCTTAGGGATTCAGGCTGTCCTGGGAGGCGGCGCAACGGCGCCGGAACGAATTGGAGGCCTCGCCCGGAATCGAACCGGGGTGCAAGGATTTGCAGTCCTCTGCGTGACCACTCCGCCACGAGGCCTCATCTCGGCAGGGCGCTGGCGGGGCGTTCTGCCACTTCTACATAGTTCGGCGCGTTGCGCCGGTTGGTGCGTATGCTAAGAGCCCCCGACGCACAAGAGGCCCGAGTCTGTCGGGGTTCGGCCTTTCAAAACAGGGACAAACCGTGGATCTGGAAGCCGCCCGCGCAGCGATGATCGACAGCCAGGTGCGTCCCAATGACGTCACCGACCACAGGCTGATCATGGCCATGGCCTCCGTGGCCCGCGAGGCTTTCATTCCAGCTTCGCGGAAGGCCGTCGCCTACGCCGACATCGCGATCGAGACTTTGCCGGGCCGCTGGATGATGCAGCCCCGCGATTTCGCGAAGCTGATCCAGGTGGCCGGCGTTCAGGCGACCGACCGTGTGCTCGATATTGCCGCAGGCACGGGATATTCCAGCGTTGTCCTGTCGCGCGTGGCGGCCGGCGTGGTGGCGCTGGAGGAGGACCCGGCAGCGGCGCGGGCGCTCGAGGGCGGCATGGCCGGGGCCATCCCGAATATCACGGTTGTTTCGGGTCCGCTGAAGGCCGGCGCGCCGGGGCACGCCCCATTCGACGTGATTTTCGTCAACGGTGCGGTGGAGGAAGTGCCCAAGGCGTGGACCGACCAGCTGGCGGAAGGCGGCCGTTTGGCGGTGGTCGTGGCGGAAGGTCATGTCCGCCGGGCGCGGATCTATGCACGGGCCGGGGGCAAGACGGCCTGGCGCACCCCGTTCGACAGCGCAGCGCCGTCCCTTCCGGGCTTTGAGCGCGCGGCGGAATTCCGCCTCTAGAGCCGCTGACGCATGACATCGCGGTCATATGCGCGGCCAGCAGGCCGCATGCGCCCTTTTGGCAACGCTTAACCGCTTCGAAGTGTGATAGCCGCGATTCTCCGGCCCGTTCGGCCGCTTGCGACAGCCCAAGGGGGTTCGCCATGAAACGTCTTGCCGTTGCGCTGTTGCTGGCTTCGGTTTCGGCGCCTGCGTTCGCGCAGGCGAGCCACGACACGCTGTTCGATGCGGTCGACAGCGCGATGGCGAACAACCCGGAGCTGATGGCCCAGCGCAAGACGCGCGCGGTTGCGGACGAGGTGCTGAACCAGGCCAAGGCGCAAATGGGTCCGCAGATCGGCCTGCAGGGCAGCTATGGCACCTCGGACCTTTCCTTTGGCCGTTCGATCTCGACGCCGGTCGGGACGTTTCCGCTGGACGGCGTGCAGCAGAAAGCGACCCTGGGACTTGAGGCGCGCCAGTCGATCTATTCCGGCGGCGCGCTGACGGCGCAACGTGACCAGGCGAAGGCGGGTGTCGACGCGTCGCAGGCGCAGCTGGTCGGCGCGGAGCAGCAGCTGGTTCTTTCCGTGGTGACGGCGTTCGTCGATGTGCGGCGCGCCGAGCAGGAAGTTGAAATCCGCGAGACCAACGTCAATTCCCTGAAGCAGGAAGTGCAGGCCTCGAAGGATCGTTTCCAGGTGGGCGAAGTCACGCGCACCGATGTGGCCCAGGCCCAGGCGCGCGAAGCCGGCGCCGAGGGTGATCTGGCGCGATCGAGGTCGACCCTCGCAACAGCCCGGGCGACCTATGAGCGCGTGGTTGGGCGCCCGCCCCTGCAGCTGGCGGAACCGCCGCCGGCGCCTCAGCTCCCGGGCACGGTGGAAGAAGCGATCTCCATCGCGCAGGGCGCCAATCCGGACATCGTCGCGGCGCGCGCGCAGGAAGCTGCGGCCGCGAAAGGCGTAGGCATCGCGGTTGGCAATCTGCGGCCCAAGGTTGGCCTGGTCGGTTCGGCCGGATTGCAGGACACCTACAAGGACAACTCGTTCCAGGACACCAATGTGGGCCTCAGCGCGGAGTTCTCGATTCCGCTGTTCCAGTCCGGGCTGCTCAATTCGAAGAAACGCGGCGCACAGCTGGAGGCGGACAAGGCGCGCTACCAGCGCATGGCGGTGGAGCGCGAGGTATCGGCGCGCGTGACGTCGGCCTGGCACCAGGTGATCGCGGCGCGGGAATCGATCGCGGCGTCGTCCAGCCGCGTCGAAGCCGCGAAGACTGCGCTTGAAGGCGCCCAGCAGGAGCTTGCCGTCGGCACGCGCATCACGCTGGATGTGCTGGACCAGGAGCGGGAGCTGCTGGAGGCGCAACTGGGGCTGGTTGATTCCCAACGCGCCGCGTACATCGCCACACATCAGCTTCTGGCCGCCATGGGCCGGCTGAGCGCCGACCAGATTGGTCATTAGTTTCAGCCCTTAACCTGGCGCTGTGCGTGTTAACGAATTTCACACCATAGGCCTGTCTATTCATTAATCTCGGGGCGGGTGGAATCGCGTCTTCATCCCCGCGCCCAATGGATTTGAACGAGGACAGCGATGTCTGCCGAACAAGCTCAGCGCGAGCCCACCATGGAGGAGATTCTGGCGTCGATCCGCCGGATCATCTCCGAAGAGGACAAGCCCGCTGAAGCGGGCGGCGACGTGCTGGACCTGCAGCCTCCGCCGCAGCCCGCAGCGGAAGTGAAGGCGCCGCCGCCGGTTGCCGCTGCGCCGGCCCCTGCACCCGCGCCCGCGCCAAAACCGACGCCTGCTCCGGAGCCCAAACCCGAACCGGTGGTCGCGAAAGCGCCTCCGCCGCCGGTGTTTGACGAACCCGAACCCGTGCTTCCGTCGCGCTCGCTCGATGAAGAGCTGATGATCGTCGAACAGAAGGAAGATGATTTCGCGCCGCCTCCGGCGCCCGAACC
>DASZSI010000340.1:0-9977 GCA_035548775.1 Hyphomonadaceae bacterium
GAAGTCCATGGGCGCCAGGGTGTGACGTGCGTGAACAGCCTAACACCTCCGGAGGAGCGGTAGGTGCAGAACGTTCGTCCAACTGGCGCCCCCCGGATCCTGCGACGAGCCGTTACGCCGCCGGAAGGGCGGGGCGGCGCGATGTGTCTTCCACACACTAAGTCGCGCTGAGCTGGGACCTGGATCAGCAGGGGGGGCTTGGCCGACGCGCGTGCGACGGAAAAGAAATCCGGACGCCTCGTTTTGGCGTACACCTGCCCGAGCGCCCGGGAATTCCGAAATGTTTGACGGCTTCGCGCATGTGTGGACGCCGCTTGTCGAAGCGCAGCGCGTCAAATCTAATCCCGTTCAAGTGGGCATTGCGGGCGAACGCCTCGTGCTCTTTCGTGGCGCCGAGGGAACCATCGCAGCCTTACTGGACCGTTGCCCGCATCGCCGCGCTGCGCTCTCTCTCGGGACCGTCGGGAGAGACGGCTGCCTTGAATGTCCTTTTCACGGCTGGCGCTTCGACGCCGCTGGAGCGAACCGTCATGTTCCTCTCAATCCTGATGCAAAGCGCGACCTGCTCGGGGCAACGCCTGTTCCTGCAAAGCAGGTCGGAGACATGGTGTGGATTTACACGGCCCCCGGCATCCATGCGCCTTACGAGCCCGTGGCGCCAGATGGCCTGACCGCGCCCGGGCTGGCTCGCATCTATCTGGAGCGAACCTGGCGCTGCCACTGGACGCGGGCGATGGAGAATATGCTCGACAGCCCCCACTTGCCGTTTGTTCACCGGCGCACGATCGGACGCATCTTGCGCCGACGGATGAAACCTAAATCTCGCATGGATATATCGTGGGAGGAGACGACCTGGGGCGGACGAGCCAAGGCTGCCCTCGACGGCGTCGACGGCGGCGGGTCCCTGGAGTTCTTCAGGCCCAATATGATGGCGCTGAACATCCCGATCCCCCGCCGGCATTTGCAGATTCACGCGCTGGTGACGCCGATCGACGCAAATTTGACGCGGCTCACATTGGCAGTGTCCCGAGATTTCCTCCGCTCGCCGATTATGGACGCGCTGTTCGCGCGATCGAGTCGCCGCATTGCGGACGAAGATCAGGCCGTCGTGGAGTCCTCGCAGCCGCGCGAGGCGCCGCCGCCGGGCCACGAGCAGTCAGTTCGCACCGATCGCGCCACACTGGCGTTTCGTAAGTACTACTACGAAACGCTGCGACCGTCGCGCGCGGGCCAATAGCAACTCCTGCGCCCCACGGGCGCCTGGCGCCGAACTCTCCGTGGCGCCTGCGTCAGCAAGCCGCCGCCTGCCGTTGGTGAGCATGCCCGTCGGGAGGCGACAGTCGCGTTGCGACCACAAGGGTCGTGCGTGCTCCCGGTGCGCCTATCCGAACTATTCGTCGCCATGGGGAACGCCGAACAGATAAAAGCGTTGTGAGCTCGCCTGCGGCCATAGCGTAGTTGGCGACGTAACGATGGGGTGGACAGTGGAAAAGTCAGCAGCCGCTGCATTACTCCTCTACGTGGAGGATGAGGCTCTCCTTCAGGAACCCGTCATCGTGGCTCTCACCGAGGCTGGTTACGAGGTGTTGGCAGCCATGTCGGGCGCCGAAGGCATCGAGGTTCTAGAACGGCGCGGCGGGGAGGTTCGTGGGCTCATAACCGACATAAACCTTGGCACCGGACTCGACGGCTGGGATGTTGCGCGCAAGGCTCGTGAACTCATGAGCGGACTGCCGGTGGTCTACGTCAGCGGCGCCAGTCATCAGGAGTGGAGCTCAAGAGGCGTTCCTGAGAGCATCATGATCTCCAAGCCATTTGCCCCCTGCCCAGATTGTGGTGGCCATATCGGGGTTACTGAACAAGGCTTCGCAAGAGGGCAGTTGATTGATCCGGCTGAATCCAGATGCGTGATATCTTCCGGAAAGTTCGTTTCAGCGAGGCCACTTGCTCATGATGGTCGCAAGATCGAAATAGTCGCGATAGACCGTAATCAGTCCGTCGTGCACTTCGTAGACGCCGGTCACCGGCAGCTCGACCCAACCGCTGGGAAGCCGGTGCCGATCCAGCCGCTCCAGGAACACTAATGGGCCGACCGCTGCCTCGCGAATGACGCTCAATTTGTTTTCGAGCGTTGGAGCGAAGAAAGGCTCCAGCACGCCACGGATCCCCTCCGGGCCACGAACCGTGGACATCGGTATGTTGGTGTACTCGCAGCCCTCGGACACATATTGAAGCGCAGCGTCATAGTCCTTGACCTCCATTGCCGCATTGAAGGCCTTGACGGTTTCAATAGGCGTTCGGGTCATGCGTCCTCTCCTCGATCAATGACTGCCGAGTAAGAGAAGGGGGTCGCCGAAACAATTACCTGGTAGGTAAGTGATCGATCGTTACGGCGGGGTTAGGCTGGCGCATGACCAGTTTCCAGAAGGCTCTCAAGGACTGGCGGCAGGCGCGACGCTTCAGCCAGCTCGACCTGGCGTCGGAAGCCAATGTCTCGTCGCGGCATATCGCATTCCTGGAGACCGGTCGCGCACGGCCCAGTCCCGACATGATCGAGCGGCTGGGAGACGCGTTGCAGATCCCACTTGCGGCCCGCAATCAGATGCTCACGCTTGCAGGCTTCGCCGCCCGGTATCCCGGCAGGAGATGGGACGCGGCGGAGATGGCTCCGATCCGCTCGGCTTTAGAACATACTCTCGAGCGACACGCCCCTTATCCCGGCCTCGCGATCGACCGGCTGTGGACGGTGGTTCGTCTTAATCGCCCCGCAAAGGCGCTGTTCGGTCAGCTTGGAATCTCCGAGGGGGGCAGTTTGCTTGACCTGATGGTTTCGGAGGGCCTGCCGCCGCTGATCGAAAATTGGTCCGAAGTTGCATACCACGCTGCCAAAAGACTACGGATTGAAAGCGCGGCGCAGGGTGGGGTCCCGATGCTCGATCAAGTCGCCGACAAGCTTTCAGCGGCGGCCGGTGCCGACCAAAAGCACGTCGGTCCCGTTGTGCCGACAATCTATCGGGCCGGGTCCACGCGCCTGTCTCTCTTTGCGATCATCGCCCAGTTCGGGACGCCTGAAGATTTGATGCTTGATGACCTCAAGATTGAGCTTTTCTTTCCGACCGATCCGGAGACGGAGCGGGTGCTGCGTTCCGAGCAATCCTGATGCGCTTCCGGGGTGAGAAGGTCTTCGGGTTCACTACGTCGACGAAGGCCTGAAGGATGCAAGCCGTGCCTTCCTTTGCCTGCACGGCCAACCCAGTTGGGCTTATCTCTACCGCAAGATGATTCCGATTTTTGTCACGAGCGGTGCGCGCGTGATCGCGCCGGACTGGCTCGGGTTTGGCCGTTCAGACAAGTCAGTCGAAGACCCGGTCTACATGTTCAACTTTCATCGCAACTTGATGTTGGCTTTCTTGCATGCGCTCGACCTTCGTCGCATCACGCTTGTCGTTCAGTGCCGGGGCGGATTGTTGGGGCTAACCCCGCCGCTGGAGATGTCGGAGAGACTTGAACGCCTGCTTGTCATGAACACTGGCCTGGCTGTCGAAGTCTTACCCGGGCCGGGATTTGAGGCCTGGAAGGGCTTCAACCGCAGTCAGACCCATCTGGATATCCCCGCGTTGATGTCGCGGGCTGGCCCAATTCTCACTCGTGAAGAATGCGCCGCCTATGCGGCACCATTTCCCGACCTTACCTACAAATCCGGCCTACGCCGCTTCCAAGAGCTCGTAATGGTTTCGCCGGATATGGAGGGCGTCGATATTTCGAAGAGGGCCGCAGGCTGGTGGTCAACGGAATGGAGGGGGCAGAGCTACATGGCGATCGGCGAAGCAGACTCCATTTTGGGCGTCCCTGCTATGAAGGCCTTACGCAGGTTGATCGCGAATTGTCCTGAGCCAATGCTGATTAGAGAGGCCGGGCGCTTTGTCCAAGAATGGGTGAGCCGATCGCGGAGGCGGGTCTGAGGTCATTTGGCGGCGCCTCAAGAACCAGCTGCGAGCCAATTGTTGACTCTCGGCGAGTAGCGACCGGACGGACACGCCGTTGCAAACGACCTGTAACCGTAGATCTGGAGACAGTCAGGTACGGAGGTATTAAACAGTGCAGGCGGGAAGCCCGGGGCGAAAGTTGGGGTTCACTTCAAGGTGAGCGGCTCGCCCGGTCCTTTGCAACCCCAGATGCAACCCCCAAAAAATCCCTGATGACTTCGTTGGGCTAAGTCCTTGATTTTCTGGTACCGCCTGCTGGGGTCGAACCAGCGACCTCTAGATCCACAATCTAGCGCTCTAACCATCTGAGCTAAGGCGGCAGCCGGGTGGGCGACCTTGGGCCGCCAGCCGAGAGCGGGCGTCATACGCTGAAGCGTGCATTCGGGCAAGACGCTGGGCCGGCCGATTCCGGCGCGGAATTCGGGGGATTTTCTGGGCCGACAAGCTAGCGGCGGGCCCACAAATCAAAGGCTTCTCGGCCATTGAGCGTCGGGCCGCGCGAACGCTCTGTCACACGCGCCCGGCGGCGCCCGCATCCTGCTCCTCCGGCTACCCATTCCGAGTGGCCGCAAAAAGACCGGAGACGAACATGACTGATCAGAACAATAAGGCGGCGGTTCTTTCGAAGACGCTTCAATTCCTCACTGCCGGCGGTCTCACATTGGCGTTCAGCGTGGTGCAGGAACTGAGCAAACCCGACCGCGACTGGGGCGTTATTGCAACAACGGTCGCTGGCATTCTCATCGGCATTGGCGGTGGCGCATACGGGCGTCTCAACGCCCAGGGCCCGATCACGTCTGTCTTGCCGCCAACTGAATGACGAGGCCCGGGGCCTAGTTGCCTTTGCCCAATAGCTTGTTGAGTTGGTTCTTCGCCGCGTCCTTGAGTTTGTCCTTATCCGACTTCGGCGTCTCGGCGGGCTGTTGAGAAGGCGCGGCTTGGCCGGCAGATTGTGATGCTGCTGGCTGAGCCGCCGCCGCCGTCGCGCCTTGGCCGAGCAGGCCGCTGAACGCGGATCCACCGAGCTGTTTCTTCAACTCGTCCTGGATCGAGTTGGCGACCTTGCCCTTAACGTCGCCCACTGCCTTCTGCGCCAACCAATCCCAATCAAGACTGAGGCCGACGCCGTCCCAACCGCCAGCCAATTTCACGGGCAGGCCATAGCCGTTTAGGCCTTGGCTCTTGCTGTTGAATTGAGGAAAAAGGCTAAGGCTGAGCTTCTGCTTGCCGATGTCGAGCGCCCCCCCGCCGGCGACTGCAATACCCTCGGCATCCAATTTCAGGTCGCTCATCGCAGCCACGCCATCCTTCATGTTGAAGCTGGCCTTGAGGCCGCTGAATTTCGTCTGTGCGTCCTTTGAGAAGGCGTTGAGCGAAATCGACTTGCTAGACAGGGCTGTCTTGGCCGCATTGCCAAGCTCGGTGAGGTTCACGCCTTTGATCAGGCCGTTGTCGAAGTCGAACTTGCCATTACCAGCGAGGGAACTCATCAACGCTTGAAGATTCGCGCCCGAGCCCGAGATGTCTACATTGAGGCCGCCTGCACCTTCGACCATGTCAAAACCTGCAGCGGCGGAGAGCAGGGGCTTCAGCGCTAGCTTGTCAACGTTGGCCTTGAGGCCCACGGCCGCAACCGGTCCGCTGCCATCAGCCACCGCCACCACGGAGCCCGAGCCGCCGAACAGCGAGGTTTGTTTCAGGTCGGCGGTCAGTTTTCCGCCGGCTAGCGTGATGAGCAGGTTGGACGGACCGAAATCAAACTTCTGGAACTTCACGCCCTCAGCCTTGAGCGTGAGATCGGCATCTGCCGCCTTGAGCGGAGAAAGATCGATCGGATCATTGCCCCAGCCGTTGGACTTCTTCTGCTCCTCGGGCGCCCCCGAGGCAGCCGCGTAGGGCGTAGCGTCGATCACGTTGGTTGCGAGTTGGCCGGTGATTTTCGGTTTGCCGGCAAGCCCGATGTCGGCCTGGCCGGTCGCATGGATGGCGTCGAAGTCGATCGCGGCGTTGGTGAGGCTGATCTTGTTGGGTCCGCCGGCGGCGTCGCCCGCGAAGGCGAACCGTTTGTAGATGTCGCCCGGCGGCAGCTTCGTGCCGGCGCCTTCGGCCAGCTTGCGCAGGTCCGCGACCACGGCCGAGACGTGGCCCTTGAATGTCAGGTCCTTGGCCATGTGGGCTTGGCCGGTGAAGTCCACGGCGAGGCCGCCTTCGTGCTTGAAGGTGAGATCGGCGACCGTGAGATCGTCGGGGGAGCCTTGCGCCTTGCCCGACAGCGTTACCTTGCCAAGCGCTGTGCGTGCGGGCAGGTCGGTCAGCTTGAACGCATCCGCCAGCTTGGGCAGCGAAGGCACGGTCGCGTCGAACGTCAGGTCCACCGACGTCTTGTCGCCCATAACCGCCGAGCCTTTGACGTTAGTATCAAACACGTCGGTCTTGAGATTGGCTTCCAGCGGCGTCGCCTTGCCATCGATCATCGCCTTCGGGTTGGCGATCTTGGTGTCGATGGTGAACGGCAGGCTGTCGGCTTGGCCGGAGGCGTGGATCGAGAACGGCTGGTCGATCGCCTGCATCTGGGCTGTGAGATCGAGCGCGCTCAGCGCGTGCGTCGTCTTTGCCTTGCGGTCTTCGAAACTTACCTGCCCGTTGATGATGTGGACGTTGCCAAGCGATGCGCCGATCTGACTCGGTTTCTGGGGCTGGTTGGGCTTGGGCGCGGCGCCGGGGATATCGAACGTCCAGTTATTGCCGCCATTCTCCAGCTGGACCAGGCCGATGGTCGGATCGACCAGAACGAATTCGTCGATCTCGACTTTCTGGAAGATCAGCGGGATCAGCTTCACCGCCGCCCGCAGCTCTTTCATGGAGGCAAAGGGAGCCGCGCCGAACCCGTCAGGGTTGGCGATCGTCGTTGTGCCGGCCTTGGCCTCGATCCTCGGAAAGATGCCGACGCTGATATTGCCGGTGACGGTCACCTTCCGGCCCAGGGCCTTGGAGGCCTGCTCCTCAATGGTCTTCCGGTAGACGTCCTGGGGGATGAAGTTCGGGAGAGCCACGACCGCACCCACAAGGACGGCCAGGACCACGCCAACAACAACAATGATCCGTCCCATGGAATCCCCTGCGCTTTTCGGCAATTAAACACAGAATCCGATCGTGGCGCCATCGAGGTCGGGTGACAGCGAAACGGCTTGAAACCTCCGGAATCCTGAAGAAATTCCACTGTTAAGGCAGGTTACGGGCTGAGTTGAGCCGCTTAAGCTTTACCGTGGGGCCCCGGGACCTTAAGTCGAGCCTCCCGCAAGCTCAGGACGGCTTGGAAAAAGTGACGCTGGAAACCGATCTCTCGGCCTATGCCGAGCGTTTCAAGACGCGCCCGGTGCGCAAGAAGCCTTTGCCGGCTCACCTTCAGCGCCTTGAGGCCGAAAGCATTTTTATCATGCGGGAAGTGGCCGCAGGGTTCGAGAACCCGGTGATGCTCTATTCCATCGGCAAGGACTCGTCGGTGATGCTTCACCTGGCGATGAAAGCCTTCTGGCCGTCGCGCCCGCCGTTTCCGTTCCTCCATGTCGATACGACCTGGAAGTTCAAGGAGATGATCCGCTTCCGCGATCTGCTCACCTCGAAGCTGGGTCTCGACCTCAAGGTGCACATCAACCAGGAAGGGCTGAAGCGCGGGATCAATCCCTATGCGTCGGGCTCGAACCTCCACACGCAGGTCATGAAGACCGAGAGCCTTCGCCAGGCGCTCGACAAGTACAAGTTCGACGCGGCTTTTGGCGGCGCGCGGCGCGACGAAGAGAAGTCCCGCGCCAAGGAGCGCATCTTTTCGTTCCGTGATGAGCATCATGGCTGGGACCCGAAAAACCAGCGGCCGGAGCTGTGGAGCCTTTACAACACCCGCAAGGCGCCGGGCGAAAGCATCCGTGTCTTCCCGATCTCAAATTGGACCGAGCTCGATATCTGGGCCTACATAGCGGAAGAAGAGATCCCGATCGTGCCGCTGTATTTCGGCGCCAAACGTCCGACTGTGATCCGCAACGGCCAGATCTTCATGGTCGATGACGAGCGAACACCGATGGAGCCGGGCGAGAAGCCGGTCGACCGGATGATCCGCTTCCGCACGCTCGGCTGCTATCCATTGACCGCCGCCATTGAAAGCGATGCCGCTACGCTGGATGACATCGTCGGCGAAATGCTGACAGCGCGCACGTCCGAACGCTCCGGCCGCCTGATCGACCATGACGAAAGCGGGTCGATGGAGAAGAAGAAGCGCGAGGGCTATTTCTGATGACAGCCAAGGTCACGCCCTTCCGCAAGAATCCGGCGCCTGCCCGCGCCTCCGTCCGCGACCTCGCGGCGGCCGAGATGGGCGTGCTGCGTTTCCTGACCTGCGGTTCGGTCGATGACGGCAAGTCCACCCTGATCGGGCGGCTACTCTACGACACCAAGCTGATCTTCGAAGACCAGCTCGCCACGCTGAAGCGGGATTCGATCAAGCACGGCACGCAGGGCGAGAATATCGACTTCGCGCTGTTGCTCGACGGGCTTGAGGCCGAACGTGAGCAGGGGATCACGATCGATGTCGCCTATCGCTTCTTCTCGACCGACAAGCGCAAGTTCATCGTCGCGGACACTCCGGGCCACGAACAGTACACGCGCAATATGGCGACGGGCGCCTCGACGGCCGACCTCGCGGTCATCCTGATCGATGCGCGCAAGGGCGTGTTACCGCAGACCAAGCGCCACACCTACATCACCAACATGCTGGGCGTCCGCCACATTGTGCTGGCGGTTAACAAGATGGACCTGGTGGACTATAGCCGCGCGCGTTTCCACGAGATCGTCGCCAGCTATCTGCAGATCGCCGAGCATCTGGGCTTCGAGTCCATCACGCCGATCCCGATGTCGGCGCTGAAAGGCGAGAACGTCACCAAGAAGGCCGAGACGATGTCGTGGCATGATGGCCCGACGTTGCTCGAGCACCTTGAGGCCGTAGAGATCGCGGACGAGCGCGAGAAGACGCCCTTCCGAATGCCGGTGCAGTGGGTCAATCGCCCGAACCTCGATTTCCGCGGCTTCTCCGGCACCATCACGTCCGGCTCGGTGAAGCCCGGGGACAGCGTCGTGGTCGCGAAGTCCGGCAAGACCTCCAAAGTCAAAGCCATCGTCACGGCCGACGCCGATCTTCCGCAAGCAGGCGCGGGTGATGCCGTTACGCTGGTGATCGAGGACGAGATCGACGCCTCGCGCGGAGATGTGTTCGCGGCGAGCGAAGCTCGCCCCGAAGTTTCCAACCAGTTCACGGCCAATATCCTCTGGATGCACGAGGATGCGCTGAGCCAGGGCCACGCCTACCTGCTCAAGATCGGTTCGCAGACGGTGCAGGCGACCGTGACGGGCATCCGGCACAAGATCGACATCAACACGCTGGACAAGACGCAGGGCCATTCCCTCGGCCTCAACGAGATCGGCTTCTGCAACCTTTCGACGAACCAGCCGATCGTGTTCGATCCCTACAAGTTCATCCGCGAATCCGGCGCCTTCATCCTGATCGATCGCTTCACCAACCAGACGGTTGGGGCCGGCATGATCGAATTCTCGCTGATGCGCGCAACCAACGTGCATCGCCACGCGATGGACGTGACCAAGTCCACTCGCTCGCTGCTGAAGGGCCATCGCCCGGCGATCCTGTGGTTCACCGGCCTGTCGGGCGCGGGCAAGTCCACCATCGCCAATCTGGTAGAACGCCGCCTCGCGGATATGGGCGCGCACACCTATTCGCTGGATGGTGACAATATCCGCCAAGGCCTCAACAAGGACCTCGGCTTCACCGATCAGGACCGCGTCGAGAACATCCGCCGTATCGGCGAGGTGGCGAAACTCTTTGCTGACAGCGGCCTCATCGTGACCGCGAGCTTCATCTCGCCCTTCCGCGCCGAGCGCGACATGGTTCGCGGCCTGGTCGAGAGCGGCGAATTCATCGAGGTGTTC
>DASZSI010000341.1:0-1934 GCA_035548775.1 Hyphomonadaceae bacterium
CCGGGTGATGGCGATCAATCTCGACGGCCAGTTTCACTGCTGCAAGGCCATCGTGCCCGGCATGATGGCGCAGAATTACGGGCGCATCGTCAACATCGCCTCGGTCGCCGGCAAGGAAGGCAATCCGAATGCGCCGGCCTATTCGGCGTCGAAGGCCGCGGTCATTTCGCTGACCAAATCGCTGGCCAAGGAAACCGCGACCAAGGACATCTCGGTCAACTGCATTACGCCGGCGGCGGCCAAGACCGCGATCTTCGACCAGATGACGCAGAGCCACATCGACTACATGCTGTCGAAGATTCCGCGCGGGCGTTTCGTGCTGGTCGATGAAGTCGCGGCGCTCGCCGCGTTTTGCGCGTCGGAAGATTGCTCGTTCACGACCGGCTCGGCCTTCGACATTTCCGGCGGGCGGGCGACGTATTGAGCATGCCGTGATCAGAGCGCCCAACGTAAGCTCCGGACTCCCTCCTCCTGAAAGGGGGAGGGTTGGGGTGGGGGTCTTTCCAGGTCCGATCCCCACGCGGCGCGCTTTGCGCGCCGACCTCCCCTTTTCAAGGGGAGGGAAGAAGAAGGTCGCGGCGAGCTGGCCGCGATGACTGACCCGACGACCCTTCGCCGCCAGCGGCTGACCGGCATCGCGCTGATGTGCGGCGCGGTGGCGTGCTTTTCCGGCATCGACACCACCGGAAAATTCCTCAACCACCAAATGGACACTCTGCAGGTGGTGTGGGCGCGCTACTTTTTTGCCTTCGTGCTCAGTCTCTTTGTCTCCAATCCGTTGCGCCAGCCGCGCCTGATGAAAACCAGCCGCCCCTGGCTGCAAGTCGGACGATCGACGCTCCTTTTGCTGTCGACGATAGTCAATTTGTTCGCGCTGCGCTGGCTGCAGCTCGACGAGGCGCTGTCGATCCTGTTCGCGACGCCGTTTCTGGTGGCGCTGCTGTGCGTGCCGCTGCTCGGCGAGCGGGTCGGCTGGCGGCGCTGGACTGCGATCACCGTCGGCTTTGCCGGCGTGCTGATTGTGACCCGGCCGGGCTTCGGCGGCATGCACCCGGCGGCGCTGCTTTCGGGAGCCGGCACTGTCTGCTACGCGTTTTACGTGATCTTGACGCGCGTTCTGTCGCGCACGGATTCCAGCGAAACCACGCAGTTCTACACCAACCTCGTCGGCGCGCTGGCGATGTCGGTCGTGCTGCCCTTCGTGTGGACCGGTCCGGAGAACTGGTTCATCACCGGCCTCATGGTGCTGATCGGTGGGCTCGGCGGCTTCGGACACTTCCTGCTGATCGTTGCCCACCGTCACGCGCCCGCCTCGGCGCTGGCGCCGTTCATTTACACGCAGATGATCTGGACGACATCGTTGGGATTTATCGTGTTCGGCGATGTGCCGCATAAATGGACCATCGTCGGTGGGCTGATCGTGATTTCGTCGGGCCTCTACCTCCTGCACCGCGAGGCGGTGCGGAAGATCGAGCCATCCGCGCCCGTTGCGTAAGCGGCGCCCGCGGGGCTAAGTTTCCCGCCAATTAGAAGAAGCGAGGAACGTCTTCATGGCGCGGGCCGACGACCGGGCGCCGGCTCAAGCCGGCCTCAACGACGACATCGGCGAGCAGAAACGGCTCGATCTTTACCGCACGCAGGTCGTCATCCGCGAGGCGGAGCAGCGCGCTTACGACCTGTTCCTGCAAAATCTGGTGAAGGGCACGAGCCACCTCTCGCTCGGGCAGGAGGCGGTCGCCGCCGGTTTCGCCGGGGCGATGCAGAAGGGCGACCTCTCGTTCTGCACCTATCGCGGCCACGCCCATACGCTGGCGCGCGGCGTCAGCGTCGAGAAGGTGCTCGGCGAGCTGATGCAGCGCGACAACGGCCTGATGCGCGGCAAGGGCGGCTCGATGCATCTGACTTCCGCCGACCACGGCGTGATGGGCTCCTAC
>DASZSI010000342.1:0-14391 GCA_035548775.1 Hyphomonadaceae bacterium
CGGAACGTGAATGCGGTGAGCCGCCGCAAAACTCGGGTGACCATCCTTGTGCAGCGCGATGCGCCCGCCGGCCAGCAGCTTTGCGGCCATCGCCCGGATGATGCGCCCACCCGGCGGATAGTGCGCGGCGATGATCTGCTCCATCAACGCGTTCGCCGGCTCGGCGAAATAACTCCACCCGCTGCGTTGCTCCACCGTGGGATTAGGCCAGGTGTTGGAGAACAGCATCACCATCGATTGCGTGGCCCTGTGCTGCTCGAAAGACTTTTGGCGGGTCTCATCTTCCAGCCAGGCGGACGCAGGCAGGGCCTCCACCGCACCCTTGAGCGGGCGATGGTCCACCGGACCAAGCATCTTCATTGGTGTTTCGAGCAGCATATCCGTCCGTTCCCGCGCGCCTTATAGCTGGGGTCGGAGAAATGCCAAAGCGGGCGTGGTTAACCGCGGTTAGACCGGCGGGCTAGTCGAACGTCAGTTCGCCATCGCCTAGCGGGGCGAAGATATCGTCCAGTATCTGACGGGTGACGCCCGCCAGCGTCGCCGGGTTCCAGTTGGGCTTGTTGTCCTTGTCGATAATCAGGGCCCGCACGCCTTCCTGGAAGTCGTGCAGGTGTACGGCCCGGCAGCCGATGCGGAACTCCATCCGCATATTGTCCTCGAAGGTCTTCGTCTCAAGCCCGGCGCGCAGCTGGCGATGGGCGACCTTCAGCGTCTGCGGCGATTTGGTTTTCAGGTTGGCCAGTTGCGCCTTGGCCCACTCGCCTGGCTCAGATTCCAGCGCGAGGAATGTGTCCTCGACAGTGTCCTTCCAGAAGCAGCGCTCGATCACTTCGAGATGTTTCTCGAAAGTGGCGGCCTCATCCCAGCTCATCGCTTCGAGCAGCTCGACGCCGCTGTCGCACACCGAAGTCTTCACGGCGCCAACAACATTGGACTCGACATAGTGGGTGCCGACCCCAGCGGCACAGACGTCCCCACCCTTCAGCCGCTCGCCCGACAGCGCCAGCCACATGCCCAACGGCGGACCCAGGCGCGGCAGGAACCAGCCCCCGCCGACATCGGGGAACAGGCCGATGCCGGTTTCCGGCATGGCGAAGGTCGTCCGCTCGGTCGCGACACGATGCGAGCCATGCACGCTGATCCCCACGCCGCCGCCCATCGTGATCCCATCGATGAAGGCGACATAGGGCTTGGGATAGTTCTTGATCCTTGCGTTGAGCCTATACTCGGCGCGGAAGAACGCTTGAGCCGCCGAACCGTCGCGCGCGCCGCTCTCGGCCAGCATGCGGATGTCGCCGCCGGCGCAAAAGCCGCGCGTGCCCTCCATGTGATCGACGACGACCAACTCCACTTCGGGATCATCGGCCCATGCTTTCAGCGCCGCATCCATAGCGAGGCACATCTCCTCGTTAAGGGCGTGCAGCGCCTGGGGCCGGTTCAACGTGATACGCCCGGCAACGCCCTGACGATGAATGATGACTTCGGGCATGCATTTTTCTCCGTCGCCCTGATTAGGGGGCCGCATTCGGCTTGTCATCCCGCCGCGCGATCCAATGAAAACAGGGGAATCCCAATTGTCACAGACTCAGGGGAGGAGTCCGGCCAGTGGGCGTGGGGTTGTTCGGGCGCGGTAGCCGCCCGCCCCTGACCGGCCAATCAAGCCGGATCGAGACCGGCAGTACTCAAGCGTTGCGTGCCAGGCTCCAAGGAGGCTCCCATGCACTGGCATACCGTGAAGTTCGACGCAGACGCCAAGCGCGTCGAGGTCTATCGCCATGCCGACGACATGTTCGACGGCGATCCGCTGATCCTGATCGACGCCGAGCTCGACAAGTTCGGCGCTACGCCAGACGCGGCCGAGCGGCTGGCGGCATGGCTGGGCCGCATTGTGCTGAGCGACAACCCGGCGGTGCGCAAGGCACTGGGCTTGGGCTAAGTCCGAAGCCGCAACAGATAGGCGTGCGTACCTTCGAGCACGAGCACGTTGTCCTGATTGTGGATCGTCGCGCGCATGCGGACGACGCCAGTGGTGCGCTGGCGTTCAAGGCTCACGATCTCGAGCAATGGATACATGGTATCGCCAGGATAGACGCCCTTCAGGAATTTTGCCTGCACCTCGACGAACCCGATCAAGTCCTCGCCAATCACATGCGGGAAAAGTCCCGCGCCTGCGGCAGTGAGCGTTAGAATGTGGAGACCATGCGCGAGCAGATCCTTGTGCCCAAGCGCTGCGCAGTAGGGCCGGTCGTAATGGATCGGGTGATTGTCGCCCGACAGCAACTGGAACGCAGAAAAATGGGCGTCGGTGAGCGTGCGGGCGGGACATGGGAAACGCTCGCCCACCTCCAGCTGGTCGAAACCCCGATGCGGAACGAGGGGGCGCGAGAGCGGGTCGACCGTGTCAGTCATGACGGTATTTCCCGCGTTCTTGGCAAAACCGCAAACCCGGCTAGTCTGCCCTCGGGGCGGCGTTTCGGGTCAACGCTAACAAGGGCTGGATCGAATGCACAGATCGCTGTGGAGAGTCGCTGCTGTCGGAGCCTGCGCCTTGGGCCTGCTTGCCGCGCCGGCGGGGGCGGCTCCGCCCGCCAAATGCAAGACGATCGCGGAGTGCTCGAAAGCGTTGAGCGCCGACCCAAACAACCCCGTGATGCATCTCTGGATGGGCGACGCTTACTACAACGACAAACTGACCATGTTTGCCGGCAACGAATACAAGCTGGCCGCGGACCAGGGAAACATTCAGGCCGCTGCCTACTACGCTGACCTACTGAAAAACAACCAAACCTTTCTTGGGACGTTTCAGGAAGCCGAGAAGTACGCCTCGATCGCCGCGAACGGGGGCAACACGCTCGCCATGTTCATGCTGGGCGATCTCCACTACTACACGGCCTACGGCATGGTGAACGACAGCGTGGCGGCAAGCTGGTACGCGCGGGCACTGCTGCAGCCGCCGGACAAGGATGTTCCGGCCGACTCGCGGACGATCACCGCGAAGAATATGGGCGACATCTATATGAACTCGGCAAGCGGCATGAGAAATTACACCACCGCGGCCGCCTATCTTCAGATGGCTGTGATCGGCGGCGATGTCTGGTCGATGAGCGAACTTGGTAGTCTCTACACAAATTCCCAGTACGGCATGCTCAACTACCAGAAAGGCAATCCGCTGCTTCAGCAGGCCGCGAACGGCGGCGACGGCTGGGCCATGTACAATCTCGGCCTGTCCTATTGCTGGGGAAGGGGGCTCGCGCAAAACACAGCCCAGGCGCAGACGCTGTGGAACAACGCCCGGGCAAAGGGCCGCGAAACCAACGACGACAAACTGGTCAGCTGGGCGAACAACAACCTCAGCTATATCGGGCAGTGCGGATCATCTGGAAACAACGGGTCGGCCTTCACCCCCACGCCCCCGCCCAACGTCAACTATCAATACGACCGCGGGGTGCAGGCTCGCGACTCGATCAACCAGCAGACCTACGGGCACCAGTGAGGGGCGTTACTGCCTCAGCATGTCCCGCGAAATGATCACGCGCATCACTTCGTTCGTGCCTTCGAGGATCTGGTGCACGCGCAGGTCGCGGACGATGCGTTCGACGCCGTAGTCGCTGAGATAACCGTAGCCGCCGTGGAGTTGGAGCGCGTCGTTGGCGACCTTGAAGCCGGTGTCGGTGACAAAGCGTTTGGCCATGGCGCACCAGCGCGTAGCGTCGGGGGCCTTCGCATCAAGCTGTTGCGCAGCGTTATAGAGCATCATCCGCGCGGCCTGTGTTTCCGTCTCCATGTCGGCAAGCTTGAACTGGCTGGCCTGGAAGTCTGAGATCGCGTGCCCGAACTGTCGGCGCTCCCTAGTGTAGGCCAGCGCCTTGTTGAGCGCCTCCTGCATGCCGCCGAGCGAACACGCGGCAATGTTAAGGCGGCCGCCATCTAAGCCGGCCATGGCGAAGCGGAAGCCGTCGCCTTCCGCGCCCACGCGGCGTGACGCCGGGATGCGTACATCCTCGAAGATCACCTGGCGCGTGGGCTGGGAGTTCCAGCCCATCTTTTTTTCATTGGCGCCAAAGGATACTCCCTTGTCGGTCTTGCGCACGATGAAGGTGGAGATGCCTTTTGGCCCGTCGGCGCCTGTGCGCGCCATCACGACATACACGTCGCTGGTTCCGGCGCCTGAAATGAACTGCTTGGCGCCGTTGAGGATGTAGTCGCCGCCATCCTTCTCCGCCCGCGTCTTCAGGCTTGCAGCGTCGGAACCGGAGCTGGGTTCGGTAAGACAATAGGATGACACGAGCTCCATCGAGGTGAGTTGCGGCAGCCATTCCTTGCGCATCTCATCGGTCGCAAAGCGATCGATCATCCACGAGCACATGTTGTGAATGGAGATGAAGGCGGCGGTGGAGATACACCCCTGGCTCAACTGCTCGAATACCAGCACCGCATCGAAACGAGACAGCGCCGAGCCTCCGACGTCTTCATTAACGTACAGGCCCGCGAAACCTAGACCTGCCGCTTCCTTGATCACGTCCACAGGAAAGTGTTTCTTTTCATCCCACTCGGCCGCAAACGGCCGCAGTTTCTCGGCGGCGAAGTCTGCCGCAGTCTGACGAATCAAAGTTTGTTCATCGGTCAGTTGAACTGTCATTTCGGTCTGGTCCGGATCGCGTGTTCAGACGATATTCACCCGTCGCGTAGCACCAAGTCAGCTACCGATACAGCACTCCTGCAGACTACCCCCCGAGCCGGCGAACCCGACCCTATGGCGACCGTGATCACCGAAACCGCGCCGCAATACCGGATCCGTCCGGCGCGCGGGAACGAGGTGGGCGAACTTCAGAACATTGACCTGGCGTCGGCGACCCTATTCCGGGGAACCGGCCTGATCGACTTCGGTCCGCTGGGCGAGCCGAGCCAACCCATCCCTGAGGACAGGCTGCGCAAGGGCTTCGGCGACGGACTGATCTGGGTAGCGGTGGACGACCGCGAGGAACTGGTCGGCTTCGCGCTGTGCTCCGATCGGGGTGAAGACCTCTATCTCGACCAGCTCTCTGTCCTGCCCCGTCACGGGCGGCAGGGGCTGGGTACACGCCTGGTGCGCCGCTGCCTTCAGGAGGCCGAGGCGCGAGCCTACAAGCGAGTCTCGCTGTCGACCTTCCGCAAGGTGGCCTGGAACGGGCCGTTCTATCGCAAGCTGGGCTTCCGCGAGGTTCCTAACTGGCGTCTGCAGGGCTGGCAGGAAGAGATCCGCGAGCTGCAGAGGCAAACAATGGATGTGAAACTGCGTTGCTTCATGCAGCGCAGAGTTGGGCGGCGATAGGGCTGCTCTTCACATTCCCTCGACAGCTCCACTTTGCGTAGCGGTATGGCGGGCCGGCGCTGGTATCGATCAGCAAAATCAGACTGACGCAAACGTAAAGCCGCGCTAGGTTCGCCTCGCTCGTCGGATGATGCGCGCGAAACAAGCGCACGGCGGCGGGCGGGAAACGAGGGAGGATGCTCATGAGACTTCGCACCCTAGCGATGACCGGGATCGCTACGGCCTTGATCGCAGGCATGGGGATCGCCGGCATGGGCGCCTCGTTCTCGCAGCAGCCGACCCCGCAACCCATTCCAGTTTCCGAAGCCGACATGGCGATCGGCCAGACGACCTTCGACAACAAGTGCAAGGGGTGCCACGATCCCGCCGTTGAACGCGCACCCTCGCGCGAAGCCCTCGCCCAGCGCAGCCCCGAACAAGTGGTGACCGCCCTCACTGCCGGTTCGATGACTGCCATGGCGTCTGGCCTGACGCCGGACATGGTCCGCGCGGTCGCCACCTATGTGACCGGCAAGCCCTTCTCCGAAGCGGGCGCCAAGGCGGGCGTGCAGCCGCCGGACAACTTGTGTGTAGGAACGGCCCCGGCCATAAAGGCGGCCGCCACGGACTGGAACGGCTACGGCAAGACAGCCACCTCGAACCGTTTCCAGGAGAAGACGTCCCTTACTCCGACGAACATTTCCAAGCTGAAAGTGAAATGGGCCTTCTCGTTGGCCGGCGGCCGTGCGGGGCAGCCCACGATCATCGGCGACCGGGTGTTCTTCGTGACGTTCGCAGGCGATGCCTATTCGCTCGATGGCAAGACAGGCTGCGTCTACTGGCGCAACCATATCGGCTCGCCGATGCGACAATCGCCGCTGGTGGTGAACCGTCCAGGTGAGTCACCTTCGGGTTGGGTGATGTATGTCGGTGACTTCAACCGCGATTTTCGCGCGCTCGACGCGATGACGGGCAAGGAAATCTGGAAGACCAACCTGTCCAAGCATCCGCTGTCGATGCTAACCGGCGCCCCGACCATTTATGGTGATCGCATCTATGTCCCGGTGTCGTCGTCGGAGGAAAACACGGGCAACCTGCCCAACTATTCCTGCTGCACCTTCGGCGGACTGGTGAACGCGCTGGATATCAAGACCGGCAAGATCATCTGGACCACGCAGCTGCTCGACCCGAAGCCAACGAGGAAGAATGAGGCGGGTACCCAGCTCTATGGGCCCGCCGGCGCTGCCGTGTGGTCGCAGCCGACGGTCGACCCCAAACGTGGCCAGCTCTATGTAACCACCAGCGACAGCTACACGGAGGCCCCCGCGCCGACGGCAGATGCGGTCGTGGCTATTGGCCTGGCTGACGGGAAAATCCGCTGGGTGCGGCAGACATCGGAGAACGACAACTTCCTGATCGCCTGCGGCGCGCGGCGAGGCGTCAATTGCCCTCTCGGCGACATCGGGCCGGACCATGACTACGGCTCCTCCCCGATCCTGTTCACGCTGGCCAACGGCAAGCAGGTCGTGCTGACAGGACAAAAGTCCGGCGCAACCTACGGCGTCGATCCCGATACCGGGAAGCAGCTCTGGATGAACCAGGTTGGCCACGGCTCGGCGCTGGGTGGCGTCGAATGGGGAATGGCGGCTGACAAGAAGCTGCTCTACGTCGCCATCTCCGATGCGGCAGCGCGCGAGGGCGGCAAGCCTGGCATCTATGCCGTCGATCCCGCTACCGGCAAGACGGTGTGGTCGCAGCCAGCCCCCAAGGTTGCCTGCGGCTGGACCGGCAAGCGCTGCATCGGCGCCCAATCGGCGCCGGTGACCGCGATCCCGGGCGCGGTGATCGCGGGTGGACAGGACGGCTGGCTGCGCGCCTATGAGGCTGCAACGGGCAAAGTGCTGTGGGAGTTCAACTCCGCCGCTCAGACCTACTCGACCACCAACGGCGTGCCCGACCAGCCGGGCGGCTCGTTCGACCACACGGGCTTCGTTGTGTCCGGCGGCTCGATGTACGCCATCTCCGGCTATAACGGCGCGACTGGCGCGGTCGGCAACCCGCTCAACGTGCTGCTGGCGTTCACCGTGGACGGGAAATAGCGGGGCCAAGACAGTGCAGATGACAGGCCCGGTTGGCGGGAGTACATCCCCCTCCAACTGGAGTCCTCCCCATGACCAAGTCCATTGTCACCGGCGCTTTCCCGAACAGCCGCATGCGGCGCGTGCGTCAGTTCGACTGGTCGCGGCGGCTGGTCCGTGAAACCCGTCCATCGCCAGATGATCTGGTGTGGGGCCTGATCGTCCACGATGGGAAGGACAAGCGCGTGCCGGTGAAGACGATGCCGGGCGTCGACCGCCTGAACGTGGACGAAGCCGCCAAGGCAGCTATCCGGGCGCGCGAACTGGGTATTCCGGCCATCGCCATCTTCCCGCACATCGACTCCTCGAAGAAGAACGAAGGGGGCGATGAGGCGATCAATCCGGAAGGCCTGGTGCCGACCGTCATCCAGGCGATGAAGGCAGCGGCGCCTGAAGTTGGCATTGCCTGTGATGTGGCGTTGGACCCGTTCACCAGCCACGGCCATGACGGCCTGCTTAACGACAATGGCTATGTGCTGAACGACGAGACGGTAGCCGTGCTGACCGAACAGGCGCTGATCCAGGCCCGTGCGGGAGCAGACATCGTCGCCCCGTCGGACATGATGGACGGCCGCATCGGCGCGATACGCGAGCTCCTGGACGAGGAAGGGCATGAGAACGTCATGATCCTCTCCTATGCCGCCAAATACGCCTCAGCGTTCTACGGCCCCTACCGCGATGCGGTGGGCACGGCCTCGGTCCTGAAGGGTGACAAGAAAACCTACCAGATGGACTTCGGGAACACGCAGGAGGCCCTGCGCGAAGTCGCCATGGACATCGAGGAGGGGGCCGACATGGTGATGGTGAAGCCCGGCCTGCCCTATCTCGACATCGTCCAGCGCGTATCTAGTGAGTTCGGTGTGCCAACGCTGGTTTTCCAGATCTCGGGCGAGTACGCGCAGATCAAGGCGGCGGCCGCCCAAGGCTGGCTGGACGAGGACAAGGCCATTGTCGAAACCCTGTCGGCCTTCAAGCGCGCCGGCGCCTGCGGCGTGATCACCTATTTCGCGGAACGGGCGGCCCAACTCTTCGGCAAATAGGCCAAGCTAGTGGATGGTGGGGGAACATTTCTGCAGTCGAACCTGCCTTCGATGCAGCTTCCACATCAGGGCTTCCAGCAACTCCAGCTTTTCCTCGGCAAGCGTGGTGTCCAGGCCCTGGTCGGCCTGCCGGCGCAGAACATCGAGAAGCGTCCCGACCTGTTCGGCGAGCATGCTCACTTTTTCTCGCACCCGGGCGAGTTCGTCTTCGTGAGTCATCACGAACCTCTTGAAAACGTCCCGAAGCAGATACGTTTCAAACCGCGACCGGTTTCAGGGTGAAGGAACTTCAACCCTTGCCCGGATCAGGCGGCCGATGCCCCACGCGGCAAGGATGCCGGCAAGATCGGCCAGGAAGTCGCTGAGCTCGGCGTCGCGACCATTGTGGCCGAGGCCCTGCGCCACCTCGATCCCTGCGCCCAGCGCCGCCATGTGGGCCAGCCAGAACCACATGTACTGGCGCGGTAGGACCAGCACGGCCGGGCCCGCGAGGCAGCCAAAACAGATGAAATGAAAGACCTTGTCCTGGAAGGGGAACAGCGGAGGCGGGCCGACATCGGGTGCGATCAGCAGGAAGGCGGCTAGCGCCATACCAAGGCCCGAGACAAGGCCAAGCCCGGCCCAGCTGGCAGAACGAAGACTGGCTGACGGCACGACGTTCCCTCCAGGGCAGTGGCCGGCGACGCGTGGGTGATTCGGCCCGAGCCCGCTTTTGGCCGCAGTCCATGTCTATCGACAGCCTACGCGCATTGCTATTAATGGGCCCTCTTCGCGCGGCCGCTCCCCTTTATCCCCGGCTGACCTGCGAAGAAGCATGGACACATCCTGTGCGCGCCGCCGCGACCTGTTCAGACCTGTTGGATCGCCCTGCCCGCCTTCCGGGAGCCGCTCGCTTGTCATGAGCGCTCCTGTTGCGGTTTGGCCGTTCGTTCGGCGTCGCTCCATCGGAGCGGCGCGATGATACGCGACATGCAGGCGTCCGACATCGATGCGCTTACGGCGATCGAGAAGGCCTGCTTCGAGGCTGGCTATGCCGACAAGATGATGAGCCGCGAGGACTTTGCCGAGGCGATCGAAGACGATCAGATGAAAGTGTTCTGCTGCATCGCCGACGGCGCGGTGGCGGGATACGCCTCCCTGGTCATCGAAGATGTCGGGGTCGTGAGCTTCGACAGCCTGGCGGTGTCGCCACAACACCAGGGCAAGGGCCTAGGCGAGGAGCTGTTCCGCCATGTCGAGCGTTATTGCGAGGGCACAGGCGTCGGGCAGTTGAACCTCGAGATCAAGGAAACCAACTACTCACTGCTGAAGCGATATCACCGCTATGGCTACAAATGCTTTCACGTCGAGGCCGGATTCTATGCCGACGGCTGGGGCGCAATCAGGATGATGAAGCGCTTTGCGGTATGACTGGATCCTGATCGCGGACGATCTGCGCGACCTGGCGGCGCTGGGCGCGCCATTCCGCATGATGACATCGCGGGACTATGTTCTGCAGCCAAAGTTGCTGTCCGGCTCGCGGCCGAAAATCATTAACCTCGCACGCAACTACAACTACCAGACGGACGGGTATTATGCGTCGCTGCTGGCCGAGGCGCGCGGGCATCGCGTGGTTCCGACCGTCGAAACCATGCTGGACCTGTACGACCGCGACCTGCCGGAGGACGCGGAGTCTGCGCTCGAAGAACTTCTGAACAAGGATCTCGAGAAGGGTGACCAGGTTCCGGAGCGCATTGTGGTGTGCTTCGGCGAGGTGATCGACCAGCGTTTCCGCAAGTTTGCCCGCCAGCTGTTCGACTGGTATCGCGCGCCGGTCCTGGTGATCACAACGGCGCCCAACGGCCAACCGGGCAAATTCAAGATCAAGCGCATCAAGCTCACGCCCTTCACGCGGCTCGAAGACGATGAGCTGAAGTTCTTTGTCGAAAGCCTGACCACTTATACCGGCCGGGTATGGAAGAGCCCGAAGGCGCGGACCATTCCCAAATGGTCGATCGCCGTTCTGCACGACCCTAATGAAGAACTGGCGCCTTCCAACGAAGAGAGCCTGAAGCATTGGGCTCGGCTCGCCGAAAAGGACGGCGTCGAACTGGAGCCGATCACGCGGCGCGACCTGGACCGGCTGGCCGAATTCGATGCTCTGATGATCCGCGAGACAACCTCGATCACCAACCACACCTATCGCTTTGCGCGGCGCGCCTGGGCCGAAGGAATGCCGGTCATCGACGATCCTGTCTCGATGATGAGATGCACCAACAAGATCTACCTGTGGGAGCGCCTGTCCGGTGCGGGCCTGCCCTGCCCCGAGACCATCGTGATCCAGGATCGATCCAATCTGGAGGAAGTGGCGGACAAGCTGGGCTTCCCCATGGTGATCAAGATTCCGGACGGCTCGTTCTCCCGTGGCGTAAAGAAGGTGGAGACGATGGCGGAGCTGAAGAAGCTCACCGATGATCTTCTGGAAGATACGGACCTGGTGATCGCCCAGAAATTCGTGCCGACCGAGTTTGACTGGCGCGTCGGCGTGCTGGACAAGCGGCCGCTGTTCGTCTGCCAGTACAAGATGGCGCGCGGGCACTGGCAGATCCTGAACCACAAACCGGACGGAACGGCCGTCGAGGGCGGCCACAAGACCATCGCGGTGGCCGAGGCGCCGGCCGACGTGGTCGACATCGGCGTGCGCGCCGCCAACCTGATCGGCGATGGCTTCTACGGCGTCGACATCAAGTCGGGACCGGACGGTCCGATCGTCATCGAGATCAATGACAATCCGAACCTGGAACACGGCGTCGAGGATGAGGCCGATAAACAGGTATGGAACCGCTTGACCGAATGGTTCGTGAAGCGGCTGAATGCCTGAACTAGGCGACCGAGGCGATGAGCAAGTACTGGTTCCGGAAAAAGCAGCTGGGGTTCGGCATCACGCCGGCGAGCTGGGAAGGCTGGCTCATCACGCTGGTCTATACTGGACTCGTCGCGCTATCGGGGCGGTTCGTCCTGGCGCCCGGCCGATCTGACACGGCCCATGTCATTGCGTTCGCCGCAGTTGTCGTAACGCTCACCATCCTGCTGATCGTGATAGGCTACGCCAAGACCGAAGGCGGCAGGGGCGGCAAGCCTGACAAGCGATAGTCAGAACAGGTTGCCCTGATCAGACGGGTTCGAGCGCTTGCGGATGCGCGGCCGGTCGGGGGCTGGCGCCGGCTTGGCTGCTGGTTTCTCCGGCGCGGGTGCCCCACCCTCCGCCTGAGCGACGACCGAGCCATCGGCGAAGCGCAGGCTCAGCCTATCGCCTTCACCCACGGCCGAGACCGAACGGATCAGGTTTCCATCCGGACCGGTCACCAGGGCAAAGCCTCGCGCGAGCACGCGTTCGTACGATACGCTGTCCAGGACGCGTGTCTGCGCACGTAATTCCTCGCGCAACGTCTTCATCTTGCGGCCCATCGCCGGCGCGAGACGCGATACCATCCGCTGCGCCTCGGAGCGCTTTGCGCCGATTTCGCGCCGCAGCGCAGAGGGGCGCAGTCCACCGCCGGCCTTGTCGAAGCGTTGGCGCTTTCGCGAAACCATTCTCGATAGCGATCCGCCAAAACGCTGCGCTGCAAGATCCAGCCGCTGACGCGGAGTCTGCAATAGACTGTCGAGGCGCGGAAGGCGACCGGCGGCGGAACGCAATTCCAGCTTGCGCTTTTCGAGATGGCCGGTGAGGCGGCGCGCCGCGCGGGCCCCAAGCGTCGTGACATTGGCGATTAGTTCGGATCGGACCGGTAGCGCCATCTCTGCCGCGCCAGTGGGCGTGGGCGCACGACGATCGGAGGCGTAATCAATCAGCGTGGTGTCGGTCTCGTGGCCAACGGCGGAGATCAGCGGAATGCTGCTGTCGGCGGCGGCGCGGACGACCCGCTCCTCGTTGAAGGGCCACAGATCCTCGATCGAGCCGCCTCCCCGCGCGACGATGATCACGTCCGGCCTGGGTATCGGGCCGCCAGGCTGCAGTGCGTTGAAGCCGCGAATACCCGCCTCGACCTCGGCCGCCGCTTTCTCGCCCTGCACCAGCGCCGGCCAGATGATCACGCGGCACGGGAACCGGTCGCGCACCCGATGCAGGATGTCGCGAATAACAGCGCCGGTCGGGCTGGTCACCACACCGATGACGGATGGGAGGAACGGGATGGGCTTCTTGCGTTCCGGCGCGAACAGCCCCTCGGCGGCGAGCTTCTTTCGCCGTTCCTCCAGCAGAGCCATCAGGGCGCCCACGCCGGCCGGGCGCATGCGTTCAGCAATCAGCTGGTAGTTGGAGCGTCCGGGGTAGGTCGACAACCGGCCCTCGGCCACGACCTCCAGCCCTTCCTCCGGTTTGAACGGTAGGCGTGCGGCCGAGCCCTTCCACATCACCGAGTTGAGGGTCGCGTCCTCGTCCTTGAGATCGAAATAGACGTGGCCGGACTTGGCAACGATCACGCGGCCTAGCTCGCCGCGCACACGCACGAAGGGATAGCCTTCCTCGATGGTGCGCTTGAGGGCGGTCGCCAGCTCGGAGACCGACATCTCCGGCATATTGTCGCCGGGGCCCGGCGGCGGCTTCTGCGATTCGAAGAACTCATCCATGGGACGAGTATAGGCGATCCTTACCGTCTTAGCTCAAGCTCGACTTCGCGTTCTTTGGCGACGGCCACAGCCCCACGAGAGATGCGGGCGAGGACAAAGCGGCCGTGGATCGGCGGGCTTTCCTTGGTTGGTGCGATGCCCCAGTCGCCATCGATCACGGTGAAATTCGGGTCGACGGTCCCAACGTAGAAGATCGGCTCGCGATGCACGCCCGGCGCGGGATGATAGAGCTTGGTGAAGCGTACGCTGAGTTCGCCGCGGACACCGGTGATATCGGCGGATAGCTCGATCAGGCCGGGATGGGCGAAGGTGTTCGGTTCCAGCGTGGTTCCCGAGATCGATCCGGCCACATCCGTTATGTGCGCTGAAAACGGCGCCGCCCGCCCCTGTCCGCCGGCATACCAGTATTCGCCCGACCAGAGCCCGGTCAGGTCGCTGTCGCGCGAGAACATCGACGATTTGCTGTTCACCACTATCCTGCCTTGTAATCCTGGCCGGGCCCGTACTAATCCGGCTGGCAGTCTAACCCACGATCAAGCCGGCCGGACGAATTCGCATGAAAATTCTGATTGTCGGCGGTGGGGGGCGAGAACATGCGCTGGCCTGGCGGCTGAAGCAGAGCCCGCGGGTAAGCGACGTCGTCGTGGCGCCGGGCAATCCTGGCATTGCGGCCCTGGCCCGCTGCGAGGCCGTGGCGGCGGACAATATTGACGGCCTGGTGGCGCTGGCCAGGACGGAGCGTCCCCACCTGGTGATCGTTGGCCCCGAGGTTCCGCTGGTGATGGGCCTCGCCGACAAGCTGCGCGCCATCGACATCCCGGTATTTGGTCCGTCCGCGCGGGCCGCGATCCTGGAAGGCTCGAAGGGCTACTCCAAGGACTTCATGGCCAAGTATGGCATTCCAACCGCAGCGTATGGCCGGTTCACCGAGACGAACAAGGCCAAGGCTTTCCTCGACAAGTTCAAACCGCCCTACGTGCTCAAGGCCGACGGGCTCGCCGCCGGCAAAGGCGTGGTGATCGCGCAGTCGCGCGAAGAAGCGGAGCGCGAGATCGACGAGATGCTTTCCGGCAAGTTCGGCGCGGCGTCGGCGAGCGTGGTCGTGGAAGAGTTCATGGAGGGGGAGGAAGCCAGCTTCTTCGCGCTCTGCGATGGCGAGACAGCCGTGCCGCTGGCCGGGGCGCAGGACCACAAGCGCGTGGGCGATGGCGACACCGGGCCCAACACAGGCGGCATGGGCGCGTACTCGCCCGCCCCGATCCTCGACCAGGAGATGCAGCGCCGCGTGATGGACGAGATCGTCACGCCCACC
>DASZSI010000343.1:0-7689 GCA_035548775.1 Hyphomonadaceae bacterium
GGGCAGAATTGTCAGCAAACGAACTTTTGGCGGAGTAAGCAGCAACGTCGCGATCGGCCAAGAGACTGTGCGGGAATTTGATGGCTTTGACGCGCTGCTCAGCCTCTCGGCTAAACTCCGTCGTGATGCTGGGCGTCGGCCAGCCTACATAGTGATTGAAAATGCCGAGCAGGGTCTGACAGATCAAACCGGCAGATTTGTCCCCGACATCGTAAATTTTGTCATGGCGAGCGATCAGCTGGCGCAACAAGAAGTTCGCCTCCTGATTGTCGGAGCGGATGATAGTCTCAGAGTAGCACTTGCAAACTTGCCATTCTCTGAGCCTCACATGAGACGGCTGCGACGGCTTCCCGAGGTCTCGTCATTTACAGACGGGGAAGCGAAAAAGTTTCTTGATCGAGGCTTTCGCGAGAAACTCGATATCCGAATCGCCAATCTGGATGAATTGATGCACGCGTGTCGGGACGCGACCGATTTGCGCCCAGATTTTATGAGCGAGTACTGTCTACTTCTCGGGAAAGCCGCGCGTAATAGGCTCCGTCGGATCGACGACCCCGTTATCGCCGAAGCTAACCAACAGTGGAGTGACACGAGGCTGAGCCCATACATCGAACGCATCGCTGCGTTCATGAACACGAGAGAAACGCGCAAGCGAGTTCGGGACAAGATGCTTTATTCGTTGGCTCGCCGCGCAATGCGAGGTTACACGCGTCAGAACATTCTCGATCTGATGAAGGAGGACTATCCTACGGAAAGCTTCCAGTCGAACGAGATCACTACGGCATTAAACGCGCTGTGCGTGGCCGATGGGAAGAACGAACCATTGCTGCGAAAGTTTGGTTCTGAAAACGCGCCACTGTTTGGGTTCTCTGGCGCTACCGAGCGGGTAGCCACCGCATTCGCGCTGGGTAGGCGCGGAAATGACATCATCCGGCTAGACTAGCTCGATAATTGGAGGCGCGCAGAAGCGAGGTCGACTACTCCTTCGGCCTTGGCTCCACCTTCAGCTCCAGTCGCTGCTTTGCGCCGTCGCGCAGGATGTCCATCGGGATCGTCCTGCCGATGGTGTCGCGCGAGAGGATGCGGTGGGTGGCGTCGACTGAGGTGGTGGGCTCGCCGTTGAGGGTGAGGATCACATCGCCTGCGCGCAACCCAGCGCGATCGGCCGGGGCGCCGGAGACGACCTGCACGGCCAGAACGCCGGCTTCGGAGGTGAGCTCGAGGCGGCGGACCAGGGCCCGGGCGAGGCCTTGGCTTTGGCCGGCGATACCCAGCCAGCCGCGCACGACGCGGCCTTCGCGCATCAGTTCGGGGATGATGCGGTTGGCGGTGTTGATCGGCACGGCAAAGCAGATGCCTTGCGCGCCTGAAATGATCGCCGTGTTGATGCCGATGAGACGGCCTGAGGCATCGACCAGCGCGCCGCCGGAATTGCCGGGGTTGAGGGCGGCATCGGTTTGCACCACATCCTCGATCAGCCGGCCTGCCTCGCCGCGCAGCGTGCGGCGCAGGGCGGAGACGACGCCGGCGGTGACGGTCGCCTGCAGGCCCAGCGGATTGCCGATCGCGACGGCCAGCTGGCCGACTTTCAGGGCGTCCGAGTCGCCGATCTCCGCCGGCGGCAATTGTCCGACGCGCAGGCGGATCAGCGCCAGGTCGGTGTCCGGATCGGTTCCAACCACGTCTGCTTCGATGACGCGGCCGTCCGGGAGCGAGGCTTCGATCCGCTCGGCGCCGCGCACGACGTGGTTGTTGGTCAGGGCATAGCCGTCGGTGGTGACAAGCACGCCGGAACCCGCGCCATCGAAGGCATCGGCCCGGCCCTTGCGGCCGCGGCGCACGCCGATGACGGAAGGCCCCGCCTTTTCAACCGCGTGGATCACGGCCGCGGAAAACGCGTCGTACAGGGGCTCGGAATGCGGTTCCGATCGAGTGGATTTGGGCTGGAGCAGCATTGCTGGGAGATAGGAACGCGCATGGCCGTCGCAAACCCCGTTGCCTTGCGCCGTGGGAGAGGGTTCTGTCGCGCTCAAGGGAGAGTTTAGATGCGCAAACTGATCTTGGGCGTGGCGGGGCTGGCGCTGCTGGCAGGGCAGGCGTTTGCCGAGCCTCCGACGGCGGACAAGGCGAAGGCCGAGGCGCGGGAGATTTACGCCAAGCTCGTCGGGCTCGACACGTCCGTCGAGGGCAAGAAGGTTCCCGAGATGGCGAACTGGCTGGCCGACAGGTTCAAGGCCGGCGGTTTTGCGGCGGCCGACGTGCAGTTCATCCCGATGGGCGACACCGGCGTGCTGGTGGCGCGCTACCGCGGCTCGAACTCAGGCCAGAAACCCATCCTGTTCATCGGCCACATGGATGTGGTGCCTGCTCACCGCGCCGACTGGACGCGCGACCCCTTCAAGCTGGTCGAGGAGAACGGCTATTTCTTCGGGCGGGGCAGCATCGACAACAAGTCCGGCGTCACCAGCCTCGCGGCGACGTTCCTGCGGCTGAAGCGCGAAGGCTTCACGCCCAAGCGCGACATGATCCTGGTGTTCTCGGGCGACGAGGAAACCAGCGGCGTCACAACCAAGAAGATGCTGGCCGAGCACCGCGCCCTGATCGACGGCGAGTTTGCGCTCAACTCCGATGCCGGCGCCGGCTCGCTGGACGAAAAGACGGGACAGGCGACATCCTACTCGCTGCAGACGGCCGAGAAGACCTTCGCGAGCTTCACGCTCACCGCCCACAATCCCGGCGGCCACTCGTCCCAGCCACGCAAGGACAACGCGATCTACGACGTCGTCGATGCGCTCACGAAGATCCGGGCCTACGCCTTCCCGGTGCAGTGGAACGATACGACCATCGCCTCGCTGAAAGCCGGCGGGGCGACCGACAAGACCGCGCTGGGCAAGGCGATGGCGGCATTCGCCGCCAAGCCGGGCGATGCGGCGGCGGCCAAGGCGCTGTCCGACAGCCCGTTCACCATCGGCCAGATCCGAACCACCTGCGTGCCGACGCTGCTGCAGGCAGGGCATGCCGACAACGCGCTGCCGCAATCGGCGACCGCGACCGTCAACTGCCGCATCTTTCCCGGCGTGAAGATCGCCGACGTGCAGGCGCAACTGCAAAAGCTTGCCGGCAAGAAGATCGAGATCAAGCCGCTGGATGACTATGTCAGCTCCGACGCATCTCCGCTTCGGCCCGACGTGATGGCTGCTGTGCGCGCCGCGGTCGATTCCATCCATCCCGGCATTCCGGTGACGCCGGGCATGAGCGCGGGCGCGACCGACGGCGTGTTCTATCGCGGCGCGGGCATCCCGACCTATGGCGTCGGCGAGGTCTTCATCAAGGACAGCGACGACTTCATGCATGGGCTAAACGAGCGCAATTCGGTGAAGAGCTTCGAGGACGGGCTGGTCTACTGGGACACGCTGGTGCGCAAGATCGCCGGCTAGCCATCCACCAGCTGCTGGATCAGAGCATGACAAACCGCCCCGGAGTTTCCTCCAGGGCGGCGTGTCAGTCGGATCTCGTCAGGGCCGGTTTTAGTGGCCCGAAATCACCGAAGCGATCAGACCGCCGGCGATGGCGGCGAGGATGATGTCGCCGGTGTCGGTCTGCACGTAATGATAGCCGCGCGGCGGCGCTTTCAGATGGCGCGCGTGCCAGTCGACTTCTGTGTAGCGGGTCGAGTAGGCGCCGAGATGGTCGCCCTTGTGCCATGGACGCCAGCCGAGCACGAAGCCCTTCTTGTGATAGGCGCTGGCCGGCGGCGGGCCGGCATGCCAGGTGCGGCCGATCCAGTAGCCGTTGTAGCGATTGTCGTCCCAGCGGGCGTTGTGGTCGTTGTCGCGCCATTCGTGATGTCGGTCGAAATCCGGCGGCGCAGCGAGCGCGGGCGCGGCGATCGCGCCCATCAGGGAAAGGCTGGCCACGGCCGAGAGCAGGATGCGTTTCATGTTCGTGTCTCCTTGTCTGGTCCGCAGGGAGGAGTGCTGGCCCCGTGGACGCATGACCAGATGAACGCGCGGCGCATGAACACGGGTTATCCCGACTGTTTAGATGCGTTCATTTTCGTCGCGATTTGTCGTCGGGATTCCGGCCTGTCTTGAGCCTTGCGACAGATCGCGACAAAGTTCGCGCCGATGTGATCGGATCATGCATCGGTCGACGCCGCTTGAGCAGGCCCACGGGCCGCGTCAGGATCGATCGGGAATATTCCTGAAGGGACGGAACCGGGGTGTTGGTCATGCGTTGGCGGCCGATTGTCATGTTGGCGCTTGCCGTATCGGGCGCTTCGTTCGCCACTGCGCAGGCGCCGACGGCCGCGAACCTGGGCGGATATGTGAAGCCGGCGAAGCTGGTGAAGCTGCCGGGCGGGCGCACGCTCAACCTCGATTGCCGGGGCAAGGGTTCGCCCACGGTGATCCTGTTCGCGGGGCTCACGTCTTGGTCGGAACGATGGAGCAAGGTGCAGCCGGAGATCGCGACGAAGACCCGCGTCTGTTCCTTCGATCCGCCCGGCATCGGGCATAGCGGGCCGAGCGGGGCGCCACAGGACGCGGCCCACATCACGGCCGACGTGGAGGCCGCGCTGAAAGCAGCGAAGATTGCCGGGCCCTATCTGCTGGTGGGCCATTCGGCGGGCAGTTATGACGTGCTGCACTTCGCCGATCATCGGCTGAAGGACGTGGTGGGTATCGTGCTGGTCGATCCGTCGATTCCTGACCAGCCTGCGCGCTTTGCGAAAGTTGCACGGGCCTATCAGGCAGCGGACGTAGCCTCCGACACCGACACATTCGCGAAGCTGAATGCCTGCTCGGACAAGCTGAAGCTTGGGCCAATTGCGCCCGACGCGCCGGACGCCGCCGAGTGTTTCGGCTATCGCCCCAGCTATTCGCCAGCGCTGAAGTCTGCGCTGGAAAAAGAGCAGGGCAGCCCACAGGCAATTGCGACGCGCATTTCGCACATCAGGAGCTTCAGCGTCAGTGCAAAAGCCGCGATCGATCCGAAGCGCACTTATGGCGCGCTACCGCTAATTGTCCTCACCGCTGGCGCACTCTCCGCGGGGCCGGATGCGTCAGCCGAAGTGCAGCAGCAGATGCCTGCGTTGCGTATCGAATGGATGAAAGCGCACGATGAATACGCCGCGCTCTCAACGCGCGGCGTCAATCGTGTGGTGGAGGGCTCGGGCCACTCCATCCCGTCCGAAAAACCCGAGGCGGTGATCGCCACCATCGAGGAGGTCCTGAAGGCGGCGAAAACGTAACTATTCTTCCGTGCCCGTCGCCGCCAGCTTGCGGCCCTGGCGCTCCTGCTCGCGCGCGCCCAGCAGGATGTCGTAGAGGCCGTAATTGCCCTCGTGGCAGGCGTATTCGTAGATCGGGCCCTGGATGCTGCGGAACGAGATCTCGCCCTTCCACACCTGGGTGTAGACCTCGGGGTCCTCGACCGTGAACCCGTAGACGATGTCTTCCGGGCCAACACGGGTGAACCTTTCGGTCAGCTTGCCGGTGTCGGAAATGAACACCTGGCCGGCCTGTTGGTGATTGTAGTTACGGGTCTGCACCACCAGGGTGTCGCCTTCATACCAGCCGACACTGTCGCCATACCACTTCACCGTCTTGGTATCCTTGAAGTGGGCATCGGCCGCCGCCTTGTCCTTGACGAGCGGGATGATGCGCGCGTCATGGATCATCTCGACCTCGATCATCACGTGGTCGGGCGTCTGCACGATCTGGGCGTTGTTGTTGTAGAGGCCGCTCAGCATCACCGGGCCGCCGCCGTTCATCGAGATGCAACGCTCGCCCGTGCCGCGTGACTCGGGCCCACGATAGGAGTCGGCGGCGCCGCCATTGTCGGCCGACTTCGGCGCCTCGACGAGATCGACGAAGGTCTTGGCGGCGGGTTGCCCGTTGCCGGACGATCCGCCTTCAGCTTTCGCGGCCTTGGATGCCGGCGTCTTCGCAGCGGCCTTGCCGTTCGGCTTCATCAAAGTGGCCTTCGACGCCGGCGGAGCATAGATGTTGAGGGAGGATGGGTCAGGCTTGAACGTTCCGTCGCGCGTGGCGTCAGGCTTCCAGGTCGCCATCTTCTTCCGGCCAGCGTCGGAGAAAGGCACCTTGCCGTTCGGCGGATCGGTGATCCAGGACGAGCGGTACTCGCCATTGATCCTCGCCACCTGCGAGCCGGGATCGACCCACACCGCATTGTAGTTGCCGATCGCCGGCAGGGCCTTGCCGCCGACAGGCGCGCCAAGGCTCTGGTCGGTGGGCTTCAGCTCCGCCTTGGTGCGGGCGTTGTTGAAGTCTTTCTCCTCGATGGCCTTGGCCTCCGCGGGCGTGAGGACGAGATGGTCGATGCCGGCCGGCCGCGTCAGCTTGGTGATCGAGGAGAAGGTCCAGAAGCCCTGAAGGTCCGGCGCGCCCCAGCTGGTGTGCGGCCCAGAGTAGCCCGCCTGTGCAAGAGCGGCCGGGCTCGCGGCCAACATCAGCGCCGTTGCGGCAATGCCGACGGTGATCGATTTCATTGGGTTCTCCTCCCTGGAGCACGCCGGCTTTTACCGTGCGTCAGCGCAGCCTAGCAGAATTCACCGGCCGGATGAATTGGGGACGCGACAGGCCGTCCTTTGCCTCCTATCGTTGGGGTCAAGAGCCGGAGGAAACATCATGGCCAGCAGGGATGGAGATGCGCTCGACGTCATCATCGTCGGGGCCGGGTTCTCGGGTCTCTACATGCTGCATCGCCTGCGCGGCATGGGGATTTCGGCGCGTGTGCTGGAGGCGGGGCCGAGCGTCGGCGGCACCTGGTACTGGAACCGCTATCCGGGCGCGCGGGTGGATATCGAGAGCCAGGAATATTCCTACTCGTTCTCGGAAGAGCTCGAGAACGACTGGGTGTGGAGCGAGCGCTATGCGGCCCAGCCGGAGCTGCTCCGCTATCTCAACCACGTGGCCGACCGCTTCGACCTGCGCCGCGATATCGATCTGTCGACGCGCGTCACCGCCGCGACCTATGACGAGAAGACGCAACGCTGGACTGTAACGACGGACAAGGGTGTCAGGCTCTCGGCCCGCTTCTGCGTGATGGCGACGGGCTGCCTGTCGGCCACGAAGGAGCCGGACTTCCCCGGTCTCAAAAGCTTCAAAGGTCAGGTCTATCACACCGGCCATTGGCCAGAGAGCGGGGTGGACATGAAGGGCCGCCGCGTCGGCATCATCGGCACGGGCTCATCGGCGATCCAGACCATCACCGAGATCGCATCGCAGGTTGAGCGCCTCACCATCTTCCAGCGCACGCCCTGCTTCTCGACGCCGGCGCACAATGGCCCGCCGAAGGCTGAGGTTGTCGATGACTGGCGTGCGAACCGCGCCGCCTATCGCCAGCGGGCGAAGGAAAGCGCGTTCGGCATCATCAGCAACGAAGTTCAGCCGCGCATGGCGATGGAGACGCCGGCGGAGGAACGCGATGCGGAGTATCAAAGGCGCTGGGCGATCGGCGGCTTCGCCATCGGCGGCGCGTTCGCGGACCTCCTGGTGAGCAAGCCTGCCAACGACACCGCCGTCGATTTCGTGGCCGGCAAGATCCGCGCGACCGTGAAGGATCCGGCGACGGCGGAGAAGCTGGTTCCAAAAACCTACCCGCTCGGCTCGAAGCGCATCTGCGTCGATACGGGCTACTACCAGCAGTTCAACCGCGACAATGTCG
>DASZSI010000344.1:0-4604 GCA_035548775.1 Hyphomonadaceae bacterium
TATGCCCGCACCTGGGGCCAGGCCATTCCGCTCAACGGTGCCGACCTCTATGGCTATTTCGCGCCGCACGAAGGCTCGGCCACGACGGCCTATGGCGTCTACACCATCGAGTCCCTTGCCGCCTACGAAGCCTATCGCGCGCGCCTGATGGCCGATCCGCTCGGGCAGGAGAACTATGCCTTCGCCAAGCAGCACCAGTTCATCCGCCGCGAGGACCGCGTGTTCCTGAAGTTGTGCTCCGGCCCGCACGCCAAACTGGTGAAGCCGTGATCGCGGTGATCTTCGAGGTGGAACCCGCCGAGGGCAGGGCGCAGGACTATCTCGGCATCGCCGCGAAGCTGCGCCCCATGCTCGACGACATCGACGGCTTCATTTCGATCGAGCGCTTCGAAAGCCTCGCCACGCCGGGCAAATATGTCTCGCTGTCGTTCTGGCGCGACGAGGCCGCTATCCGGCAGTGGCGCAACACGGACGAGCATCGCGCCGCCCAGACCGCGGGCCGGGAAGGGATATTGCGCGGCTATCGTCTCCGCGTGGCGGAAATCTCCCGCGACTATGGTCTGGACGACAGGGCCGAAGCGCCGGCCGATAGCAAAGCTATCCACGACGAACAGGGCTGATTCATTGACGCGCAACTGATTCGGGAGCATATCCGGCGCGGGCCAGTCGCTCCCAACGGCGACCAGCCCATCTGTAAGGATGGGAGACATCGCAATGACGACCGCCACGAAACCGGCAGTGCGCCCCGATCGCGCGCATTTTTCCTCCGGCCCCTGCGCCAAGCGCCCCGGCTGGAATCCCGACAACCTGAAGCTCGACTCGCTCGGCCGCTCGCACCGGTCAAAGCTTGGCAAGGCGCGCCTGAAGCTCGCGATCGACAAGACGCGCGCCATTTTGAAGATTCCCGCCGATTACCGCATCGGCATCATGCCCGGCTCGGACACTGGCGCCATCGAAGCCGCTTTCTGGTCGATGCTCGGCGCGCGGCCCGTGGATGTGTTCGCCTTCGAAAGCTTCGGCGAGGACTGGGTCACCGACATCACGAAACAACTGAAGGTCGACGCCACCACACACAAGGCCGGCTACGGCAAGCTGCCGGACATGTCCAAGGCGCGCAAAGACGCCGACATCGTCTTCACCTGGAACGGCACCACCTCTGGCGTGAAAGTCCCGAACGCCGACTGGATCGCAGCGGACCGCGAGGGCCTTACCTTCTGCGACGCGACCTCGGCGGTTTTTGCTATGCCAATAGACTGGTCGAAGATCGATGTGCTGACCTACTCCTGGCAGAAAGTGCTGGGCGGCGAGGGCGCACACGGCATGCTGATCCTCAGCCCACGCGCAATCGAACGCCTCAAGACCTACACGCCGAAATGGCCGATGCCGAAACTGTTCCGCATGGCGAAAGGCGGCGAAGTCACCGAAGGCATTTTCGAAGGTGAGACGATCAACACGCCCTCGATGCTGGCGGTGGAGGACTATCTCGATGCGCTTGGCTGGGTCGAAAGCCTGGGCGGTGTTGAAGCGCTCTACAAACGCTCCGACGCCAACCTCGCCACGCTGGCCAAATGGGTCGACAAGACGCCGTGGGTGGAATTCCTCGCGGCCGATGCCAAGACGCGCTCCAACACGTCGGTCACGTTCTCGATCGTCGATCCGCGCGTGACCAAGCTTGACGAGAAGGGCCAGCAGGAGTTCGTGAAGAAGTTCACGGGTCTGCTCGAGAAGGAAAACGCGGCCTACGACATCGGCGGCTACAAGGCCGCGCCTCCGGGCCTGCGCATCTGGTGCGGCGCAACGGTGGAAGCCTCCGATCTCGAAAAGCTGACGCCCTGGCTCGACTGGGCGTTTGCAACGGTTGCGAGCGAATTGTCCTGATTGTCATCCCGGCCGCAGCGAAGCGGAGAGCCGGGACCCACTTCTCATCTTGTGCAAGCTGAAGAGTGGGTCCCGGACAGCGCTTCGCGCTTCCGGGAGGACGGCTGTGGGAGGCGCAAATGGACGTCACCTCTGCACTCATCGCTTACTGCGTCGCCGCGGGTCTTCTCACCGTGACGCCCGGCCTCGACACCGCGCTCGTGCTCCGCACAGCAACCGTGGAAGGCAGTCGCCGCGCCGCCATGGCTGCAGGCGGTATCGTGGCGGGATGCCTGGTCTGGGGACTTGCCGCTGCCGTGGGTCTCGGCGTGCTGCTGGCAGCCTCCGAAACCGCCTACGCCATTCTCAAGATCGCGGGCGCGCTTTACCTGCTATGGCTCGGCTTCGGCATGTTGCGTTCTGCGTTCCGGAAAGAGAAACTGAAAACAACCGATGCTCAGCCGCCGCGCGGCAACTGGTTCGTGCGCGGCTTCGTCACCAACCTGCTCAACCCGAAAGTCGGCGTGTTCTACGTCAGCTTCCTGCCGCAATTCGTGCCGGCGGGAGTCAACACCATCGCCTTCTCGATGCTGCTCGCCGCCATCCACGCGATAATGGGCATTGCCTGGTTTGCGCTTCTGATCCTCGCCACTCGCGGCGTGGCCAAGCTACTCGACCGCCCCGTCGTCAAGCGCGCGATGGATAGCGTCACAGGCACGGTGATGATGCTGTTCGGCGCGGTCCTTCTGCTGGAGCGCCGCACGACATGACGCCCGAAACCAGCAAATCCATCCGCGAGTGGGGTGACGCCACCTTTGGTGAAGCGAAAGACCTGACCGCCCTTGTTGCCCGCGCCCGCGGCGAGCTCGACGAACTCGAACAGGCGATCCGCGCCAACGACAGACGAGAAATTGGCAAGGAAGCTGCCGACGTCGTCATCCTGCTGCATCGTCTCGTGGCGCTCGCCGGCATGGATCTCTCGGAACAGGTCGACGCCAAGATGGCGATCAACCGCGCGCGCAAGTGGAAAGCCGCAGGCGACGGGACGGGCGGCCATGTCTGAACATTGTCCATCGAAAACCATCCCTATCGAACTTAAGGAGACCCACCCATGGTGAAAGTGCTCATCGCTGACGATCTCGCGCCCGGCGCGGCGGATATCTTCAAGAACCGCGGCATCGAGGTCGATTTCAAGGTCGGTCTCAAGAAGGACGAGCTGATCAAGATCATCGGCCAGTATGACGGACTCGCGGTCCGCTCGGCGTGCAAGCCGGACAAGGATGTCATCGCCGCCGGTGAGAAGCTGAAAGTCATCGGCCGCGCCGGCATCGGCGTCGACAACGTTGATGTGAAGGCCGCCACCGCCAAGGGCGTCGTGGTGATGAACACGCCATTCGGCAACGCCATCACAACGGCCGAGCACGCGATCGCGATGATGTTTGCGGCGGCGCGCCAGATCCCCTCTGCAAGCGAACGTACGCAGAAAGGCGAATGGCCGAAGAAGGACTATATCGGCGTCGAACTGTTCGCGAAGACGCTGGGTCTCATCGGCGCCGGCAATATCGGCTCCATCGTCGCGGACCGCGCGCTGGGTCTCAAGATGAAGGTCGTTGCCTACGACCCGTTCCTCACGGCTGAGCGCGCCACGCAACTGGGCGTCGAGAAGGTCGAGCTCGACGAGCTCTTGAAGCGCGCTGACGTCATCACGCTGCACACGCCGCTGACCGACCAGACCAAGAACATCCTGTCGAAGGAAAACCTCGCCAAGACCAAGAAAGGCGTCATCCTCATCAACTGCGCCCGCGGCGGCCTTGCCGATGAGGCGGCGGTTCGCGCAGGCCTCGACTCGGGTCACATCGGCGCAGCCGCGTTCGATGTGTTCGGCGAGGAGCCGGCGAAGACAAACGTTCTTTTCGGCGCCAAGAACTTCGTGGCGACGCCTCACCTTGGCGCGTCCACTGTCGAAGCGCAGGACAATGTCGCCTTCCAGGTCGCCGAACAGATGGCGGACTACTTGCTCACCGGCGCCGTCACCAACGCGCTCAACATGCCGAGCGTGACGGCCGAGGAAGCGCCGCGCCTCAAGCCTTTCGTAGCCCTGGCCGAGAAGCTGGGCCAGTTCGCGGGCCAGGTGGCCGATGGCGGCCTCAGCGAGGTCGAGATCGAATACGAAGGTCAGGTCTCTGCGCTTAACCGCAAGCCGCTGACTTCGGCGGCTCTCGCCGGCCTGCTGCGTCCCTTCCTTGCCGAAGTGAACATGGTCTCGGCGCCCGCTATGCTGACGGAACGCGGCGGCTCGCTGAAGGAGTCCAAGCGCGACGACTCGCCGGTCTACGACTCGCTGATCCGCATCAAGGTGAAGGTCGAAGGCAAATGGCGCTCGGTCGCCGGCGCCATCGTCGGCGGCAAGCCGCGTGTTGTGGAAGTGAAGGGCATGGCGCTCGAGGCCGACTTCCAGCCCTACATGCTGTTCATCAACAACTCGGACAAACCCGGCTTCATCGGATCGATGGCAGGTGAACTCGGCAAGGCCGGCGTCAACATCGCGACCTTCAACCTCGGCCGCGAAGCCGCCGGCGGCGACGCCATCGCCATCGTTGGCGTCGACCAGGACGTGCCCGCCAAGACGCTGGACGCCATCAAGGCTCTGCCCCAGGTGCGGTATGTGAAGGTGCTGAAGTTCTAAGTATGGACCGTACGCGGCCGGAATGACTCATGTTTGTCATCCCGGCCGCAGCAAAGCGAAG
>DASZSI010000345.1:0-5776 GCA_035548775.1 Hyphomonadaceae bacterium
ATAACGCGCGCCATGCGAAGCCTTGGCGTCGCGTGGCGTCCCAACGATGATGAAGCCGATAACTGGGAACTGATCGTTTCGATCCGCTGATATATTGTCCAAGCTATTGATATTCCACTGCTGACGGCACCGGCAGATCGCTACGCGAGCTCAACCTCGTCTATCTTCCACGAAAGGTCTATTGCCGCTTCTGACGTTGTCGAACGTCGGCTTAGCGCCAGAAGCGGCCATCCATGTGGCGTGGCGCGACACGGACATGATGGCCGGCACCGCCCGCTTCACGTGTCTGAAAGCACCCGGCACCTAGCTTCGTACCAGCCCGAACCAGCCAAGGTTGGCAACGCTCTAGCATCCTTATGATAGCGAAGAAACCGCCCGTGAACGGGTGAGTAGCCAGCCGACGCGACCGCTAAGCCAATAGGACTGTCCCCGCCGCGGCACCCCGTGCACCGGCGTTGAGCAACCGAGTCAGCAGGCACATCCAGACGCAACCGCAACCCTGCGACAGAAACCGCAATCCTGAAGCAGCGCGATCCCATTCACTCGCGTAGCCTCACTCCGCATCACCTTGTAGCACTCAATGAGGCGCAGGAATGCCAAGGCGGGACCGACACCCAGGCGGGCTGGAGCCATCATTAGAGATGGAAACCGACACGTCGATGCCGCTGTCGCGCCGCGATGCTCTGCAACTCGCCGGCGCCGCAGTCTCGCTGGCCGTGTCAGGCGCCGACTCGCGCGCGGATTCCTCCACTCGAAGGGAAGCTGTGGAAATGCGATTGACCGTGAATGGTACAGAGCGGCGGCTTAGCATCGATCCACGTCAGTCTTTGCTCGATGTCCTGCGAGAGACCCTAGACCTCACTGGCACTAAGAAGGGATGCAACACCGGCGCCTGCGGCGCCTGCACCGTGCTCCTTGACGGCAGAAGAATCGTGTCCTGCCTGACCCTCGCCGCTATGCATGACGGCGCCGAGGTCATGACCATAGAGGGCCTCGCCCGCGGCGATCAACTCCACCCGCTCCAGGCCGCCTTCGTTGAGCACGAAGGTCTGCAGTGCGGGTATTGCACGCCAGGGCAGATCATGTCCGGCCTCGGTTGCATCGCTGAGGGCCACGCCTCCTCGCAAGACGACATCCGGTTCTGGATGAGCGGCAACATCTGCCGCTGCGGGGCCTATCCGGGCATCGTAGCCGCCGTGTCGAAGACCGCCGGGGAGATCTGATTATGTTGCCCTTTACTTTGGAGAAGCCCAGCACGGCCGAGGATGCGATACGCGCCGCAATGACGGGTGGGCGCTATATCGCCGGTGGTACCACCCTGGTGGACCTCATGCGCGAAGAGGTGGAACGGCCCGAACATCTGATCGACATCAACAGCCTTCCCATAAGCGAGATCCGGGCAGAAGGCGAGAATCTCGTGATCGGCGCCCTGGCGCGAATGTCGGACGTGGCAGCCCATCCCGACGTACAGCGCTTGCAGCCGGTGATCGCCGAAAGTCTGATCGAGGGCGCGTCGCCGCAGCTTCGCAATATGGCCACCATGGGCGGAAACCTCCTGCAACGGTGCCGTTGTCCCTACTTCCGGATGCTCGACGCCGCCTGCAACAAGCGGACGCCTGGCTCAGGATGCGCCGCAATCGACGGTCTTAACGTTGGTCACGCGATCCTCGGCACCAGCGACCATTGCGTGGCGACGCACCCATCGGACGTGGCCGTCGCCCTCGTGGCGCTCGACGCTACAATCCGGGTCCGCGGTCCCGGAGGAGAGCGTAGTTTCCCGGTGGAGCAGTTGTTCCGCCTTCCTGGAGATACGCCGCATCTGGAGCACACCCTGCTACCCGGCGAACTCATCCTCGACATCCACGTGCGAGGTGGCGCCTATGCCCTTGGCGCCCGGTACCTTAAGGTCCGCGACCGCGCATCCTATGAGTTTGCTCTGGTCTCGGCGGCAGTCGGACTCCACGTCGAAGACGGCGCGATCCGCGAAGCGCGGATTGCGGTGGGCGGTGTCGGCAGCCGGCCCTGGCGTCTCAGGGCGACGGAAGAATCCTTGGTCGGAAAAGCGCCGGTGCGACCGGAGTTCGAAGCGGCGGCAAGGCTCGCCTTGGAAGGCACGCGCCCACTTTCCGGCAATCATTACAAGGCGGATCTGCTACCGCGCACGATCGTGCGCACCCTCGAGATGGCTCTGGAGGCCGCATAGGGATGGCCATCATCGGACAGCCGCTACCACGCATCGACGGTCGCGCCAAGGTCACGGGTGACGCTCGCTACGCTGCGGACTTCAACCAACGAGACCAACTCTATGGTGTGATCGTGGGCACCACAATCGGTCTCGGTCGTATCGTGGACATCGCCGCGACGGAGGTGGAAGGGATGCCGGGCGTAGTCGCGGTGATTACCCACCGCAACGCTCCACGCCTCCCCTATACACCGCACAAAATCTACATCGACCCGGCATATGGCGAGCGGCTGCACGTGCTTCAGGACGATCAAGTGCGATTCTTCGGCCAGCCGGCGGCAGTGGTCGTTGCCGGCACGCTGGATCAGGCCGAGCACGCGGCGACCGCCCTCAGAATCTCTTATGAATCGGTCCGCCCGGTCGTCGATCTCGCCGATCCGAAGACCGAGGCTGTCGTGCCGGAGGCTGCTAAGGACCCGGTGGGATTAATCCAGGCCGACACCAGCCGCGGCGGAGCGGAGACCGCCTTCGCGCAAGCGGCCGCGACTGTCGACGCCCGTTACGAGATCGCGCGCGAGAACCACAATCCTATGGAGCCGCACGCGACGGTAGCCGCCTGGGACAATGGTCGCCTCACGCTCTGGAGCAAGACCCAGTTCGTCGTCAATGAGCAGGCCGAGATAGCAGCGGTTTTCGGCATTCCGGTCGAGAATGTGCAAGTGATCTGCCCCTTCATCGGCGGCGGCTTCGGCACCAGTCTGCGCACATGGCCCCACGTGACCCTGGCGGCGCTGGCCGCTCTGCAGGTGGGTCGCCCGGTGAAACTGGCGTTGACCCGCAAGCAGATGTTTTTCACCACCGGCCATCGTCCGCGCACGGTCCAGCGTATCAGGATGGGCGCGGATGGCGGGGGCAAGCTCACCGCTCTGCTGCACGAAGGCACGGGCGAAACCAGCCGATACGAGCAGTTCATTGAGGCGCTGACCAGCCCGACGACCTTCATGTATTCCTGCCCCAACGTCAGTACGCACTACCGGGTGAAGGCACTGGACACCGGGACACCCAACCATATGCGCGGCCCCGGGGAGGCGAGCGGCATCTTCGCCCTGGAATGCGCCATGGACGAACTCTCCTATGCGCTCGACATCGACCCCATCGAACTGAGACGCCGGAACGAGCCCGCTATCGACGAGGGTGAGAACAAGCCTTTCTCCAGCCGGTCACTGCTCCAGTGCTACGACCTCGCCGCCGCCCGGTTCGGGTGGTCCCGACGGGAGCCGAAACCGCGCTCAATGCGGGATGGAAGGCTGTTGATCGGCATGGGGACAGCCTCCGCCTGCTATCCCGCGTTTCACGCGCCGTCCAGCGCGCGGGTGCGGCTCACCATTGAGGGCCTGGCCGAGGTCGAGGTTGCGGCCAGCGACATGGGCCCAGGCACCTACACCTCGATGACCCAAGTCGCAGCCGACGCCCTCGGTCTATCGGTCGAACAGGTGCGCTTTCGCCTCGGAAGATCGGACTATCCGCCGGCACCGTCGCACGGGGGATCCTGGACCATGGCTTCCGTCGGATCTGCGATTCGGGCGGCCTGTCTCGCCGTCCAGGAAGAAGCCGCAAGGCACGCCGCGTCCGATCCACAATCGCCGTTCCAAAGGATGGGCCCCACCGAGCTGTTGTGGACCGAAGGACGGCTCCATCGGCGTGACGATGGCGCAACCAGCATGTCTTATCGGGACATCGTGGCGGGTGCCGGCGCGCCGATCGTAGCCGAAGGTTCCGCACAGCGCGATCCAAAAGCCGCTAAGCACTATTCTATGCACGCCTTCGGCGCGATCTTCGCCGAGGTCGCCATTGATCCCGATATCGGCACAATTCGCGTTCGCCGCGCCGTCGGCGCATATGGAATCGGACGAGTGGTCAATCCTCGTCTGGCTTCGAGCCAGTGTTCCGGAGGGATGATTGGCGGCATCGGCATGGCGCTGATGGAGCGCACTGTGCTCGACAACCGGGACGGCAGACCAGTCAATGCCCATATGGCGGACTATCTCATGCCGGTGAATCTCGACATCCCTGAAATCGACGTACAGTTCGTCGATGAGCACGACCCCTATGTGAATCCGCTCGGGGTCAAGGGGCTTGGCGAGATCGCATTGATCGGCATGGCTCCCGCCATCGCCAACGCCGTGTTCCATGCCAGCGGCAAACGGGTACGCACCCTGCCGATTCGGATCGAGGACGTGCTGGGAGCCTAGAGTCGACGCCGATAGTCCGTCGGTGTCAGCCCGGTCGCTCTGCGGAAGCTGGCAGAAAAGGCGGAAGGCGTGCTGTAACCCACTGCAAGCGCGATCTCGATCACGGGAGTTTCCAGGTCTTCAAGCATCTCACGGGCACGCTGCATACGTCGCTCCGTCAACCAGTCGTGCGGCGTCTGGCCAGTTGCCAGTCGGAAGGCAGTGCAAAAGTGAAATCGGCTGAGGTCGAGCAAAGCAGCGAGCTCGTCGAGCGTGATATTCATGTCGAGACGATCACACATGTAGTTCGTCACCCGACGCACCTGCCAGGGCAACAATCCGCGTCGCGAGGTCACGGTTGTCCCCACGCTAGACGCATGGACTCGCAGCAGATGTGAGCACAATAGATCCAACGTCTGTTGGATCAGCATGCCGGCCGTAAGTTCCGGTCGCGTCGCGCTACGGCTGAGCACCCGCATGATGTAGGTCCCCACCGGGTCCGCCTCACCGAGGCGCGGTATGAGTTCTCGCGGTCGACCACGCGCGAGATTCTGGTCAGCGAACTCTCGCAGCCTGAACTCGCTCAGCAGAAGATAGGAAAGAGGCGCTTCTCCTGGGACGTCCCACCGACCCCAGAAGTATGCAGGAACGATCGCCAGCGTACCCGGTCGACCGATTCCCTCAATTCGAAACCGTCCATTGCTGAACGTGCTCTTCCCGCGATGGCCAAAATAGGTCGCGATCAAATGGACCGGCAACGCAGGCACGTCGCTGTGGGTCGCCGGATGCAGCCAAGGCGCGGTGATCAGTGTGTCACGGCTAGAAATCTCTGCGGTCGCCGGTGGGGGCCTGTTGGTAACTTCGACGCTGATCAGCTCCAGCGCACTATGATGGGCAGCCGGTGCCATATCACAGCGTCCGCTTCGGCCACCGGTATCGATCGTACTGCCTTTATGCCCGGACCTCGACATCACCGAAACTACCCCCGATGCCGGCGCCATCTTGACGTAAATCAATAGCAGAGCACAAGACAATCCGAATGGTCCGCTGTGCGCCAAATCCGGACGCGATCCCTCCAATCACGCCCTTGGACAAGAGCCCAATCAGGCGAACACCGACCGCGAATTTATCAAATAGTCGGGGCTATATTATCAATTGGTCGGAGTATTCAGGAGCAACATCAAACACATGAGCTGAGACACCACCAACGGCGGCTTTGCGCCCAGAAGCGGACATGGCGATCAGTCTCTCGCGCCCCGCAGCCGGCAGCTTCCCGCCGCGCCAGGCTCAGCAGTCAATGGCTATGGATCGCGACGCTCTGTCGATGACCGTCTCCGAGCCGGTCGCATTCAGCATGAGACTG
>DASZSI010000346.1:0-1582 GCA_035548775.1 Hyphomonadaceae bacterium
GTCAAAATGCCTGAGTACCGCTGGGGCATCCTGCTCGCGCCGCGTCAGGACGACCGGCGCGTCAATTTCGGCACCCACAAGGGCGAGAAGGCCTGGCAGGAGGTGCCGGGCGAGTATCGCGCCATGCTGCGGCGTCTGATCGTCATCCAGGGCGACACGGAGCCGGCGTCCGTCGAGCAGCAGCGCCACCTCGGCAAGACGGCGCCGTCGCTCTACGACATGCGCAACCTGTTCCAGGTGAACGTCGAGGAAGGGCGGCACCTGTGGGCGATGGTGTATCTGCTGCAGAAATACTTCGGCAAGGACGGCCGCGAGGAAGCGCAAGGCCTGCTTGAGCGCCGCTCGGGCGACGACGACAAGCCGCGCATGCTGGGCGCCTTCAACGAGGCGACGCCCGACTGGCTGTCGTTCTTCATGTTCACGTTCTTCACCGACCGCGACGGCAAGATGCAGCTCGAGAGCCTCGCGCAGTCGGGCTTCGACCCGCTCTCGCGCACCTGCCGGTTCATGCTGACTGAAGAGGCGCACCACATGTTCGTCGGCGAGACCGGCGTGGGGCGTGCCATCGAGCGAACCTGCCAAGCGATGAAGGAAGCCGGCGTCGATGACCCCTATGACATCGAAGCCGTGCGCAAGCTGGGCGTAATCGATCTGCCGACCATGCAGAAGAAAGCCAACCTGCACTTCTCCCTGTCGCTGGACCTGTTCGGCTCCGAGGTTTCCACCAACGCGGCCAATTACTACAATTCCGGGCTGAAGGGCCGCTTCCAGGAGACGCGCATCGACGACGACCACGAGCTGACGAAGTCGACCTACCCGGTGAACAAGCTCGTCAACGGCAAGATCAAGATGGTGGACGAGCCGGCGCTCACCGCCATCAACATGCGCCTGCGCGACGATTATGTCGCCGACTGCGCCAAGGGCGTGGAGCGCTGGAACCGGGTGATCGAGAAATCCGGCACCAACTTCAGGCTGTCGCTGCCGCACGTCGCCTTCCATCGCCACATCGGCGAGTTCGCGAACGCGAAGGCCTCGCCCGAAGGGCGGATGCTGAGCGAGCAGGAATGGGCGAAGAACAGGGACCAGTGGCTGCCGTCCAAGGATGACGGCGCCTTCATCGAAAGCCTGATGGCTCCGTGCTGGGAGCGCGGAAAGTTTGCCTCCTGGATCGCGCCGCCGAAGGTCGGAATCGACAACAAGGCCGGGGATTTCGAATATGTGAAGATCGACCGGGCGTGATGCCCGGGCGAGCCGGGTTGTGTTGAAGCCCGGCGTAGAGCGACAAAGAGGAAGGAGGTTTCATAGCTCACGGCATTTTCCGATGCAGGGTGAGCGGGTCCATCGCAGACGTCATTGTGGCTGTACCACCAAGAGATGCGTCCAGCATCCAGAGTCAACCTTCAGGGAGGAAGACCACATGCAGAGACGTCAGTTTCTCAAAACCGCCGGGCTGGGTATTGCCAGTGCGACGGTTGCTGCGCCGGCGATTGCACAATCTTCGCCGGAGCTGAAATGGCGCATGGCGGCAAGCTGGCCGAAGTCGCTCGACTCGCTCTTTGGTGCGTGCGAGCAGTTCGCCAAG
>DASZSI010000347.1:0-8428 GCA_035548775.1 Hyphomonadaceae bacterium
TTACACTGATGCCGGGGTCAAACCCGCTGTTCGGCCTCAATACCCTGGGCGGCGCGCTGTCGATCCGGACCAAGAGCGGCGCAACGGATCCGGGTTCGTCCGTGGAGTTGGGTTTTGGTTCGAACAATCGCTGGCAGGCGCAGGCCACCACAGGGGGCGAGGACGGCGGGTTCAACTGGTTCGCCACCGCCAACAAGTTCAAGGACGACGGCTGGCGGGACGCATCGCCATCTGAGGCCTCGCAATTCTTCGGCAAGCTGGGCTGGCGAGGCGAAAGGACGGATGTGGCGCTGTCCGCATCGCTTGCCGACACTGATCTGACCGGAAACGGGCTGCAGGAACAGCGCTTTCTCGCGCGCGACTATGACAGCGTCTACACCAAACCGGACAACACTCAGAACAAGGCCGGCCTCGTCAACCTGACGGTGAGGCACGACCTTTCGGATACCATCAAGTTGTCAGGTGATCTCTATTACCGCCAGATCACCTCGCGGACGCTGAATGGCGACATCAACGACGACAGTCTTACCGAAAGCGTCTATCAGCCCAACGCAGCAGAGCGCACGGCGCTGGCCAATGCGGGCTATACCGGCTTTCCGACGTCGGGAGAAACAGCGGCCAACACGCCGTTTCCCAAATGGCGCTGTATCGCCAACATCCTCTTGAACTCGGAGCCCAACGAGAAGTGCAACGGCCTCCTCAACCGTACGCGCACTGGCCAGAGTGACTGGGGCGCGGCCGGCCAAGCGTCGTTCGATGCAGCGCTCGGCGAGCATCGCAACCAGTTCACCATCGGCGCGGCCTATAGTGAAAGCCACGCGCATTTCCTGCAGTCCTCGCAATTCGGCTACCTTACGCCGGATCGCGGCGTTGCGACGATCGACGGCCCCGGCGCATTTGCTGACGGCACGCAGGATTCTGAGGATGCGCTCGACGCACGCGTTGATCTTGCCGGCCGCACCCATGTGTGGAGCGCCTACGCGACGGATACATTCGCGCTGACATCGGACGTGAACCTCGTTGTCTCCGGCCGCTATGACGAGACGCACGTCAAGAACAGCGACGCAATCACACCGGCCGGATCCGGCTCGCTGACCGGCAATCATATCTTCAGCCGCTTCAATCCGGCGGTGGGTGTGACTTACTCTCCGACCGATTTGATCACAGCCTATGCCGGCTATACCGAAGGCAGCCGCGCCCCTTCCGCGATCGAGCTGGGATGTTCGGACCCGGACAACCCCTGCCGGCTGCCCAACGCACTGGCAGGCGATCCGCCGCTCGACCAGGTGGTGACGCGGACGTCGGAGATCGGGGTGAGAGGCCAGATGGGCTGGCTGAGCTGGCGCGCCGGCCTGTTCCACGCCGTCAACGACCACGACATCATGTTCGTAGCCAACGATGTCTCGGGCTTCGGCTATTTCCAGAATTTCGGCAAGACGCGCCGCCAGGGCGCCGAGCTGGGCGCGGGCGCCGACTTCGGCGCGATCAGGCTCAACAGCAGCTACACCTATCTTGACGCAACCTATCGCAGCGAGGAGGTCGTACCTGGTGAAGGCAACAGCACGAATGACGCCGGCCCGGGCTTTGAAGGCGACATCACGGTCGAGAAGGGTGACCGCATTCCTCTGGTTCCTAAGCAGATCTTCAAGCTGAATGCGGACTGGGACGTGACCACGCAGATCACGATCAACGCCAACGTGCTGGCGCAGGACGGGGTCTATGCGCGCGGAAACGAAAACAACGAGCACCAGCCGGAAGGCGCGTTCTATCTTGGACCAGGCAAAACTGATGGCTTTGCGGTGCTAAACTTGGGCGCAGAGTGGAGGCCGGTCGAACGCCTGAAACTGTTCGTCGAGGTGAACAACGTGCTCGACAAGAAGTATTACACGGCGGCCCAACTTGGCAGCACGGGCTTCACCAGTGCGGGCAACTTCATCGCACGGCCATTTGCCGGACCGATCATCGATGGCGAACGCCCCACGCTGGGGGCGACTTTCTATGCGCCGGGCGCGCCGCGCCTGGTGTGGGCGGGCGGGCGCTACAGCTTCTAGGACAAGGGCTTGTCTCTGCCGACGAGCCGAAAACCGACACCGCGCACGGCGTCTATTCGCAACGCATCGCCAAACACTGTGATCCGGCGGCGCAGATAACCAACATAAACGTCGACAGTGTTTTCGGTGACGCCTGCCTCCTCGCCCCAGACCTGGTCAAGAATTTCTGATCGGCTGACCACGGCGCCCTGTGCGCGCATAAGGCAGGCCATGACGCCAAACTCGCGACCGGACAGGGGCAACCTTTCTGATCCGCAGGACAGGTTGCGTGAGCCGCCATCCAACAGGAAGACGCTGAAAGACAGGGCCTCGCTGGCCAGGCGCCGCCGTCCAAGGGCGTTGAGACGCGCAAGCAGCTCGGCAAAGGCGAAGGGCTTGGTGAGATAGTCGTCAGCCCCTGCAGCAAAGCCGTCGAGCTTGTCGTCGAGCCCGTCGCGCGCGGTCAGGATCAGCACGGGCGTGGCCACTCCAGCGCGGCGAATCCGCTCGCACAACGTTGCGCCGTCAATGTCGGGAAGCCCCAGATCGAGAATCACGACGTCGAACAAGCCGCTCTTAAGCGCATCCTCGCCTTCGCGCCCGGTGCGGACCCAGTGCGCGGCATTTCCTTCTGTGGCGAGGCCGCGGCTGACAAACCGGCCGATACCTGGATCGTCTTCAACCAGAAGAATGTTCATGACAGCGCCGGCAATTCGACCTGCACCGTGAGACCACAGCCGGGAACGCTTGTCGCGGCGATCTTGCCGCCATGCTGTTCCACAACCCACTTCGCCACCGACATGCCAAGTCCGCTGCCCCCACGGGTGCGCCCCTCGGGTGTCTGGTAGTAGGTATCAAACAGGTGCGGCAGTTCGGCTTGGCCGACGCCATGGCCCGAGTCCGACACCGTGATGAGCGCCTGGTTTTCCGAAAGGCCGAAGCCGAACCGGATCGCACCCTCACCGCCGGAAAATTTCGCTGCGTTGTCGATCAGTGCCAACAGCGATTGCTGAAGCCACATCGCGTCGCCCTCTATGGATGGCCCGCCGCCGGGGGGAAGGTCTGCAACCAGACGCGCGCCGCTGGATCGCACATAGGGCTCGGCCAGCGCAGCGGTCTGGCGCAACAGGGCGCCAAGGTCGATCTGGGACTTTCGCATCGTCAGCCGCCCGTCTTCCGATCGGGCAAGCGCAAGCAGGTCCTGCAGACGACGCTGCAAGAAAGCACCGTTTGCCGTGACGTGGCGCAGGGCCTCCTTCAATTCCTCCGCGTTCGCCGACTTGTCACGCAAGGCGACTTCCGCCTCCCCGACCATAACGGTGACCGGCGTCCTCAGCTCGTGGGCGACCTGGGAGAAGAAATGTCGGCGTGTACGATCGATTTCCGCTAGCTGGCGGTGGCTTGCCTCGATTTCCCGAGTACGCGCCTCGACTTGGTTCTCGAGTCCCTTGTTGGCGTCTTCGAGCGCCGACCGCTGCGCGGTGATCTGCCGGTCCATGTGGCTGAAGGCGGCCGCAAGCGTTTGGAAATCGGAAAACCCTTCGACCTCAACCGGCGCAATCATTTCGCCGCGCCCGGCGCGTTCGGCGGCCTGGTGCAGCTGGCGTAGCGGCGCGATGATGCTGACGCCGATCAACCACGCGCCAAGCGCTGCGAGCAAAGCGCCGCCCGCTGGAATCAGAACGCCAAGGAGCGTCATGTTCTGGCGCAATGCGCTCATGGCAACGATCGTATCCTGGGTCTCGGCCCGCTCCTTGGCGATGATCTCCTCGGCAAGCGAGTCGATCGCAGCGATGCGGCCATGCATGTCCGGTGAAGCAGCGACCGCACCCGCTCCGGCAGCCTGCTCCAGCGTCCGGCGCAAGTCGTCGAATGCTCTTTCGAGGTCGCCGGCGCGACGAACCTCGACAATCTGACTATCGCGGGCCGGGCCGTCGAGATGCTGAGTCTCGACCGCGATCGACCGGCGATACCCCGCGATGATATCCGAAACCTCGGTTGCGATGCGGGCGGCATCCTCGCCATCCTGCGCGCCTTGCAGACGGCCGACCCTTCCCTGGATTTCCGTGACGATCGCAAGCTGCTCCTGCGATGTGTTCAGGCGATTGAGCAGCCTTCCTGCGCCATCAAGGCTGAGCGCCAGCGCAACCGCCATCGTGGCTAGCACGACCACGACGACGGCCGTCGCGGCTGCCAGTACGCGCCATAGACGCCCACGCATGGGCCGGGGAACAAAAAACTGCTTCATAACGCATGCCAAGATAACCGCAGACGCGGCCCGAACCTACATCATCGAGGAGCGTCCATCCTGAGAAGAAGCCTGTCCGAGTGAAGCTAACACGCGGATTTCGCGCCATGCGGTCGATGAATAACCCTTGAGCGAGTGCTCAGCGTGGCCGCTGTCGCCCGCGCCTACGGGCGCCATTAAGCATAATCGATCCCGAAAACCCGCGAGCGACCATTTGAAAATCGCGGAATCGGCTAATTCGATGGCTGCGAGCATCGCGCCCTGATATTCCTTTTTGCATCGGATCGGGGCGATCTCGTTGGCTGAACGACTGGTTGCGCTGGACGGGCTGCGCGGGATCGCTGCGCTGGCGGTGGTGTCGTTCCACGTTTTGGCTCGAGGCGGAGGTTTGGCCGAGCCGTTTTCGCAAGCCTACCTCGCCGTCGACTTTTTCTTTCTGTTGAGCGGCTACGTTCTCGCGCGAACTTACGAAGTTAGATTCAACGAGGGGCTGTCAGGTAGCAGGTATTTTCTTGCTCGCATTAGCCGGCTTGCGCCATCGATCCTTCTCGGCGTCGTCTTGGGCGCCGCCGTCTCGCTGTGGCAGGCGCCTGGAACACCGATCTGGGGCGCCGTCCTCCTGCAGGCGTTGATGCTGCCGGTGTTCTGGGAACAGGTGATGTTTCCGCTAAACATTCCCCAATGGTCGCTCTTCATGGAGCTGATTGCCAACGCGGTTCAAGGCGCGATCGGACGGCGGCTCGCATCATGGATGCTGGCGGGACTTGTTCTTGCCGGCACAGCCGGCCTCCTCGCCTTGTTGATCGATCACAAGAAGATCGCCGGCGGTGGTGAATGGTGGAGCTTCTGGGTCGGGCTCGCCCGGGTTTCGTTCTCGTTCTTCGGCGGCGTCGCAATCTGGCGCCTGCAGACCGGTGGGCGACTTCGGCTGCCGGCGGCTCCCGCCTGGACTGCGTACCTGGCTCTCCTGGTCGTGCTTGTGACGCCGATACCCTGGCTACCGGGCGTGCATGACTTCGTGGTGGTAACCCTGATCTGGCCAGCGATCCTGGTGATTGCGATCAATGCGCGGCCGCCGACCGCCTTCGGACCCGCCTGGGAATTCCTCGGCGAGGTGTCCTATCCGCTTTATGCGATTCACAGCCCCTTACTGATCCTTGCCGCGCCCTTCGTGCCTGCAGTTATGCCCGCGCGATGGTTGGCGGCGGCTGTGATCGTTGCGAGCTGCACGCTGCTGGCCTGGCTGGTGGCAAGGTTCTACGATGCGCCCCTGCGGCGACTGCTCCGGCTTCAGACCAGTCGACTGCGCCACAACCCGATCGATGTCGGCGGCAACGTGTAAAGGCCGAAGCGTCAGGCCTGACAGACGGAAATGGCGGAGAGGGTGAGATTCGAACTCACGGTACCCGTGAAGGTACAACGGTTTTCGAGACCGTCCCGATCGACCACTCCGGCACCTCTCCGCGGGACGTGGGGGTATAGCACCCGAAGTATTAAGCGCAAGCGACCGGGAGCTACAGGGCCGGGCAAGGCGCCTCTCCCGGAAGGTTAAACCGCAGTGGGCGACTCCCGGGTCCGTGCCTCTGCGGGTGGCAGGCCGAAAAGGTCCGGCCGGGCGGTGCGGACCGCATCCGTGATGATCCAGGAATACAGTGCGTTGCTGGACCACCAGATGCGACGGCCGGTTTTGGCCTTCACATAGGAGAAAGAGTCGCCTAACCAGAACTTGCCGACCCCGACCAGATCGACCCAATCAAGCGTCCTGGCCCTGAAAACGCCCCTCCACGTGAAGCTTGCGGAAGTCCATTCCCATCGGTGGGCGCCAACGATCCAGGTAGCTGCTGCGCCGCCTCCGAACACCAGTTCGAAAAGACAGAGGGAGGTAACCGCCGCAAAGCGGTAATTGGCAGGGTTGGTTGACGCGAGGGCCAGAATAGCCCCGGCAAAGCTGCCACTCAGCACGGCGCAAAGCTTGGCCTCTCCGCTCATCACGGTTCCGCCTTCAATCGGATCGAGCCGGATCCATCCCTTTTTTGCGGCGCCCCAGTTGAACGCTTGAGATCCGAGGGTAAAGCCCAACGTCGCCACCACGCCCACGATGCCGGCGACGCCATACCGAAATAGCCAATCGGGCATCTCCACCCCCTGTCCCGCCCCTCCTCCCAACAAGCCAAACCCGGGCGAAATCTCCCGTCGGCGTTTGACATCGGAAGGGGTCACGGTCTATATGCCCGCTCCCGTCCGTGGCTCGGCTTTGGGCGGCAAGAGACATTGGTCGCAAGGCCCCTGAAAACAAACGAGATTTCCGATGTTCGCGGTCATCAAGACGGGCGGAAAACAATACCGGGTCGCTGGCGGTCAGGAGATCGTCATCGAGAAGCTGGAAGGCGACGCCGGCGACACGCTGGTGTTCGGCGAAGTCCTGATGATCGGCGATGGCGACAAGGTCGACATCGGCAAGCCGATGATCTCGGGCGCCCAGGTTGTCGGCGAAGTGGTGGAACAGCGCCGCGGCGCGAAGGTGATCACCTTCAAAAAGAAGCCGCGAAACACCTACCGCCGCAAGCTCGGCCATCGCCAGCATGAGACGGTGATCAAGATCACGGACATCCTCGCCAAGGGCGGCGCGGTCGCCAAGAAATCCGAGCGCAAGCCCGAGCCGAAAGCCGAAGCTGCTGCTCCGAAAGCCAAGGCGAAAGCGAAAGCCGCTGCTCCGGCCGCGAAGAAACCCGCCGCCAAGAAAGCGCCGGCGAAAAAAGCTTAATCGCGGCTAGCGCCGTAGAGACTGAGGGAGGCCAGGTTGGCCCACAAAAAAGCAGGCGGCTCTACGCGCAACGGCCGCGACTCGAACTCCAAACGCCTCGGCGTGAAACGCTTCGGCGGCGAGCAGGTGCTTGCAGGCAACATCATCGTGCGCCAGCGCGGCACCCAGTTCCATCCGGGCAAGAATGTCGGCCTCGGCCGCGATCATACCCTCTTCGCCACGGAAACCGGACAGGTCTCGTTCCGCGAAACGGCCGGCAAGATGGTCGTATCGATCATCCCGTCCGGCATGCCGGCCCAAAAAGGCGCCAAATAAGCGGTCCCACATTGCGAGGACCGCCCCTCAACCGGGTAGCGGTCCGAGCCTGAAAGATGATCAGGGGAGGCGGTCCGCCTCCCCTTCTTCTTTTCTCCTCCCCTGCCGGATCACAGAGGCACGAGGGAAACCCATGCAACTCACGATCGAAACCCGGCGGCTGCAGCTGCGCCCCTTTTGCGCGAGTGATGCACGGCGCATCGCCTTCCTCGCTGGCGACTATGAGGTCGCCAAGATGTGCGGGCGCGTGCCTCACCCCTACTCGCTTCAGACCGCGATCGACTGGGTTGCGACCCACGAAGCGCAGCGGGCGAGCCGCGCGGAGTTCGCTTTCGCCGTGGTGCTCGAACGCGACGGGCTCATCGGCTCGTGCGGCGTCACCCACCTGAAGGATGCACCCGAGCGCGTGTGGGAAATCGGCTACTGGCTGGGCGCGCCCTATTGGGGCCTGGGCTATGCCACCGAGGCGGCCGAGGCGCTGATGGCGTGGGCGCGCGACCAGCTGGGCGCGACATCCTTCTGCGCCGGCCACTTCGCCGACAACCCGGCTTCCGGCCATGTGCTGCGCAAGCTGGGCTTTGCGCACACGCATTCGGAGATGCTGTTCGGCCTCGCCCGCCAGACTCGCGCGCGGGGTGAGCGTTATGTGTGGCCGGAAGGTCTGGCTGACGCTAGGTTGCTTGGGCTTCACGGCGCTCATCCGCCGCACTAGAGCATGCCCCGATGTCCGACCTCGCCATCCATCCGCTGACGCCTGTCCGTTGGGACGACTTTGCCGCCCTGATGGAGACGGATTCGATCTGCAAGATGTGTTGGTGCATGTATTTCCGCCTGCCGCCTGCCCTACGGCGGGAGATGAAGGGCGATGCGCGCAAGACGAACATGGCCAAGGTCGTGAAGAAGGGCCCGCCGCCGGGCCTGCTCGCCTACAGGGGCAAGGAAGTGGTCGGCTGGGTCGCCATCGCGCCGCGCCCGGCGACGCCCGAGTTCAACATCGGCCGCAAGGCGTCTGCGGGTGAGGTCGAGGCGCACGCGACGGATGAGGGCATCTGGGCGACGACATGCTTCTTC
>DASZSI010000348.1:0-11068 GCA_035548775.1 Hyphomonadaceae bacterium
GCGACCACGCGCCGTACGAGATCGAGGCCTTTGGCTTCAGGGAACAGCTGCGCGAATACTCCACTCTGCTCCATCGCTTGAAGACCGGGCATTGGATCAGGCGCCGCCAGAAGCTTCTTTGTTTCCATCCAGATGCGTTCGGCGGAAATGCCGGAGAGGCCGGATTTGAGTTTGGCGCAGGCGGCAAGGCCAGCTGCATCCGGGGCGCCGCGACCGTACCAGGCATAGAAGCGGAAGAAGCGCAGGATGCGGAGATAGTCTTCACGCAGCCGCGTTTCAGGATCACCGACAAAGACAATGCGACGCTGGGCGATGTCTTCAAGGCCGCCGCCGGTGGGATCGAACACATCGCCATCGCGTGAGACATAAAGCGCGTTCATGCGGAAATCGCGGCGTTGCGCATCCTCCGCCCAGTCCTCCGTGAAAGCGACGACGGCGCGTCGCCCGTCGGTCTCGACGTCGCGGCGGAGCGTGGTGACTTCGAAAGGATGATGATCGGCCACGACAGTAAGCGTGCCGTGTTCAATGCCCGTTTCGTGCACCGCGATATTGGCTGCGCGCATGGCCTCGGCCACCCTGTCCGGCGTCAGTTGGGTGGCGATGTCGACGTCGGCGACCGGCTGACCCAACAGCGCATTGCGGACACACCCGCCGACGAAGCGCGCCGAGTTGGGACGCGCCTTTTCCAAGGCGTCCATCACGCGTCGGGCGGACGTCATCCAAGGCTGGGGATCCAGCCGGGGCATGATCAGTGAGGCCCGTTGTCGGGAGCGGGAGCAGGCGCTGGGGCAGCTGGCGGTTGCCCGCCATTATCGCCCTGGCCGGTCGCAGGCTGAGCAGGCGCTGGAATTTCGGGTGGCGCTTTTGGAAGTATCTGCGGCGTTGGCGTCGCGGGAGGACCTGACGGCGTCAGCAGCCTGCCTTCGTCACGCGGCGCCACGGGAGCGGGCTCCCTGGAACTGGGCGTGCGGTCCTCGCCAGGTTGCTTGGCCTCTGCGCACGGGACTTCCTTGGCGGGGATTGTCTTGCCGTCGATGAAGCTGGCAGGCGAGAAGCACTTGCCGCTCTGCGACGGCTCAAGCAGCGGCGTGATGATCAGCGCGAGAGCCGCGAGCGCCGCACCGGTGATGACGAGCGTGGTGAGCGGCCACCGGTCGCGGATCAGCATGTCGCGCGAGGCGGCGCGATAGACCAGGAACACCATGAACGGCGTCAGGAAGAGCAGGAGTTCGACGAAGACGCGACTGGCCATGCGTAACTTTGGGCCTCACCGTTCGCCGGCGCCATAGAGCCGGTCATAGAGCGACTTCAACATGCCGGCTGTCGCTCCCCAGATATACCGCCCGTTGTGGGGCATGGCGTAGTAGGCGCGCAAGGCCCCCCGGAACTCGCGTTCGTGACGCTCGTGATTGGCGGGATTCATGAGGAAGCTGAGCGGCGTTTCGAACACGTCGGCAACCTCGCGCGGGTCTGGCCGGGGCGCGAAATCGGCCGGAATGATTCCCACGAAGGGAGAAATCGCGAAGCCTGAGCCGGTCAGGTAAGTGTCGCCCTGACCCAGCACGCGGACAGTTGCCGGTTCGACGCCGACCTCCTCGTACGCTTCGCGCAGGGCCGCGGCGAGCCCGGTCTCTCCGGTCTCAAGCCGGCCGCCGGGGAAGGCGACCTGGCCGGCATGGCTGGGCATGGTGTCAGGACGGAGCGTCAGGAGTACGCCGAAATCCTCTCCGCGATCCAGGAGGCCGCAAAGAACGGCGGCCTTGCGGTAGGCGCTCTTGTCCGGCGCCGGCCAGTCCTTGTTGAGGTCATAGTCGGTGCGCACGACATCGTCGAACACAGCGTCGACGGGCGCCAGGCGCGTCGCAGCACGCTGAAGGAAATCGGCTTTGGTGGTGAAGGCCATGGATTTTCAGGCCGCTTCGCCGATCGGGAATTTCAGGCCGGACGACAAGACGCTCATGGTTGGTCGACCGGCATCCGCCTCCGCCCAGCCGACAAGTTCATAATAGGGTGGACGGGCCAGCCGGGCCTCCAGCCCGCCGCGCACCATGACATAGGTCGACGGTTCGCCCGTACGGCGATCGAATGCAACCCGTAGCGGGTGATCCCCATCTACCGCCACGACATCGCCCACATTGGTCGTGACCAATATCACCTGATGTCCGTTCGACTCATGCCGGTCCGCCCTAATCCCCATGAATGGGGCGTCTTCCACCCTGACCACCACTTTTTCGTGAGGGGTGACCAGATAGTAGCCGTCGGAATCCTTGCGAAGTATCGTTGAAAACAGGCGGACAAGCTTGTCCCTGCTGAACCGCACCCCGTTCTGCCACCAGGATCCGTCCTTCCGGATCTCGAGGCCGATGTCGCCACAGTGGCTGGGGTTCCACAAATGGACGGGAGGCAAGGAACGGGGCTTTTCCAAACCCGCTTCCGACTGCAAGGTGGCGATGAGGTCCTGGAGCGATGCAGCTCCGCGGTCTTGCGCGTTCGACATGGGCGGCCTGACGGTCGGGTTCGCCCCAGACATAGGTAAATGCCCAGCATGAGTGAAGCCGCAATCGCCAGCGCCCCGGCCGCCGACATCGTGAAGGATGCCGACGCCGCCGTAGACGTGCTGAAGGGCATTCGCGCCGAAATCGGAAAGGTGGTGTTCGGGCAGGACCGTGTGGTCGAACTTACCCTGGCGACGATCCTGGCCGGCGGCCATGCCCTGCTGATCGGCGCGCCGGGTCTTGCCAAGACCAAACTGGTGGAAACCACCGCCCGGGCCCTGGGCCTGGATTGGGGCCGGGTTCAGTTCACGCCCGACCTCATGCCTTCGGATATCCTCGGATCGGAGATTCTGGACGAAAGCGCCTCAGGACGTTCCTTCCGCTTCGTGAAGGGACCGATATTCACGCGACTGCTGATGGCTGACGAAATCAACCGCGCCAGCCCGCGCACCCAGTCCGCCCTGCTGCAGGCAATGCAAGAGCGGCATGTGACGATTGCGGGCGCGAGCTATGACCTGCCCAAGCCGTTCCACGTTCTGGCGACGCAGAACCCGATCGAGCAGGAAGGCACCTATCCGCTGCCGGAAGCGCAGCTGGATCGTTTCCTCCTGAAGATTGACGTCGACTATCCCGATGCAGAAACCGAGCGGCGCATCCTGGTGGAGACGACCGGCCTGCAGGACCAGAGCGTGCGTCCCGTGCTGGATGCCGATCGCCTGGTCGCGTTGCAAACTCTAGTGCGCCGCATGCCGGTGCCGGAGACGGTGCTGGAAGCGATCGTGCGGCTGGTGCGCTCGGCGCGGCCGGAACAATCTGAACATGCCGGTGTGAAGAAACGGGTCGAGTGGGGTCCCTCGCCTCGCGCCGGTCAGGCCCTGATGCTGGCGGCGCGTTCGCGCGCGCTGCTGCGCGGACGGCTCGCGCCTTCGCTCGACGATGTCGAGGCGCTAGCCGAACCAGCTCTGGGCCATCGCATGGCGCTCGCCTACGACCCCACGGGCCAAGGCGGATCGCTGTCGTCGCTGATCCAGGAACTCGCTTCCAAGGCCGCGTGAGGAAACTCGCGCGGCTTGCCCAAAAGGACCACTAAGTGCCCCAGGCGCCTCTTAGTCAGTTGAAAGCCGAGGCTGCCGCATTGGCGGGCCAGCTCGGGACGCTGTCGACCCGCGTAAGGGCGGCAAGCGCGGCGCATCTGGGTTCGGCGGGACGCCGGCGCTCCGGCACGGGCGAGAATTTCTGGCAGTACCGCCGGCACACCACGGAGGACGGCGCGGATCGGGTCGACTGGCGGCGATCGGCGCGCGAGGAGCACCTGTTCGTTCGCGAGACCGAACTGGAAACGGCGCGAACCTTCCTGTTCTGGGTGGACCCCAGCGTCGGCTTCAACTGGTCGAGCGATCCGAAATATCCGCAGAAAGGGGATCGCGCCCTGCTGGTCTGCATGGCGCTGGCTGGCGCACTGTCGCGTTCGGGCGAACGGTGCGGCGCGCTTGGCGGAGGTCGGGGCGCAGTTTCCGGCGCACGGGCGCCTTCCCGCGTCGGCGAGGACATTCGCGAGTTCACCGCGCAGACGCCGTTTCCGCGCCCGCCCCGCGATACGGCTGCTGTAGTTGTGTGCAGCGACTTCTATTCCTCGCTGGCGAGCTGGCGCGAGCGGCTGGTGCCGCTGGCCGCGAAGTGCCGCAACGGCGCACTGCTGCAGGTATGCGATCCGATTGAAGAGAATTACCCGTTCGACGGCCGCGTTCGCTTCTTCCGTCCGGGTGAAGAGCGTGAGCGGCTGATCGGCCGGGCGGAGTCGATCCGCGATGGATATCTCGACCGGTTCGCCCAGCGCCGCAAAGACATGGTCGATCTTGCCGCCGAAGTTGGCTGGCGGTTCCTGACCCATACGACCGCAGAAGAAGCGCGCACGCCGCTGGGCAACCTCGCCTACGGTTTCACGGCCGGAGGCGAGGCGTGAGTATCGGGCCATTCCTTTTCCTGCAGCCCTGGGCGCTGATCGGTCTCGCCGCCTTGCCGATCCTGTGGCTGCTGCTGCGCGCGACCCCGCCGGAGCCCAAGCGTTTCGCCCTTCCCTCACTCGCACTGCTGGACGACCTGAAGCCGGATGAAGAGACCCCGGCGCGCACGCCGTGGTGGCTATTGTTGTTGCGCATGATCGCGCTTGGTCTGGCGATCCTGGGCTTTGCACGACCGACCTGGGCGCCCAACGCGCAGGTAAGCACTAATGGCGGCACGCTGGTTGTCGTTGACGATGGCTGGACGAGCGCGGAACGCTGGCGTGACCTGGTGCGCACCGCGACGGCGGCGGTTGACGAAAGCTCGCAGACCAAGGGTCCACTCTATGTGATGTTCACCGCTCCGCGAGAAGTGACGCGCGACCCGTCCGAAGTGCTTGATGCGGAATCGGCGCGGGCGTTGCTTCGCAATGCGCGGCCGGCGCCCTGGCTGCCGGACCGGGCGGCGGCGCTGAAAAAGCTGCAGGAGACCAAGATTCGTCCGGGCCGCATCATCTGGGCGACCGACGGGTTCGATCATGACAGCGCACAACAGTTTGCGCGGGGGCTTACAGCGATAGGCGGCGTCGAGGCACGCGTGAGCAGGCCGAAATCGGCCTATGCGATCACCTCCGCCGACAGTTCGGCCGAGGGTGCGCGGGTTGCCGTGGTAAGGGCGAATACACTGCCAGGCCAGACAACCGATGTGATCGCCGAAACATCCGAAGGCGCATCGATCGCTTCGACGCGTATCACGTTCGACGGCGGAGCAACGACGGCGGAAGCCTTGTTCGCTATACCGGCGGCGGCTCTCAATCGTGTGGCGCGTTTCCGGATCGCAGGATCGCCGTCGGCCGGCGGCGTGTGGCTGTGGGACGATAGCGCGCGGCGGCCGCATGTCGGCCTGGCTGATACGCGTGACGAAGCCCAACCGCTGTTGTCTGAACACTATTATGTGCGCAAGGCGCTGCAGCCCTATGCCCAGCTGACGGAGAAGAAGCTCTCCGATCTGCTGGACTCGCCGGTCGACGCCATCGTGATGGGCGATCGCGGCGTGATCGACGACGCTGACCTCGATCGCCTGAACAAATGGATCGACAAGGGTGGCGTTCTGATCCGCTTTGCCGGCCCTCGCCTCGCGGCGCAGAGCGACCCGTTGCTGCCGACGGCGCTGCGGCCGACGTCACGCTCGCTAGGTAGCGCCATGTCGTGGGAGACGCCGCAACGGATTGCGGACTTCGCCCCCACCTCACCTTTCTTCGGCATTCCGAAGCCGACCGACGCCGTGGTGCGGCAACAGGTGCTAGCCCAGCCCGCAGCTGATCTCGACAGCCTCACCTGGGCGCGGCTGGAGGACGGCACGCCGCTGGTCACCGCCAAACGCATGGGCCGTGGCGAACTGGTGCTGTTCCATGTGACAGCGGACCCGGACTGGTCTGACCTGCCTTATACCGGCGCATTCGTTGAGATGCTGCGCCGATCGGTGGTGTCCGGCGGCGATCGTTCGCATGCCGCCATCGCGAGCAATGGCACGCTTTCACCGGTTCGCACGCTGGATGGGTTTGGCGCGTTGGGACAACCGCCAGCATCGGCTACGCCGATCCAGGCATCCGCCTTCCAGACGACACGGCCCAGCCCGAACACCCCACCGGGGCTTTATTCCGGACCTGGCGGCGAACGCGCCCTGAATGCGGGCGCGCCGGCGCCCAACATTTTTGAGTCCCTGCCGGGAGTTACGATGGTGGAACAGGCAGCGGTGCAGGAACGTCGCGGCCTCGGCGGCTGGATGATCGGCGCGGCGCTGAGCATCGTGGCGCTCGACCTGTTGATCGCACTCGCCTTTGCCGGGCGCTTCATCCGGTTCGGACGAGCGGCGGCGGCTGTCGCTGTGATGATGCTGGCGGCCTCGATGCTGCATCCGGCGCCGGCGAACGCGCAGTCGCCGGACCAGCTGGCCAAGGAAGCGGCGTCCAAGATGCGGTTCGCCTATGTGAAGACGGGCGACAGCCGGTTGGACGAGATTACCAAGGACGGCCTCTGGGGGCTTTCCTTCCAGCTTGGGGAACGGACCTCCGTCGCGCCGGAAGCGCCGCACGGCATCGACCTGTCGCGCGACAGCCTCGAACTCTACCCCATGATCTATTACGCCGTGCCGCGCGACGCGAAACCGCTGCCCGAGAAAGCAGTAGAAGCAGTAAATGCCTACCTTCGCGCCGGCGGCGCTTTTGTAGTCGATACGCGCGATGCTGCGCCGGGCAGCGATGTGGGCCAGGATCTCAGCCGGCTGTTGAAAGGAATCGACGCGCCGCCGCTGCAGCCGACGCCGGCGAACCACGTGCTGACCAAGAGCTATTACCTGATCAAGAGCTTCCCAGGTCGGCTGAACGGGCGACTCTGGATTGAAAGCGGCGCGGCCGGGCGGGATACGCGGCGCGGCGATGGCGTTTCTGGCCTCTTCATCGGGGGATCGGACTGGGCGGGCGCCTGGGCTATCGATCCCAACAGCGGCAAACCTTTGCTGCCGATGGATGGCGGCGAACAGGCGCGCGAAATGGCCTACCGTTTCGGCATCAACCTCGTGATGTACATCCTCACGGGCAACTACAAGGACGACCAAGTCCACGTGCCCGACCTGCTCGCGCGGCTCGGCAAGGACAAGGCCAAGGACACCACGGACTAGTGTAATGCTTCAGGCTTCGCGCCTTGCTTTTGACCCCCTGATCCCCTGGGCCATCCTGTGGACCCTGGCCGGCGGCGCCGTGGTGCTATGGATCGTCTACGTCGTGCTGCGCGGCAAGGCGTGGCTATTCCGCGCGCTGGCGATGACGGTGTTGGCGCTGGCGCTGGCGAACCCGCTGTGGATCCAGGAGCAGCGCGAGCCGCTGAAGGATATCGTGGCGCTCGTCATGGACCGGTCGGAGAGCATGAACTTCCGCGGCCGGACCGAAACGGCGCAGGCGGCCTATGACCAGCTGAAGAAGGAAATCGACGCGGACGACACACTGGAACTTCGTGTAGCCGAGACCGACCCGGGTTCCGACGGCACCGATCTCTATGTCGCGCTGCAGTCTGCCCTGTCGGATGCACCGCGCGAGCGTATTGCCGGGGCGATCCTGGTGACCGACGGCCAGATCCACGACATGCCGGCCAAGCCGGACGAGGCCAAGCCGCTAGGCCCGGTGCACGCGCTGATAGTCGGCGGCGATAACGAGATCGACCGCAACATCGAGATCCAGCAAGCGCCCTCCTTTGGCATTATCGACCAGAAGGTAGAAATGCGGGTGCAGGTGAACGATCCGTCGGCCAAGAATGTCGACGTCGGCATCACCATTAACGGTGACGAACAACCCAAGCAGCACATCAAGGTCGGCGAGCCGCAGATGATTTCGCTGACGCTGAAGCGTCGCGGCGACAATCTGGTGGTGTTGTCAGTGGACGGCATTCCTAACGAGCTGACGCTGGCGAACAACCTGGCCTCGGCGCAGATTTCGGGCGTGCAGGACCGTCTCCGGGTGTTGCTGGTTACGGGTCAGCCGCACGCCGGTGCGCGGGTTTGGCGCGATCTTCTCAAGTCCGACCCGGCGGTGGACCTGGTGCACTTCACGATCCTTCGCCCGCCGCAAAAAAACGACAACGTGCCCGTCGAGGAGATCGCGCTCATCGCCTTCCCGAAGGCCACGCTGTTCCGCGAGAAACTTGACCAGTTCAACCTGGTGATTTTCGACCATGAACTGGCGCCGGCGGTTCTCGAGGAACAGTATCTCGACCGTGTTGCGCGCTATGTTGAAAAGGGTGGCGCGCTGCTGATCGCGGCCGGGCCGCCTTATCCCGGCTCGTACATGCTCTACAACACGCCCCTCGGCGGGGTGCTGCCCGGACGCATCACCGGCGAGATGGTGGAGGGCAAGTTTACTCCGCAGCTGACCGCGTTGGGAAAACGCCACTCGGTCACCGACACCCTCCCGACTGAAGGCTGGGGGCCGTGGATGCGTTACATGAAGATGGACAAGGGCGCCGAAGCCGAGGCGCTGATGCAGACGCCCGACGGGCATCCGCTGCTGTTGCTGAACCGCGTCGGCGAGGGCCGCGTGGCCAGCGTGATGTCCGACCAGCTATGGCTGTGGGCGCGCGGCTATCAGGGAGGCGGGCCGTACGCTGAGCTAATCCGCCGCACGGCGCACTGGCTGATGAAGGAACCCGAACTCGAGGAAGAGCTACTGAAGATCGAAGCCGGCGCTGCGCCCGAGGTGAAGGCGACGCTGCAGACGCTGTCCGACAATCCACCACCGGTGAAGCTCAAGTCACCGTCGGGAGAGGAAATACAAGCTAACTGGACGCTGCTGTCGCCGGGCCGCTTCCAGGCGACGCTGCCGGCCAAGGAACTCGGCCTCTATCGCGCCAGCAGCGGCAAGCTCAATGCCGTGACGCTGCGCGGCCCCACACATCCGCGCGAATACCTCGATCTTCGGGCGACAGCTGACAAGGTGCAACCCATTGCAACGGCGACCTTGGGAGGCGTTTTCAAGATCGGCGCGGACGGCACGCCGAACATGCCGCAGCTGCGTCGCGTCGACGAGCACGGCAATGCAGCTGGCTCCGATTGGATGGGCCTGCGCAAGCGCGGCGCCTATGCCGTGCGGTCGACGGAGTCGACCACGCTTCTGCCTGGCGTGATTGGCATGCTGCTGGCCTGCGCGTTCATGATGCTGGCCTGGCGTCGTGAGGGACGGTAGGCGCCCGAGGCCTCTAAATTTCGACATCGAGTGCGGCGATGGTCTGCGGGTCAGCGATCAAGCTGATCTCGATGATGCGGCCATCCTCGACGACAAAATCGATAACCGCACGCGCCCGATCTGCAAACACGAATGCCAGGCCGGGGCCGCCATCCACAAAAGCCGGCTGAGCCATTCGCGCCTTGCCATTGAAGACCTTCGCCACCTCCTCACGTCCCCGAAGCTCCGGCGTAAGCAGCGGGGTATCGCCCAGACGGGCAAGTCCGGCGGCGATTGCCGCGCTGTCCGCAAGTAAGACGACGCCAGGATCGAGAACCGCCAGCAAGGCTGAAAAATCCCCGCCACGCGAGGCCGCCAGGAACGCATTTACTACCTCTTGTTGCCGAGAACGATCGGCCTCGGCGCTGACCGGGGCGCCTTGTAGGCGCCGGCGGCCTCGGCTGGCCAGTTGTCGCGCGGCTCCCGGCGACCGCCGGATGATTGGTGCGATATCGTCGAATGACAGGTTGAACATGTCGTGCAACACGACAGCGACGCGCTCAGCGGGCGACAAGGTTTCGAGCACGACCAGCATCGCGACGCCGATGGACTCTGCGGTCGCCAAGTCGCGTTCGGTGTTTTGGCTGTCCGCCACCGCTTCCGCCTCGGAGATAGGAGCTGTGCGCCTGTGTCGGCGGGCGCGAAGCATGTCGAGGCAAACCCGCGCCACCACGGTCGTTAGCCATGCTCTCAGGTTGGCCACGCTTGACGCGTCAGCGCGAGATAACCGCAGCCAGGCCTCCTGCACTGCGTCGTCTGCATCACCTTTCGATCCGAGCATGCGGTAGGCGACGGACTGCAGGTGCGGACGGTCAGCCTCGAAGCGGCGGGCCAGAATTTCTTGGTCACCCATCGGTCACACTTTCCGAGCCTGATCCGTCACCACCATGACGAATGCCGTCAAGCCAATGTGACAGGAACCTCCCGATGTCCGTCCGCACACCACGCCATCGCCGGCTTTCCTTCAGCAACTTAGGGCCGAGAATGATGAAAGGAGCCGTCCTGGCGCTGGCGCTTCTAGCAGGAGCGTCTAACGCGTGGGCGCAAGGTGCGATGAACGCGAGCACTGGGCTGGTAAGAATTCGATACATCGTCCTGGATGTTCCCGGAGCGGTGGATTTCTACGTCAGCAAGCTGGGATTCAAGCTCGAGGGGCAGAGTGGCCCCTATTTCGCCGCTTTGGCGCGAGGTGGCGTCCAGCTTTTGCTGAGCCCGGCCGCGGGGCCAGGCGGCGCCTCCCAGCCTATGCCGAACGGGGACAAACCATCGCCCGGCGGCGGCTGGAACCGCATGGTGCTTGATACACCGGATTTGAAGGCGGACGTGGAGAGACTTCGCAAGAGCGGCGTCCACTTCCGCAACGAAATCATCGTTGGACTAGGCGGCAACCAGGTACTGATTGACGATCCGTCCGGCAACGTTGTCGAGCTTTTCCAGCCGACGACTGCCGTCCCGGCGCGGTGATTACGTCCCGCGCGGAACAGCCAACGCGCCCTTGAGTTTCGCTGCCCGGTCCGACAGGTCGCGGATAAGGATGCGATGCTGGTCGACTGGGCCGGGAAGCTGGAAGCGGCCGGCGCCTGCCTGTTTGAAGCCGAAACGCTCGTAGTAATCGTGATCGCCGACCAGGATGACAGCGGCGTAGCCCTGCTCGCGGCAAACACCGATTGCGCGCTCCATCAACTTGAACGCGACCCCGTTGCCCCGGCGGCGCTCGGCCACGGCGATGGGGCCGAGGAAGGCGGCACGGCCCTTGTCGCCCACGGCCACAGGCCAGACACGAACGACGCCGGTCAGGCCC
>DASZSI010000349.1:0-5797 GCA_035548775.1 Hyphomonadaceae bacterium
AAACCCTCGTGGGGCTCGACGCTGACTTCATCAAGGTAAAGCCGCCGACGCACCTCGATCTGGAGCGCATGACGTCCGAGCGACGGGGCGCCATGGGCCAGAGTGGCGTAACCACCTGCGTAAGGGGTGTTTCTGGCCGTCGTATAGCCTTTCGCCCGGAACAGCGCCTCGACCTGGTCAGCAAGGCCCGGGGAGCAGGATGCGCCAAACCGGTCCCCGATGACGATATCCGGGGAACGGGCGGTTGCTTCGGTTTCGGCCGGCATGGAGTGGCAATCGATCAGCCAGGACTGGCCGAACATGGCCTGGGCCCGGCGCATCAGGGCTTCCAGCGCCCGGTGATAAGGCCGGTAAACCTGGTCCAACCGCAGGTCGGCTTCCCGCCGGGTGAGCTTGCGGGCGTAGATCGGGGCGCCGTTGAAGGCGAAACGGGGGATACAGCCTAGTCCGGCATCGACCCGGGGGGAGCGCTGGGCGAACCAGGCCGGGGAAGGATCCTCGAACATCAGGGGGTCCATTTCGGACTCGGCCCGGTTGAGGTCCACGCAAGCCCGCGCCACCAGGCCGCAGATCACCGGCGCCCCGGACAGGTGAACATCCGACAGCAGGCGGTCGACATAGGCATCCTCGATCCGCCGCAAGTCCATCATGGAAGCGGAACAAGTCTCCAGAAACCCTTTGGGATAAAGCCTTCCCGAGTGGGGGGAGGCGAAAACCGCCGGCGAAACCACCGAAACCGGCTCGTCGATCGAAAATGAAAACCCCGTGCGTTCCTGTCCGGGCGGGCCGGAAGCAGGCGAAATCGGGTCGCGGGACCCGGGATCGGCGAAAATCATCAGGCCGGGGAACATTCGCCCATATTTTCGGACACTGCGTCCGGGTCAAGCGCGTCTCTTCATCCCGGCTTTACCACGACACATCACAAATCGTAGCGTTAATCCCTCGGGGGCGAGGTCTACGACGCCATGGCCAAGATTCTGCTTGCTGAAGACGATGACAGCCTCAGGGGCTTTCTCGTCAACGCGCTGAAGCGCGCCGGCCATGCCGTGAAGGATTTCGACGAGGGCCGCACGGCCCTGAAGGCCCTGGAGCGGGAAGTGTTCGACCTTCTCCTGACCGACATCGTGATGCCGGGTCTCGACGGCATCGAACTCGCCCGCCGCGGCGCCGAACTCGACCCCGCCATGAAGATCGTCTTCATCACCGGCTTCGCGGGTGTGGCTCTATCGTCGGGCGGCCCAGCTCCGGCTGGGGCCAAGGTTCTCTCCAAGCCCTTCCACCTCCGCGAACTGGTGGACGAGGTTGAACGCGTGATGGCGGCTTAGGGGGCGCCCGAGCAACGGTCGTTGATCGACACGGCGTGGCTCGCACTCAAAACAACGAGCGCAATTTGGGCCAGGACAGATAAGTCAGGCCGCGTGTCCAACTCCGGAAAGCCGCGCCTCCGGGGTCATTGAATTGCTCCGGGCCAAAGAACTGCCTAGTCCACAGCATATGCACATTTTGCCCTGAGGCGTCCGGCATCGCGATCTGCATTCCGGAAACGCTTGCCGCCGGCGACGACAGAACGAAAAGCAATTTGCTGTCCCTGCAGCTGAACAGCACGTACTCGCCTGTCTCCCTTTGCCGGCATTCGGGCGCCGTGAGTTTCTGGATCATTGCATCACGGCCGAGACTGTAGAGGTCGACTTCCGACAACGGCGCGTCTTCGAGACTAAAGCCCAACTGAGGCAGCTGATTGCCAAACGAGATATTGTTGCCGTCCGGCAGCGTGGCGATCCATGCCATCACGGCGGGTGTGCCGCCTCCCATCGCGCGCCCGGTCTTCGGGTTCTCGGGGAAACTTCTCGGCATGCCGAGGATGTAGGAGTTCTCCACGCCGCCACGATGCGGGGTTGAAAACATCAGCGCTAGAGCGCGATGTGCGGGTTGGCCTTCGCGCGTGAGATACCAGCGCGTCTTGCTCCGCGCGCACTCAAACCGGACATAGGTATCGGCGAGGTCTCTTTTGCAATCGCTGGCGTTTTCCAGCTTCGCGGTGACTTCCTCGAAAGTCAGCGTCATCTCTCTCATTTGAGAATTGGTCAGCGGCGCGTCCTTGAGGACAGCGTCCCAGTCAATGCGGCCGGCGTCGGAAGCAGCTGGATTTTTCGGATGGAGTGGTAGGCCTTCGGCCCAGACCGCAAATGCTTCCTGCCGCTCAGCCGATGGCCGTTCGGGGTGCAGGCTGAAAGGCATCAGCATGCGAAGGTGGCTCACAGCCGGAACACCGCCTTTTTCATCGCTGGCCGCAACTGCAACTCCGGGATGTTCAACCTTGTCGGGGCGCGTGAGGTACCAGTGACTGGGAGCAACCGCGCAGTCGAACCTGACAAAGATAGTCGTCTCTTCCCGGGTGCAGCCAGCCCCCGTAAGCGCCTCGACGATGCGGTCGTAGTTGAGCTGGCCTCCGTGGAACTCGTTGAACGTCATGGGCGCTTCGCGGCCAGACGCGTCTTTGTCCGGCCAGCCATCGTGCGGCGGCTGCGCCCACATAGTTCCAACCACTGTCGAGCAGATTGCCAGCGCGGCGAGAGCCAGCCCGAACCTGACCATTCACGCCTCCCCCAACGAAAGGCCTGCGCCGGAGCGAACGCTCCGATCGCGATGTCAGTCTATCATATCGGATTTCAAATGCAGGTCTCGCCGCTTCAAAGCTGGTGGGCGGTACAGGGATCGAACCTGTGGCCCCTACCATGTCAAGGTAGTGCTCTACCGCTGAGCTAACCGCCCAATTCCAGCCTGGAAACGTCCAGAAGTCTCGCTGACAAGGCGAGGGGCGCTTATTGCCCCGGTCGGCCTCGGGCGTCAATGCCGGCGGCCATCCGCGCGAAAACACCTCGGATTACGGGCTTGCGCGCCTGTCGAGGTCGGACCGCTCGTTCGCCCCGGTGTTGTGATCAGGGCGGCCCGCGACTGCGTCGTCGATCGCCTTCAGGAGCCACCAGCGGGGCGCGCCGATGCCGCCCGGATCGAGGCCGGCGGAGTTGATGGCGACGACGAGGTCGTCCTTAGGATAGATCGTGACGGACTGGCCGAGGCCGCCTTGGCCTTCATAGCTGTCGTCCGGACGCACCCACCATCCGAGGCCGTAGCCGGCCTGTATCGGCCCGAATGGCCAGACCGGCGTGCTGGCCATCCTGATCCAGCCCGGCGGCAGTTCGGCATCCGCCTTGCCGGAGGCGATGAACAGGCCGAAGCGCGCAAAGTCGCGCAGCCGCATCGAGATGCAGCACCCCCCGCGCTCGACTCCCGTTTTCTCGAGCAGCCAGTTGCCGTCCGCTTCCATGCCAGCGGGCCGCCAGATCTTTTCGGAGAGATAGTCCGACACCGTGCGCCCGCTGGGCTTGAGCACGCGCGACAGTGCAAGGGTGACGAGATCGGTGTTGATGGTCTGGTAGTCCTCGACCGCGCCCGGCGGATGCGCGCGTACGAGCTTCATGGCGTAGGCGATGATGGGCGAGCGGCCATTGATCGCCTCGCCGCCGCCATACAGCGCGACGTCCGATGTGAGATCGTAATAGTCCTCGTTGAACTTGAGGCCCGAGCTCATGATCAGAAGGTGGCGCAGGGTGACGCCGTCGAATGCGGGCACGGGGCCGAGTTCGGGAAGGTAGCGGGTGATCGGATCCTCCAGCGAGCCGATCAGGCCATCCTTGATGGCGGCGCCGACCAGGGTTGAAGTGAAGGACTTGGCGATGGAGTTGGACGTCCAGCGATCCTGCGCCGTGCGGCCGAAGGCATAGCGCTCCAGCACCACGCGGCCGTGATGCAGGACGATGAGGCCGGTGATGCGGCTGTCGTGCATCAGCTGGTCGATGGCCACCTTGCGGTCGGTGTCCTTCAGGCGCCCGTCCGCGATGACCTGGACCGTCACCATCGGATCGATGGGATCGCCAGCCGGGAGGTCCTGCACATGCGGCCCGCGCCGGACGGTGCGCACGGGGAAGAACCGGTCGAGATGCTTGAAGTTCTCGATCGTTTCGGCTGGCCCCCATCCGAGCAGGATGCCGATCGGGTCTTTCGGCGCATCGGGCGAGACGCCGACGGCAAGCGGACCCCGCATGACGTGTCCCGGCGGCGCGGGCGCGGCCTTTCCAGGGGATTCAGAAGCGGCGAGTTTCGCGGATGGCGTGGAGCAGCCTGCCAGGGCGAGCAGGGCGGCGGGCACGGACATGATGCGTGTCATCAGGTCTCCTTGGGCTGGGCGAAGCCCTATCGTGCTAGACGGTGAAAGCCTCGCCGTCTCGAAAGAAAAAGGCCGGAGCTTTCGCTCCGGCCTTTGGCGTTCGAAATCCTGCCCGGGTCTAGAGGTCGGGCACGTCGTCCGGACGGCCGCCGCGGAAGCCGGACGGCATGGTGTTGCCGGCCGCGAATTCCTTCGCGTCGAGACCGCCATTGTGGTCGAGGTCGAGTTGGTCGAAGCGGGCCTTGAGCGGCGCCAGCGGGCCGACCAGTTCATCCTTCTGCAGGAGATCGTCGGCGTTGTCGTCATACATGCCGAAGCTCATCGAGGCCTGCAGTTTCTGCTGCAGGTCGTTGCGGATGTTGTCGGTGGTCTCGTCCGCCCAGCGATAGTTCACCCGGAAATACATCATCTCCTGGTAGGTCTGTTCGCCGGTGCGCACATCGACATCGTAGGACGCGATCGGGTTGCCGTCGGTGTCCTTCGCTTCCTTGTGCAGAGCCCGGTTGTTCGGCGAGTTGTCGAACACCCAGGTGGCGATCAGCTTGGTGCCGGCCTTCACGAGGATGGGCTGCTCGGGATCGTAGTCGCGCTGCCAGTTGAAGTCGTATTTCGGCAGCGACAGCAGCATGGTTTCCTTGCCGTCCGGCGTCTTGGCCTTCAGCTCGACATGGTAGCCGCGATAGTGGGCGTGCGGATACAGCGTGTAGATGTAGGCGTCGGCCGGGAAGGTCTGGTACGCGATCTCGGTGTGGCGCGCTTCGCCCTTCGGAATCATCATGCCGAAGTCGCCGATGACGGTGGACCGCTTGATGTATTTCGGCGGGACTTTCAGCGTGTAGAAGCCGACCTTGGTCTGGTCGGTCACCGCCTTGCCCGTCGTCGTGTAGTGCATCTGGAACATCAGCTTGCCGCCGGCAGGAACCGGGGCGCCCGCGCCGTCCGCGATGATCTGCGGCTGCGCTCCGGGGGTGTAGGAGCCGACCGAGCCGGCCGGGATCGCCGAGCGCGGCAGTTTCGGATCAGGGATCTGGTTCGAGACGACGTGGTGCAGGACCGAGAGGTTGCCCGGCTTGATGGCGATCGCGCGCAGCCAGGTGTCCTTGGTGAACGGGTTGTCCACGCGCTGGTTCTGGTACTGCACGATGCCGGTGGCGGGCACGTTGAACGCCGGCAGGTCGACGATCACGTCGGGCGTGCCGAGCTCGGCCGGCCATTCCGGAGCGGTCTTGGCCTGGGTTTTCAGGACGTCCTCGCCCGAGCCCCGCGGAGCGCCCGCTTCGAGCCAGTGCACCAGCGTGGTCGCCTGGGCCGAGGTCATGCCCTGATTGTTCTTGAAGCTGCCGATATGCGGATCGGCGAAGTAGGGGGGCATGCGCTGGGTGCGGATCGTCTCGCGGATCGTCGGCGCAAAGCCCTTCACGACTTCATAGGAGTCCATGGCGAAGGGGGCGATGCCGCCCTTCTCGTGGCAGGTGACGCACTTGGCCTCGATGATCGGCGCGACGTCCTTGGTGTAGGAGATGTTCTTGAACTGGGCCGACTTGTCCCGCAGCGGGAACGTCACGGCCT
>DASZSI010000350.1:0-11977 GCA_035548775.1 Hyphomonadaceae bacterium
GCCTCCGGCAAGCCGATGGACCGGCTGGTGATCGGTGATGTGGGCTACGGCAAGACCGAAGTCGCCCTCCGCGCAGCGGCCTTCGCCGCGCTCAGCGGCAAGCAGGTCGTCATTGCGGCGCCAACCACGGTGCTCGTGCGCCAGCATTACGAGACCTTCCGGCACCGGTTCGAGCGCGTCGGCGTCAAGGTCGCCATGCTCTCGCGCCTCGCCACCGCCTCCGAACGCATCGCGGTCAAGGAAGGGCTCGCCGACGGCTCGATCCTGGTCGTCATCGGCACCGGCGCGGTCGCGACCAAGGACGTGAAATACAAGAACCTCGCCCTCGTCGTGATCGACGAGGAACAGCGCTTCGGCACGGCGGACAAGACCACGCTGCGCAACCTCGCCGTGAAGGGTCACGTGCTCAGCCTCACCGCGACGCCGATCCCGCGCACGCTCCAGAATGCGTTGCTCGGCCTCAAGCAGATGTCGGTCATCGCCACGCCGCCCGCCCGGCGCCAGCCGATCCGCACCGAAACCGGCGTGTTCGACGATGGCCGCGCGCGTGCAGCGCTGCTGCGCGAGAAGGAGCGAGGCGGGCAAAGCTTCGTCGTTGTGCCGCGGATCGAGGATCTCGGCGCGCTGTCCCAGCGCCTCGAGCGCCTGATTCCCGAACTGTCCATGCTGATGGCGCATGGCGAGATGCCGCCGGGCCAGATCGATGAATCGATGGTCGGCTTCGCCTCCGGCCACGGCGACATCCTGCTCGCGACCAACATCATCGAGGCTGGCCTCGACGTGCCGCGCGCCAACACCATGATTGTCTGGCGCGCGGATCGCTTCGGCCTCGCCCAGCTGCACCAGCTGCGCGGTCGCGTGGGCAGGGGCAACCGGCGCGGCCAGATCCTGCTCACCACCCAGCCCGGCGCGTCCCTGTCGCTCGCCACCAAGAAGCGCCTGCGCACGCTGGAAGCGCTCGACCGCCTCGGCGCCGGCTTTGCGATCAGCGCCCGCGACCTCGACATCCGCGGCGCCGGCGACCTCGTGGGCGAGGCCCAGAGCGGCCACATGAAGCTGATCGGCATCGACCTCTACCAGCACCTGCTGGAACGCGCCGTGCGCGAAGCGCAGGGCGAAACGATCGAACGCTGGACGCCGGTCATCAATGTCGGGCTCGGCGGCCACCTGCCTCCGGACTGGATTCCCGAAACCGACACCCGCCTGTCGCTCTATCTTCGTTTGGCGCGTCTTACCTCGCGCGCCGAACTCGATGCGTTCGAGGAGGAACTCGTCGACCGCTTCGGCGCCGAGCCGTCCGAGGCGCGCATCCTGTTGCGTCTCGCCAACGCCCGCATCATGGCGCGTCAGGCCAATATCGGCCGCGTCGACGCCGGCCCCGCAGCCATTGCCTTCAGCCCGCGAAATGGCGGCGGCAAACATGCCAAGGCCGCGGGCCTCATCGCCAAGGGTGAACGCCTGCTCCTGGAAAAATCCATCGAGGCGCCGATCGACCGCCTCACCCAGGTCGAAAGGACGCTCCGCATCCTCTCCGGCGTGACAAAGCCGAAATAGGCTCAGGCCCGGCCGTAGGCCTCCTGCTGCGAGCCAAACGCCAGCATGGTCTTGCGCTGCTCGGACCGCGGATCGTTTTCCATGTGGCTCACGTCATTGATGACCAGCGTCGGCCGCGTCTTGGAATTGTAGGGCGTCCAGGCCGGAATGCCCTTGGCCGATGGCGCGCCGTCACGCGCAAAGCTCGCCCACAACGCTGAAACCTGGTCGGCCAGGTGTTGCGATTCCGGCGTCACCGGCCCGGCAATGGTCGCGCCCTTCGCAAGGCTGTCGAAGACGAACGGAATCTCCTCCGCGTGCGGCGCGAAGTAGCGCCCGCCATCCACCGGCGTCTCGCGATAGAAATTGTACATCCACGTCTTGCCGCCGCCGGCGTCGGCGCGGATGCCTGCAAGGATTGTCGAGTCGAGGAAATACCCCCGATCGGTCGCCGCCATGTAGAGGATCTCGGGGTTCCCCGCCTTGGGATAGAGCCTGCGATACATCGCCAGCAGGGCGTCCGACTGGCCCTTCTGCACGGCTTCCAGCCTTTGCTTCAGCTGGTCGTCCGTCAGGTGATCCATCGCCTCGTCGACGGCCATGAAGCCGGCCTGTTCGGTGCGGCAGGTGCCCACCATCACCGGTATGTCGTGTGACATCGCCGGCGCCTTGCCGTTGAACGGATGGTCCGGCAGCGAGGGCGTGTTGATCACCGGCATCCATTGCGCGCCCGTACCCGCCGCCTTGCCCTGCACCTTCTGGATGTCAGCCAGGGGGACTTGCTGGATCTTGTCGACCTCCTTGGGATCGATGTTCAGCGCCGCCAGCAGCGCCCGCGCCTTCCTCTCGCCCGTCTCCGGCGTATCGACCCGCAGCTGCGAGCCGGACTGAATGACGGCGCGACTGTAGAGTCCCTGTGCCGGCGTCGTGGAAAGCACCATCGTCGTCTTGCGTCCGCCGCCCGACTGTCCGTGCACCATGACGCGCGAGGGATCGCCGCCAAAGCGCGAGATGTTCTCCTTAACCCATTTCAGCGCCGCGATGCAGTCCAGCGTGCCGTTGTTGGAGGAGTCCGCATACTTCGAACTGAACGCGCCCAGATGCGCATAGCCGAACACGTTGAGCCGGTGGTTGATCGTCACCACAACCACATTCTGCTTCCTCGCGACATTGGTGCCGTCATACCAGGGCGAGGAGCCTGAGCCGGTCGAGAAACCTCCGCCATGGATCCAGAAGAACACCGGCCGCTTGCCGTTATCCAGCGCCGGTGTCCACACATTGAGGATCAGGCAATCCTCGCTCTGCTGCTCGGGCCGCCCGGCATAAAGCCGGGTGTACTTGCTCGGGCCCGGCGTCTCCGGCGTTCCGTTGCCCTGCGGCGTCATCGGACCGTAGGCGAGACAATCCTTCACGCCGGTCCATGGCTTGGGCGGTTGGGGCGGCATGAAGCGATTGGCGCCGGTCGTCGTGTCGCCATACGGGATCGCCTTGAAGACGTGGACGCCGTCAGTCGAAATTCCGCGCACCTTGCCGTAAGCCGTCTCGACCACCGGCCCGGCCTGTCCAAACGCGGGCAGGGGCATCAGCAGCGTCGCTCCCGACGCCAGCAAAAGTCTCCGCGACATGTCCATTGCATTCCTCCCGCCTGTTTTGCCGGAGGAGACCAGCGGCCAAGTTTACAGTCAATCCAGACGGTCGATGCGCGTCGTCGTTACAGCACGCCGGATATGGAAAGAGCGGCCCCTGGGCCGCTCCTGCCGTTAGACAATGTCAGTTCGCTAGTGCAGTTCGCGCCAGCTTTTCTTTGCCTGGTCGGTCGTAAGGTTCAGCCGAACCTTGTCATCTACTCGCGCCACCCAGGTCAGCGGGATCAGGTGGTGATGGCCCATGCCCATCGACTTGGTGAGCTTGATGTCGCTGCCCATGACTTCGTCGACCTTTCCAAGATGCTCGTTGTTCGAGCCGACGACTTCCATGTGCTCGCGGATTTGGGATGCCTCGATCATACAGCGTGTCTCCTTTCGAGGATGATCAAGGGGAAACGCGTCGCCCGTCCCAAGGTTGCGGGCGCTTGATTTGGGGTGCAGTCGGTAATGAACGACGGGAATGCTTTCTATTCTCGTCCTGTTTTCGCTGGCGGTTTTGGCGGATCGAACTTCAGCCCGCCCGCGCCATCGCCCTCCCAAACCACGTCCGCCCATTTCTGGATCGGCAGGCTGGGCTCCTCGATCATCACACGCCCGCCCAGCGTGCGGTTCTGGAAGAACTCCACCCGCAGGCCGCTGACGCTCAGGTTCTTGATGACCACGGGAACCTTCTCGCCATGCGGCAGGATCGCGACGGCCTGCTTGAACACGGTTGCGCGGGGACGCCGCGCATTCCTGTCGCCCTCGCCGGCATACTCGGTCGGGGCGGGCTTCGACACGACCGCTGCGAGACGGTCGGCGGCAACCGCGGGCGGCGTTGCAGGCTTGCGTTTCCAGAACATACGACGCTCCCTGTGTGGCGTCGTTTTTCGCACGCTCAGCCTAAGTCGGCGTGTGCCGTACGCTCGAAATTGCGCCGATATAACCAGAGCAAGTCCGCAGCCAATGCGCCCATGGATGCTGGGCTTTACGCCGTACCTGAACCATCAGCCGCCGCTGGCGGGCGAACCTGTGGCGACTTTCTTTGAGGCCCACAACACGTTGAGCCATGTTCGCGAGGCCCGCCTCGCGGGAAGTTCCACGAGCGTGTACATAGCAAGCCCCAGGCCAACCCCGCCGGCGATCATGGCGCTGATGGCGACCGGCTCAGGCGCATGCAAGGCATGCGCTATCCGGTCCCAGATCGGATTGCTCGGGAAGTGCCACAGGTAGATCGAGTACGACGCATCGCCAAGCAGCAGGAGCCAGGGCAGGCTGGCGACCTTCGCGCCGCGCTCGAACAGGACCGCGCCGAGAACGATCAGCCCTGCCGGCAACCCCCACATCAACAGGCGCGGAGCTCCCGGCCACATGTTCGACAGGGTGGGGACGAGCGCGACGCCAAGCGCCATTACGCCAAGGGCGACCATGGCCGAAGGCTTCGTCCATCGCGTCCACGCCGCCGCGATCCACATGCCGGCGAGGAATTCAAGCAGGATCGGGTTGGTGTAAGTGACCGCGATGGCGCCCTCTGGCTTCGACAGCCCGCCGTAGGCGGCCAGCCCGCACAGAACCGCCGTCATCACGGTAAGGCGCAGCCTTTTTTCCAGCCCAAGCGACAGCGCAAACAGGGCATAGAAGAACATCTCATAGTTCAGCGTCCAGCCCGGGATCAGCAGCGGATAGATCGCTTCCTTGCCGGGATATTGCGCCGGGATGAACAGGAAGGATTTCAGCGTGTGCATCAGCTCGGGATGGGTGAGCCCCTGCCGCACGCCCGCAGTCCACAGCCCCAGCACGAGCAGGGTCGCCAGCCAGTAGGTCGGCGCAATCCGCGCGATGCGCTCCGCGAAGAACTGGCCGGGCGTCCGCTCGACTCGCTCGGATGTCAGCCACATCACGAAGCCGCTGATGACGAAGAACAGGTCGACGCCCATCTGGCCCAGATCGAACAGATGCACGCCCCGCCGGTCGGCCGCATGGAAGACCAGCACGCCCAGCGCCGCGAGCGCGCGCAGGTATTGCAACGAAACGAGATTCCGCATCCGTCTCGTAAACTAGGACCAAGTTCCCGGCTGGCTATGTCGTTTGACGTGTTTCCGGCTCGCCTCATGTCCTCTTCGTCATAATTCTCTTCCTTCGGGATGCGCGAAAGCGACTGGGAGAAACGTTGACCCACCGCCTGTTCACCTTCGAGGAGGCGCGGACCTCCGCGCCGGACCACTCCCTTGCGGTTCTGGCCGATTGGATGGCGCGCTCTCCGATGAGCGGCCATGCCGACCTGGGCCGGTCCGGCGCGGTCTGCCCCTTCCTCAAGCAGGCCTCGCGCCTCGAGACGCTGCGCATCGGCGTCAGCGAACTGCGCCCGCAGGATGAAGACGAGGTGTTCGCCATGATGCGCGGCAGCTTCGCCGAGCTGGAGCGCATGCCGGCGCCCAGGGGCAAGGAAAGGCTGCGCACCATTGTCTATGGCTTTCCGAACTGCGCCACGGAGCACGGCCTCGCCATGCTTCGCCGCATCGACAAGCGCCACAAATACTACACGCTCGCCCGCTTCCGCATGATGGCGTTCTTTCACCCCAATTCGGACGCCGGCGGCCTGTGGAATCCCGATTTCCGTCCCATGCGCGCGCCCATGCCGGTGCTCGGCATCCGGTATCTCACCGAGCAGGATTCCATCTTCGCCGCTAAACATCATTTGATGCTCGCCCCCTATCTCCTCCGCTTCGGACCGGTCGGCGCCCAGCGCGTCCTCGCCCACTGGCGTGGCAAGGGCGCGGACGCCTCAACCAACGCCTGACCCAAAAGAAAACGGCTGCGAGTTTCCTCGCAGCCGCTGTCCGTCTTCAGGCTGGATCAGCTCTTCTTGGCGTCGTCCGCACCGCTCTTGTCGAGCGATTTCACGTGGTCAAGGTGCTCCTGCACCTTCGGCATCGTCGCCGCAGCGAACGCCTTCAGGTCGGCATCCTGGCCATTGTCAGCCTCGCTCTTCATCAGGTCGAGCGCCGCTTGGTGAGCCGAGGTCTGCTGATCGAGATATTTCTTGTCGAAGTCCTTGGCCGACGCCTTGGTGAGGTCGTCGATCTTGCCCTGGCCGTCATTGTCCAGCTGCGTCGGCGGGTTGATCGTCAGCTTGGCCGCGATCGGCGTCAGCGCCGCCGTGGTGGCGGTGTGCGCGTCGATCATCATCTGCGCGAAGTCCTTGATGCCCTTCGAGGACGACTTGGTCAGCGCGAGCTTCGAGGATTCGATCTCGTACATGTCGCCCAGGGCGGCCTTCTGCACGAAGTCGATCGATCCCTGGTCGGGCGCGGCAGTGTTCTGCGTGGTTGCCTTGGGCGCTTCACCCGTCGAGGTCATGCCGGCGTTCGGCGAGGCTGAGGTAGCGTTGTCGGCGGTGGTCTTCGAATTGTCGCCGCAGGCGGCGAGGCCGGCCGCGCCGAATGCGAGCGCAGCAGCGATGGCAGTCATGCTCTTGAGCGTCACGAGAGGTCTCCAAAGAAAGCGTACTAGTCCCCGCGCTTTGCCCCGTCGTGTTCATGAACGTTCAAGCGTCAGCTGCTGTTCCGGCAAACATCGCCGCAGGCGGCACGGCCTTAACTTGAGACAGGTCGGCGCGTTCGGGCCGGACGCGCGGCCGGAACAGCTTGAATCCCGCTGCGTTCAAAGGCCGGACGCTTCCGTCGAGCAGTTCGTTCTTCCTCCGACGGAGCGGCGGACACACCGGAAGCGTCCACCTTGCTGAGATTTCACGCTGGCCGCGCCTCAGGTGACGCGGAAATGCCGGTCCGGACGGTTCTGGCGCGCCAGCGTCGTCGCTGCGCGCATGATCTGCCAGGTGCGGCTCGAACTGTTGACATAGGGCCGCACCACCGGCTGCAGGCCGAACTTCATCAGGAAGGCGCCGACCTCCGGCCGGATATAGCCGTCGAGATCGAGCACACGGCCCAGCCGCTGCGCCGTACGCATCGCCTCGAAAGTAAGAAGGCTCGATGCGCCGACATAGTTCTTCACCCCGTCGCGCGCCAGCAGCCAGGTGTAAGCCGCCTGCTGGTCCCAGATCACGATCATCGCCGCGGTGTCGCGACGTTTGCCGCCCGCCGTGTCGAGCGTCGCAAAGATGATCTCGACCTGTTCGCGCGCCGCTGCGGCCTCGAACAACCGCTGCAGCACCCCGTAGTCGACCAGGCTCGCCTCGCCATAGGCCTGCCTGTGCAGCCGGATGAAGCGATCCAGATCCATAGAGCGATCGGTTGCACATTCCCGCTGCGCCTTGGTGATCGCGCGCCTGGCCTCCTGGTGCGCCGCTTTCAGCATGCCTTCCGGTTCATCTCCGGGCTGGGAGCGGAAGGTGAACATGTGCGTGACGGGCAGGTTGGCGTGCACGAAGCCCGGCACGCTCGGGCATCCCGGATTAAGCGACCGTTCGAACCGGTCGTGCCTCGGCAGGCTTTTCAGCAGTTCGCCGACGATCTCCAGATAGTGCAGCTCGCGCGTCGCCTGCTTCGCCGGCGGCGGCGACAGTCGCGGGCTCATCGTCCGCGTAAGATGCGGCATCTGGATGTAGGTCAGGCCCCAGCGCTTGCGCACGTGGAACGCCATCTCGCCGACCACCTGGCCGTCCCACAGCGTCTTGACCCGGCCCCAGGCGCCGGGCGCGGCCGCCTCCAGCCACCAGTCTTCGTCGAAGATCGTGTGGCTCGGCGCAATGGCGGCGGTCAGCGGTTTCACCTTTTCCCGCGTCTCCTCCCCGGTTTTCGGCCGTGCGTCCTGCCGTCTCTCCGGAATCGCTGCTTCATGCGGCATCGGGTGCTAACCGCTTTCCTCGGTCATCCTCGAGCAAGGGCGTTACGGCGTAGGTCCCCAACACTCTTACAATCAGGACATGAACTATTCCGCGCCTCGGCGCCGGGTAGTGGGACGAAAGCCACAATGCCGGATTAGTGACCACGCCCGTCCCCTGCGTTCGATCACGCTCTCGCCTCGCTCGGTTTCGTTGCGCCTGCGTCATCGCGAGCGCGCGCCTTCAGCGCAGGCGCCATCAGGTCTCGCCGCACCATGATGCAGTCGATTTCCACCAGCGCGGGAAAGTGCCCCGCATTGTTCGGCACCAGCGCCGACAGGTCGAAGCCCAGCGACTCGTAGAAGGTCAGCACCTCGCGATAGTCGACCGAGTCCTCATAGATGCGCCGGATCGCCAGCTCGCTCTGGAACCCCACGAAATACTGCAGCAGTCCCTCCGCCCCGCGCAGCACCTGCGGATCGAACCCCTGCGTGTCCAGCTTCAGGAAGGGCCGGCGAAAGCCGAACTGCGCCTGCAGGCGCGGGAAGATGTCGGCCAGCTTCTGCGTCATCACCGTGATCGTCTGCGCCGGCCGGTTGAGCGCCGTGAACAGTCCCACCTCGTCATGCCTCGGCTTGGACAGGGATGAAAACTCCGATCCCGCCATCACGTGGAAGGTGCGCGAGCCCGACGTATCCGCCAGTGCGACCTGTTCCACGGTCCACAAGGGATCATGCTCCGCCTTGCGCGCCACTTCCACGGCGGCCGACGGGATCGGTTCGAACGAAACGATCCGCCCTTTGAAGTGCGCCTGCCGGCGCAGCATGGTTGCGTACTGTCCGGTGTTGGCGCCGACGTCGAACACGCAGTCGACTTCGAGGTGCTTCAGCAGCCTCTCCAGATGCGCCTGCTCCGGCAGGCGGTTCAGCCGGCGCATGTCGACCAGGCGCAGCGAGCGCAGCTTGGCGACGGCGGACGAAACCGATGGGGTCATCTCAACCCTCCTGTTCCTGCAGCGGCCGCGATGCGGCCGGCGCGACGATACGTTGTGTTGCGAATGCCGCCTCCGCCTGCGCTTCGGCCGGCGTCTCGCGCGAGCGCAGGACCGAGCGCAGCGTGCGAATATCCTGGTTGAGCCGTCCATGCAGCGCCCAGGCGATCAGGCCATAGCCGATCAGCACCTCGCTCACCGCCAGCCCCATCTCCACCCAGGGCGCCAGCGGCGGAAGCACCGCAGTCGCGGCCAGATGCGCCAGCACAAGACCGGCCGACACCAGCGTCGGAACAGAAATCGCGCGCAGGTATTCCCGGACGCCGCCGTCGATCGGCTGCAGGAACAATTGCAGCAGGCGCGGCGTGTAGGCGAGGAACACAACCGAATACCCGATCGCGACGGCTGTGATGCCTTGCGTCGCCAGCGCCAGCACCGCCACGATCCAGATCGCCGTGTACTCGTACGACAGCTTGAGCCGAAGGTCCGTGCGCCCCGTCGCCATCAGCAGGGGGCCGTTCAGCCCAAGCACCGCGAACAACCCGCCCACGGGCGCCATCGCCGCCAGCAGCGGCGCCATCGGCATCCAGCGCTCTGACAGGAACACTTTTATGAATGGCGTCGCCGTCACGGCGAGCATAGCCATCGGCGGAAACAGGAAGCTCGCCATCGCGCGCGAGGCGATCAGGACGAGAGAGCGCAGGGCAGGCACGTCATCCCTCAGCCGCACCATGCGCGTGTAGAGCGTGTTCTGGATCGGCCCGCCGAACATGTAGCTCGGCAGGCTCATCAGTCGGTACGCCATCGAATAAAGACCCAGCGCCGATGCGCCGATCATCTTGGCGATCACCAGCGGGTCGACCTGGCGCGCCACGAAGTTGATCAGGCTCCAGCCCGCCGTGTCGCGGCCGAACCGGATGTGCGCGTCGAGATCCTTCAAGCTCAGCACGAACTGCGGCCGAAAGCGCGTGAAACTGATCAGAACCGCCGCCTTGACGGTTATGTACGCCAGCTGCTGGCCCACCAGCGCCCAGGCTCCACCGCCGTTCACCGCCACGACAATGGCCATGACGATGCCGAATGCCGATCCTGAAAACTCGGCCAGCGCCTGCTGCGGAAATTTCTCGCGTTGCTGCAAATCCGCGATCACCGGCGACAACATGCCCTGCAGCAAGGGCAGCGGCGCCAGCGCCATCACCACCGGCGCGAGGTCCGGCTGGTTGAACACCCAGGCGGCCGGATACGCGACGACGAGCAGGAGCACCGAGAGGCTCGCCGAAAGCGCGGCAATCATCCAGAACGCGCTCGACCAGACCTCGCGCCGCTCGGGCGGGGTTCGCACCAGCGACTGGCCCATGCCCGCGTCCGCAAACGCCATGGTGAAAAGCACGAACGACATCGCCAGGGCGACAAGTCCAAACTGCTCGGGCGCCAGAAGGCGCGCCAGCAGCGGCAGCGTCAGGAAACTTGCGGCCGCCTGTGTTGCGCGCGAAACGGACAGCACCGCCGCGCTGATGGCCAGCTTCTTCAGCGCCACGGCGGCTCCGATTCCGTCTTCAGGTCGCGCAGCGTCGACCGCTGCTGTTCACCGCGCGCCAGCTGGTCGAAGAACCCGCCGATCGCCTCGCCGATCGGCGCCCATTCATACTGCGTCAGGTCGGCGGTCGCCTCGCGCGGCTTGCGCAAGCGCGCCGCAAACCCACGCAGGCTGTCTTCGGTCACGTCCTCGTCGTAAAGGCTCACCCATTCCTTGCCGACCTCTTGCTGCAATTCAGGCAGCGTGCCGAGTCTCGGCGCCAGGATGGGGCGATTGCGCGACAGGGCGAACAGCGCCGCTCCGCTGTTGAGAATCTTGCGATAGGGCAGGACCACGCCGTCGCTCTCGTCCAGCGCCGCCTCAATTTCGCCCTGCGGCACCAGGGCGTCGCGGATATCCAGCTGAACCGATGGCGCCTTCCGGGCCAGGTCGACCAGCGATTGCGTGAAGGCCGCATCCTTCGACCAGCCCATCACCCGGATGCACACATCCTCCGGCGACAGGCCCCGCGCCGCCAGGATCAGGCTGTCGAGATTCTTGTAGGGCCGGATCTGTCCGAAATAGACAAGGTTCAGCCGGTCGCCCGGCGCGCGCCGCGGCGCCGGCGCGGCCTGCATGTCGGCGCGATAATCACCATGTCGCGTCACCAGCGCCGGAATGTCTGTCAGAAGCGGGATGTCCGCCTCCGCCGCTCGCTTGGACGCATGCGACAGGTAGATCGCGCCATCCAGCAGGCCGAGAAATTTGCGCACCGACCATTTCGCCTTGCGGCCCACATCGTGCGGCGCGGTTTCATGCACCACCCACACCAGCTTCACGCCGAACATCTTCCGCGCGACGTCCAGCATGTTGAGTTTGAACCAGACCTTGCTGTTGGCGAGCGCGCCCTGCGCCGTGAACAGCTCATCCGGCCAGTGCAGCAGGATCACCCTGGGCGCGAACAGCGAATCCGGCCGCCAGGAAAATTCGTGAACCCGCCAGCCCGAACCCTGCACCGCCTCCGCAAACAGGTGGGTGAAGCGGTTCGAGGTCGTGATCCATGCCGGCCGACAGGAAACGATCTTCACGATCGCAACCCCCAATCTACAGTCCCACGAGCGTCTGGCCCACAAGCGTGTGAAACGCCTTCGCAGGTGCGAAGTTGCTGTCGCATTTTGTATTTCCTCTCAGCCGATCAATTGATCGGCAGGGGCTGGGCGGGCGGCGTTGCGTGTTGTTCGTGCGGCCGCCGGGCGATGCGGTCATAGAGGCGCAGCATCCTCACCGCGTAGGCCTCGGGCGAAAGCTCCACCGCCACCTGCTCGCGTTGCGCGCGAGACAGGCGGTAGCGGCCGGCATTGGCCAGCGTCTCGCGGCACATGTGCGCGACGTGCTCGGCGCTGTCATCGCCGTTGGCCAGCTGCCCGCCGCCCCAGGCGCCGATGATTTCCGTGTGACCGGCCCCTCGCGTCGCCACGATCGGCGTCCCCAGGATGATCGCCTCAACCAGCGCCCGTCCGAACGGCTCG
>DASZSI010000351.1:0-3156 GCA_035548775.1 Hyphomonadaceae bacterium
CCTGATCTGGCTGGGCGTGATCGTGTTTACCGTATCGGCCCGGCTGGCCGAGCGCCGCCTGGCCCCGCTGGCCGACTGAGGTTGGACTTTCGCTAACCCTGCTTACGCCGCATCGCACAAGAAAAAACCGCCGCGCATAAGCGCGGCGGCGAGTGAGGGTTTGCCATGCGAAGTCGCGAACAGCGAATTCGGGACACATCTCGCAAGACCGGCGCCACACGTTCGAGGGCGAATTTTAACCGCCAGATTGCAGGTTTTCCGTGGGTTCTGTCGTCGGCGGCTAGGGTGTTCTTAAGGAATCGGGCCCAGACTCGATCGCGAATTTTGAACCCGCTGTCTTTTTTGCTGACGCGAAAAATGCGGCGCCCGCACTTCACGCCTGGGAAACCTAGCGTGTGATTTACAGCGGCGCTCGGGGCGCCGTTGGGGGCGTAGTAGATTTAAGGTTGAGGGCAGCATAATGAGCGCATCCGCGGATCCTACCCAGTCGCCCGAGTGGGAAGCTGCGCGCGCTGATTGGTGGCGGCAGACCCAGGGCCAGCTCGACACCCTGCAGAAAACCGTGACGGCGGCGGCGCCAGGCTCGCTAAAGCTGGAAACGATCTACGCCCCGATGCACGACATGGCGGGCCTTGCCGGCGTGCTAGGCTATCCCCTGCTCGGCAAGATCGCGCGCGCGCTGATCGAGACGCTGCGCAAGGGCGCCAATCCGCTCGATGAGAAAATGCTGATGGTGGCCAAGGCTCACCTTGCGGCGCTCGTCGCGCTGCATGCCAAGGATGTGCGCGGCGAAGGCGGCCAGGCCGGTGTGGCCGTGCTGGCCAAACTGGCGTCGATCCATACCTGACGCCTTCGGCGCTTGATCCTGACCCAAAACCGGCCCACCGTTCACGCTGAACGGCGTTGAGATCACGGCATGGCCGGCCCCCTCTATTTCGCGATCGGAGACATTCATGGCGAGGCGCGCAAGCTGCGCGACCTGCATGCGGCTATCCTCGACCGTATCGCGCGCGAGAACCGGGCGGCGAAAATCGTCCACCTGGGCGATTATGTCGATCGGGGGCCTGACAGCCGCGGCGTGATCGACCAGGTGATGGCGCTGGAGAAGAAATTCGATCGCGATCCGGTGGTCGAGGTTGTCTCGCTGATGGGCAATCATGAGGAGATGATGCTCGCCGCCTATGACGGGCCGCTGGAGGATGGCGGCACGTGGTGGACGCAGGGCGGGTCGGAAACCTGCGACAGCTATGCCGCGCCGGCCAGGGCGACCAAGGCATGGCGCGAGACGATCCCAAAGGCGCACATCGACTGGCTGCGCAAGCGGCCGGTGATCCTGCAGGCGCCAAAGCAGCATCTGGTATTCGTGCACGCCGGCATCGAACCAGCGTCATTCCCGAACGAGTCCGACCATACCTATATGTGGACCCGCTCGGACCGCTTCTTCAAAACCGAGACATGGCCGGACAGGAAGGAACTCAAGGACCTGCTGGTCATCCACGGCCACACGCCGAAGACCTATGAACCCGAGGTCGATGACCGGCGCATCAATATCGACACCGGCGCCTGCTTTGGCGGACCGCTTACGGCGGTGGTGTTGAAGGAAGGCGAGGCGCCGGAATTCCTGCGCGCAACCTAGAGGCAGGAATAAAGCGCGTTGATGATACGGCTGCGCCGGTCATCTTCCAGCAGGTGCGAGCCCTGGCGGTTCATCACATAGGCCGCCGAGACGCCGAGGTCTGGATCGCCGAAGCCGCCTGAGCCGCCCCATCCGGAATGCCACAGCGTGTTGGGGTTGGGCCCATAGATGAAACTGGTGTTGCGCATGACGCCGGCGGCGAGCGAGACCCGGCCCGGCAGGATGCGATCCTCGCCTTCGACCCGCTCGCGCGTCAGCTGTTCCCAGGTGTCGGCCGAGAAGAGGCGCGTTTCGCCGATGCGGCCCTTGTGCGCGTAGGCCGAGAACAGGCGCGCCACGGCGCCGGCCGTTCCGTGGCCGTTGGCGGATGGAATTTCGGCCTTGCGCCAGTCGGGTCCGCCGCGCGTGGGCGCCGACCACGGCGTGAGGAAGGCGGCTTTCAGCGCGGGGTTCATCGGGCCGAACCTGGTCGGCTCCTTCGGTTTCATCATCTGGGCGCACCGGGAATGTTCGCTTTCCGGCGTGCCGATGAAGAAATCGATGTCGAGGGGCGTCGAGACATCCTCGCGCAGCATCGCACCGAGCGTACGGCCTTCGACGCGGCGCACCAACTCGCCGGCGATATAGCCCCAGGTGAGAGGGTGATAGCCCGATCCTTCGCCCTTCCCCCACATCGGCTTGAGTTTGGCCAGCGCAGCGGAAAGCGCGGGTGGGTCGAGCCACAGATCGGGATCGATGGGATCGGGAAAGCCCGGCACGCCGGCCTGGTGAGACAGCGCCTCGGCGACGGTGAAGACGCCTTTGCCTTCGGCGGCGAACTCGGGCCAGTAATCCGCCAGCGGCTTGTCGTAGTCGATCTTGCCCTGCTCGACGAGCATCGCGACTGTCAGCGCCGCAATCGGCTTGGTGGTGGAAAAGACCGGGCACAGCGTGCGCGCGTCCCAGGCCTTTTCTCCCTTGCGATCGGTTTGCCCGCCTTGCAGGTCGACCACCAGTTCATCGCCCACGTAAGCGGCGAAACCGGCGCCTAGCTCCAGGCCGTCCTCGAAATTGCGCTCGAAAGCCTCGCGGACAGGCCCGAACCCTGCGGCAACGAAACCGGATGAGATGGTCATGACGAAGAGATCGTCCGCCGAACGTTGCAGGTCAACCATGTCCGTCCCAAGTTGAGTCGAGGCGGCGCGCACGGGAGGGACCTATGGAAATAAACGGCATCGCGCATATCCAGATCACGGCCGGCAGCTATGCCCGCTCGCGCGAGTTCTATCGCAAGCTGTTGCCCTTCCTTGGCCTGAAGCAGGTGATGGACGGGGATGGCGGTTTCTACTGCGTAGGCGGGCGGACCGGCGTTCTGGTCTCGCCGCCTGCGCCCGAGCACGAGGGCGAACGCTTTGTGCAGCGGCGGGTTGGCCTGCACCATGTCTGTTTTCGCGCTCGATCCAGGGAAGACATCGACGAGGCGTACGCGTTCGTGAAGACGCTGGGCTATCCCATCATCCGCGCGCCGCAGGAGGATGGCT
>DASZSI010000352.1:0-24777 GCA_035548775.1 Hyphomonadaceae bacterium
CAAGCTCGGCCAGTTCATGGCGACGCGGCCGGACGTCATCGGCGTCGAGGCGGCGACAGATCTCTCGCGTCTCAAGGACGCCATTCCGCCCTTCCCCAAGGCGCAAGCAATCAAAGCGCTGCGAGAGGAGTTCGGCGACAATGCTTCGAAGCTGTTTCCGAACCTCAGCGACCCAGTCGCAGCCGCATCCGTCGCGCAGGTCCACAGGATGGAGACCCCACAGGGAGCGAAGGCGGTAAAAATTCTTCGGCCCGGCATTGAACGGAAGATGGAGCTGGAGCTGCGCGCGATGCGCCGCATAGCCTACTCCGCCCAGAAGAACGGCCCGCCGGAAGTCAAGCGGATGGAGCCAGCCGCTTTCATCGACACCATGGCGCAGTCGTTGACCCGCGAGATGGACCTGCGGTTCGAGGCGGGCGCTGCATCCGAATTCGCCGAGATCGCCGCGCTCGACAACTATGTCTACGCTCCCAAGGTCGACTGGGAGCGCACCAGCCAACGCGTGTTGACGACCGAATGGATCGAAGGGCGGTCGCTGACCGATCCCGGCGCCATCGGCGCGATGGACCGGATTGACCTCGCCAACCGGATCACGCGCGGCTTCTTGGCCTGTGCGCTGGACCACGGCTTCTTCCATGCCGACCTGCATGAAGGAAACATGATCCTCGCCCCGGATGGCCGGCTTGTGCTGGTCGATTTCGGCATCATGGGCCGGATCGGGCCGGATGAACGCCTGTTCCTTGCCGAGATCCTGAAAGGCTTCCTTGAGCGGGACTACAAGCGCGTCTCTGAAGTCCATTTCGAGGCGGGCTATGTTCCCGCCAACCATTCGATGGACGAGTTCGCGCAGGCGCTGCGATCAGTGGGGGAGCCGATCTTCGGCAAGGATGCGACCGAAGTTTCGATGGCGCGGGTGCTTCTGCAGCTGTTCGACATCACCCGCCAGTTCGGCATGCACCTCAGGCCAGAGCTTATCCTGCTGCAGAAAACCATGGTGCAGGTTGAGGGCGTCTCGCGCTCGATCGATCCGTCTCACAATATCTGGCAGGCCGCAAAGCCCGTGGTCGACCGCTGGAGCAGGCGCGAGTTTGGTCCGGAAGGCATTCGCAAGCTCGCTATAGCGACGGCGCGCGAAGCTCTCGCACGCTTGCGCCGCCTGCCCGAAACGCTGGAAAAGCTGGATGCCGCCCTTGCCCGTGCAAGCGATCCGGTTGCGCCGCCTGTTATCGTCGAGAGGACCAGCGGTTGGGGCTGGATGCTGACCGGGGCTGCGATCACGGCGGCCTCTGCAGCGGGGCTGTGGTTCGTGTTCGTCAACCGGCCCTAGGTTTGGCACCCAGAAAAGCAGAGGCCGGCGCAACCCGAGGGTGACGCCGGCCGTACGCATACTAACGCTACTGAACTCCACTAAAACCAAAAGTCCTTACTTTTTCTTACGCGGCGCCTTGCGCGACTTGCGCATCATCGGCGGACGCTTAACGGCTGCTGCAGCCATCTTGAGCGCGGGCGCCTTCTTCGTGCCTTTCTTGGCAGCCGGCTTGCGGGCCGAGGTCTTGGCTTTGGCGGCCGGCTTCTTGCCGGCGGGTTTCCGGATCGCGGGCTTCTTCGCGACCGCCTTCATGGCGACTGGCCTCATCGCGACCGGCGGCACGGGCGAAACAGCCATCGCGATCGCGGGTTCGACTGCGGGCATTGGGGCGGTGAACGCCAGATAGGGCTTCATCATCGGTTTCGATTTCGAGGTAGGCATTCTGCACTCCTGCGTCTCTGCTTGGACTCGGGCGGCTCATCGGCGCGCGAGTCGACGTTGATCCATGGAGGAGAAAATGGCGCGAGAAACTGAACACGAAGTTTCCGGAGTCGGATGCGAGACCTATCGTGAGAAAAAATTTCAACAGGAAGTTTGCGGCGCGATGTCGCGTGCAATGTGCCTGCGCAATCGGAAGAGACCGAGTTGAGCTGGAGATATTGGCGCATCGGCCTCGCCAAGCCACACAGCATGATTGGCGCCGCGATCATTGCCCAGATTCCGTACTTTGATCGGAAGATCCTGATGTCAGCCTGTGCTCTTGGCCTTTGCGCCTCGCCTGCGCGGCGAGCCGAATTGGCGCCCCGCTCACGGCGTGCGAGTTTTCTAGCGGCAGCGGCGCGGTGGGCGCCCATGGGAATTTCGATGTTTCGGGCAGGGCTATCGGTCGCGGGTGCGTTAGGCGCGATGCTGGCGTTCTGCCCGGCAGCGCTTGCGGACTGTAAGGCGGGCCAGCCCTTGCGCGAAGTGACGTTGGTTGCCGGCCAGAATGTCGGAGATGCATCCCAGGGCTTCGCCGCTCCACCGCTTCACGATCATGAAGTCGTCCTCACCTTCGACGACGGGCCTGATCCGGCAACGACAATCCGTGTGTTGGAGCTATTGAAGGCCGATTGCCTTGTGGCGAGCTTCTTCCCGCTTGGCGTCAACGCCCAGGATCACCCTGACCTGATCCGCCGGGAAATCGAGGAAGGTCATGTCGTCGGTTCACATACCAACGATCATGCCAATCTTGCGGGGGAAGCCCAGCGCGATGCGATCGACGACATCAAGGACGGCATCGCAAAAGTATCGGCCGCCGGAGGGACGCCTACCCTCTTCCGGTTTCCCCAGCTCGTAGCGACGCAGCCGCTGCTGGACTGGCTTCGATCGAACGGGATTGCCGCGGTCGGCGTCAACATAGACTCCCTGGATTGGCAGGGCGGTCCGCCGGAGGCGACGCTGAAAAAGATTGAGGACGGTCTCAGGGCGAACGGCCGCGGCATCATCCTGATGCACGACGTGCAGCCGAACACCGTGAAACTACTTCCCGCCCTCTTCGACTTCCTGGACCGCGGGGGATACCGCGTCGTTCGCTTGAGCGGGCCGCCCAGGCTGGCCAGCCTTCACGGCGGTTTCGCCGGATAGGGCGCCGTTATAGCGCGCCAGAAAGTCGGCGGTCACAATCGGCCGCCCCCTGGCGTTCACATGGCTGGGGTCGCCGAAATCGGCATCGGGCAGAGCCCATGCCTGGTTGAGCATGACGACGCCCGCATCCTTGAGCTCGCCCTCGAAGGCCCGGACCATGTCAAAGATTGCTGGCCGCAGGCCCGTTCTGGCCGTCTCGTTCACCGGCAGGACATAGAAATAGACCGGAAAGCCATTCGTCCTGCCGAGATCGGCGACGGCCCGCGCGGCGCGTATGGCCATGGGATCTGGAGCGTTGTCGGTGAATTGCGCTTCGTCCGGCAATGCCGAGGCGCTGTCGGCCTGGCCGTAATAGCGATCGCCTTGATTGGCCAGGAAGTCCACGCGCTCGCGTTCCGCAGCCTGGTGATGAAGCAGGGCTTCAGGAAATTGCGCAAGCACCGCACGCAGGGCCGGCATCATCAACACGAAATCGATACCCGAGCCTTCCGCGCCGAAGATCGAGATCGCCTTGTATCCCAGCTGGCGCGCCTTGCGGTCCTCCCATTCGGCAGCTTTGCCATATTCGTAGCCCGCGCGGGGACCCTTGATGATGTCGTAGTTGACTGTGCGTTCCATCACGGCGCCCGATTCAAGCATGTTGATCGTGCCGTAGGCCATCACCACGGACTTCGGCCTGACGCCGCAATCGAGAAGACGGTCGAGAACGGCCCAGCCCTGGAAGATGCCCGCTCCCCCAAGCGCGAATTTCTCCGCGTTGAGACCGGTTGCGCGTACGGTTTGGGCGGAGATCCCCGCCACGGCGCGCGAATCGCCGATGATGAGAAGGTCGGGAGCTTCCTTCGCCGAGCAGGCCTGTTCGATGTGATCCTCGAACGCCTCTGCCATTCCGTATTCGGGGCCGCCATGAATCCAGCTTTCGGGCGAGAGCGAGACGGCCGTCGCCGCCAGCACCATCGCGCCGGCCATCGACGCCAGGAACAGCCCGGCGGAGGTCTTGCCGGCCGAAGCGTCGGGGGTCGGAGACTCAGAACTGGAAGTAGAGGAATTCATTCTGTTCTCCGATGAAGACCAGCGCGATCAGGCTTGCGACGCCCGCAAGAGCGCCTGCGCCAATCGTCGCCATCTTCAGATTGCCGGTCAGCAGCTTCCGCGCCTGGCCCACCAACCACATCGAGTTGGGCATCGCGATTGCCGCCAGGGCTGCAAGGAAGGGAGATGCGACGCCCCAGATGCCCTCGTCGTGTGTCAGGACGCCCAATGGCGCGCCGGGATCGAAGCCGTTTAGTCCGGCCATGCTCGCAAGCATGACGCCTGCGCCGCCGATGGTGGTGGAGCGGAAGAAGACCCATGCCACGATCACCGCCAGCATGGTCACAGCCCAACCGACAACGGGCGCTGCCAGCCTGCCAACGAATTTCTCCAGCTTCAGGCCCGCGGCGCTCCACAAGTGGGCGATGATCAGGTAGAGCCCATGCAGTGCTCCCCACACCACAAACAGCCAGCTTGCGCCGTGCCACAGGCCGCCGAGCAGCATGGTGAGGAAGAGGTTGCGATAGCGGGCGAAGTCGCCGTGCCGGTTTCCGCCCAGTGGGATGTAAAGATAGTCGCGCAGGAAGCGGCTGAGCGTCATGTGCCAGCGCCGCCAGAATTCGACGATCGAGGTCGAGCGGTAAGGCGAATCGAAGTTGATCGGCAGGGTGACGCCGAACATCAGTGCGATGCCGACCGCCATGTCGGAATAGCCTGAGAAGTCGAAATAGATCTGTAGCGTGTAGGAGATCGCACCGCCCCAGGCGGTCCAGAAATCCGGAGGCGCGCCGTGAACGGACCCGCCAAAGACGGTGTTCGCCCACTGGGCGGCCGTGTCGGCGAAAACAACTTTTTTCCAGAGGCCGATCGCGAACAAGAGCACGCCCAGGGTCACCTTCAGCCAGTTGAACCGAAACGTTTCCGGGTTCGCGAACTGCGGCATCATCTCCTTGTGGTGGAGAACCGGGCCCGCGATGAGGTGAGGAAAGAAGGTGACGAAGAGAACGTAGCTGGCGAAGGACTTCTCCTTCACTTCGCCCTTGAAGCTGTCGACCAGATAGGCGATCTGCGTGAAGGTGTAGAAGGAGATGCCGATCGGCAGAATGATGTCGAGGGGCCCCGGCCCGAAGCCGGTCAGCGCCTTCACCGTGCCCATGAAGAAGTTGGCGTATTTGAAATAGCCCAGCAGCCCGAGATCGACGGCTATGGCGGCGATAACGCCAACGCGGCGGACAGCGCGCGGCCGACCCGATTGCAGGAACAGACCGGCGAAATAATTAAACAGGATCGAGCCGATCAGAAGCAGGGTCACTTCCGGCTTCCAGTAGGCATAGAAGGCCAGCGAAGCCGCAATCAGCACGAAGATCGGCAGGCGCTTGTTCACCTTCGCCGCGACGAAGAACGCAAACAGCGTCGCCGGCAGGAAGGCGAAGATGAACAGGTAGGTATGGAACAGCATTGATCTCTGTCCAGGGCCCTGCCGCTCGCGACCCGCGCGAACGTCCCCGGCGAAGATTCATCCGGGCATTGAGCCTTCAGGGCTGCAATCGACATGCCATTCTGGCGCCGTTCTGGGGCCTACCATTGCTTCAGATTCCTGGTTAAGCCGCGCGGACCTGCTTGGCGTCCGGCGCGCAGGCTTCTAGTCTCCGCCCGACAGGATTTGTTGGAAAGTTCTCATGACTGACAGCATTTTCATCGGCGGCGGCGGACCTGATCACAAATCGGCCCAGACGCTTCTTCTGGCGCGCGCCAACCGACATGGACTGGTTGCGGGCGCCACAGGCACGGGCAAGACCGTCACGCTGCAGACCATGGCCGAACAGTTCGCCGCGGCGGGCGTTCCTGTCTTTGCGGCGGATGTTAAGGGCGATCTCTCGGGTATCTGCACGCCGGGCAATCCCGATCCAAAGCTTCTGGAAAAGCTCAACGCCCGCGCTGCGGACATCGGCATGAGCCAGATCACCTTCTCTGCCCAGCCTTGCATCTTCTGGGATATCTACGGCAAGCGAGGCCACCCCATCCGCGCAACCGTGTCGGAGATGGGGCCGCAGCTGATTGCACGTCTTCTCCAGCTTAACGACACGCAGGAGGGCGTGGTGACGATCGCCTTCCAGTATGCCGACGACAACAACCTACTGCTGCTCGATTTCAAGGACCTGAGGGCGCTGCTTGCCGATATCTCGAAGAACGCGGCCAAGATCCAGCAGACCTACGGGAACGTCGCGGCCGCTTCCGTTGGCGCGGTGCAGCGCCAGCTTCTCCTGCTCGAACGGGAGGGGGCGCCGCAATTCTTTGGCGAACCGGCCCTTGAGCTGCGCGATTTCATGCGCACCACCACGGACGGCCGGGGCTATGTGAACATCCTCGACGCCACCACGCTCATCAATTCGCCACGCCTCTACGCAACTTTTCTGCTATGGCTGATGTCGGAGCTGTTCGAGCAGCTTCCGGAGGTCGGCGATCCCGACAAGCCAAAACTGGTTTTCTTCTTCGATGAGGCCCACCTTCTCTTCAATGACGCGCCAAAGGCGCTCGTCGACAAGATCGAGCAGGTCGTCCGCCTGATCCGGTCGAAGGGCGTCGGCATCTATTTCGTGACGCAGAACCCGCGCGACCTGCCGGAAACGGTGCTGGCCCAGCTGGGGTGCCGCATCCAGCACGCGCTGCGCGCCTATACGCCCGGCGAGCGCAAGGCCGTGAAGGCGGCCGCGGAAAGCTTCAGGGTCAACCCGGCATTCGATACGGCGACCGTCATAAACGAGCTTGGCACTGGTGAGGCTCTGGTCTCAACGCTGGATATCAAGGGAACGCCGACTGTGGTGGAGCGGACGCTGATCCGACCGCCCTCCTCGCGGCTCGGCCCGGCCACGGATGCTGAACGCGCGGCGATCCAGACGCAAAGCCCAGTGGCAATGAAATACGACACGCCGATCGACCGAGAGTCGGCCTATGAAAGCCTCACGGCGCGTGAGGTGCAGGCGACTCGCGATCAGCAGGCGCTCGAGGCCCGCGAGAAAGCAGAAGCGGAAGCCGCCCGCGCCCGGAAGATTGCCGCCCAGCAAGCGCCGTCGCCACAACCCAAGCCGAGAGCGGCGCCGCGCTCTCGCGCCCAGACGCCTATGGAGGCTGCAACCAACACCATCATGCGGACGGCGGGCCGCGAGCTGACACAGTTCGTGTTCCGGGGCATTTTCGGGGGGCGCAGACGCTAGGCGGTAACGCCTGAAGTGCCGCCGTTGAGCTGCATAAGATAGCGCTGCACCAGCCGGTCGACATAATCCGGGTTCTGGAGCTGGCTCACATCCAGCTTGGCGTCGACGGCTTTCACCTGCGCCTCAACCGACTGAAGCGCGATCTGCTTTGGAATGCTGAGCCCGACCGTGACGATTTCGCGCCCGAGCGGCGAGCCAAGCACTTTCACGGTGGTGTCGAGTGTCGAAGCAATGCCCTTGAAGGTGATCGCCGAACCCAAGCCAGGCAGCTGCTTGTCCAGCTGGTCGAGCCATTTCTCGTTCACGTAGTTGTCGGCGACGGTCTGGATCGCAGTCGAATAGTAGGGAACCGCGCTCCATGCCTGGTCCAGCTTGGCGCCATCCTCAGTCTGCAGGCCGCTCATCGACCCGTCCTTGCCGATCGTACCGGTCAGGTGGCTGAGATGCGTGTCACCGTTGGCGTCGTCGTAGATGATATTGAGCGTGACGCTTCCGTCGGTTTCGACCGACATGGGAATCTGGGTGCCGTTGATCGCGGCGGTGTATTGCGTGCCGTTCTTGGTGATGTCGAGCTCTGCGTCGAGCGGCTGGCCGTCGCGCTGGACCGTGACTTTCCACTTGCCAGCGTAGCCGTTCATCTGCGGAGAGAGGCGGTCGAGGCCGTTCGCGGCCAAGTTGTAGTTCTGCGCGAACTGGAGCCAGGCGCTGTCGGTGCTTTGCAGCTGGGCCGCCAGGGAGTTCGAGTCGGAAGGATCCGACATCATCGCCTTCTTGGCGAGGCCGACGCTGTCCACATACTGCCCCAGGCCGTTGGCGGTCATCAGCACTTTCCGGGCGATGGGATCGTTCAGAACATCATCGATCGACTTCGCGTTCTGGACCACCTCCGTGTAGTGCGCGATGTCCTTCTGGATCTGCGGATCCTTCTTCAGCTGCGCGACCGACTTGTCCTTGTTGTTCTCGGCGTTCTGGAGCGCCACCTTGGCGTTCGCGCCGGAGTAGACGCCCGAAGAGCCGGACGCGCCCTGGGCGAAGATCGAAAAGTCGAATCCACCCGAGCTCGCACTGGATTGCAGGTTGGCGAGCGCCACCTGGAGGCTGGAAATCGAGGACACCATGGCGGGACCCACCCTGAAGCAGCGTACTTAACCGCCTCTTAACCTGCGAAATCGGTTTTTCGCGGTATCCTCAACTGTGTCCTCCCGGCTTCGAAGTTGCAGGATTTTGGAGGAACCGGGAACACGACCGCTCATCGTCCGTTGGTTTGCGGGCGCGGAAGTTGGGACCGGGCCGTGGAACAATACTGCCAAGGGGCTGGAACATGTGGCCATTCGAACCGAAGCGGAAAAAAGCGGTCGTTGTCCTGCACATCGACCATAACGGTCTCGCCAAAGGCGCCTATTTCCGCGGCGAAGCCGATGTGCTGATCATCGACGAGCGCGACCCGAAAAACCGTGTTTACAGGATGGGTCAGGAGACGCCCGACGACGAGTTGCGCCGCAAGATCGGCAAGCATCCGCTGGGCCGCATCCTTTCCGAGCAGGGCGCGGATCCCAAGCATGCGGCGCCGGTGCTGAACCTGCACTGGCGACACGATCCGGTGCAGACGGCCTGACGCCGCAACGGCGTTCAGGGAACTCGAGATTTCGTGTCGCCTCGAACCTGCTCTGGTTCGGGGTGATTGCTTTTCAGGGTTTGGTCACGCGGCGCAGTGTGAGGTTAATCCGGCCGCCTCCCGGAACGAGCGAGGATGTGTCCGGATAGATGCGGTCGACTCCATGATAAGCGCGTCGCGCCCTGCCCCCGAGCACGACAACATCGCCCGAGGCGAGCCGCATGGAGGATGTCGGGTCTGATCGCCTCTCGCCGCCAAGCCGGAACAAGGCGCGAGACCCCAGCGACACCGAGACCACCGGTGCATCCTTTGCGGTCTCATCAGCGTCGATGTGCAGGCCCAGGCGAGAAGCAGCGCCATACCAATTCACCAGGCATGCCTGCGGGGGCGCGGGATAATCCGAAACCTCGTTCCACAGATCGAGCAGCGTTTGCGGGATCCGGCCCCATGCCCTTCCCGTTTCCGGGTGAGTGGGCTGATAGCGATAGCCAGCGATATCCGAAACCCAGCCGAGCGGACCGAGATTTGTCATCCGCACCGACATCGGCTTGCCGGTACGCGGCATGGATGCGGTGTAAAGCGGCGTCTCTTCCAGGGCGTCGAGCACTTCCGCAGCCAGCGCCCTCTGAGCGGCCGGCGGAAAATACTCGGACAGAAAGCGGAACCCTTCGATCATCGCGTGGACATAGGCCTGACTTTCGGCAGGCGCCGCTGAAAAAGCGACAATGATGTCGGGCTCAGTGCGGAGCGGCCGACCAGTCCGGAGTCATCGATTTCGCGAGCTTCAGGATCGCTTCGATGTCCTTCGTCTGCTGGTCGTTTGCCGGATGTTCGCCGGCGCCGCCTGCGTCCAGGACACCGATCGAAAGCTTGTCGCGATCTTCGTCCTTCCTTTCCTTGATCAGGCCCAGGGAAGTCTGCGCAGCGTCACGCAGGAAGGCCTTGATGCGATCCGCAGAGCCTGCCGCGATGTAGGGACGGCCCGCCGGGTCGTTCTTGAATTTTAGCTGCGCGTGACGCTTGGTCAGCATCCGCAACGCATCATCGTCCAGCGGCGGGATCATTGCGAATGCGTTGCCCTGCGCGAAAAGTACTTCGAGCTGGTAGCGATCGGCCGACCTGTGGCTGGCGCCGTCCTTGTCTGCCGTGGTGTCGATCTGCGCGGCGTATAACCCCGAGCCAAGCGAAATCACGGCCGACTGGATCGATTCATCGTGGCCGTCCTCCTTGTCGGGATCGACGAGCGTATAGGTGCGAGTTGCCTGATCCCAGGTGATCGGAGCACAGTCCTCATGGGCGACGATGAATGGAGCGGCCTCGCCCTTCACTTCGCAATAGTCACCGGGCCCAATGACTGGATTGGAAAGCCGCGCGCTCATCGGCGCCAAGTTGACGGCGGAGCCATAGGAACAGGCCGACGCGGCCAGCATGGCGAGCGCGGCAAGTGCAATGCGGAGCATGATCGTCCCCTTCCCGGACCTGGCCGGGACGGCAGGATAATGCTGCCGCCCCCGCGGCGGAAACATGGCCGCTGCTGATCGGGAAGGAGGCGGCCGTAGGGTGGCTCCGCCCCAAATGGCGTTCATCCGTTCCGTTCAGCTTCAGCGCGTGGTTGTCTGGCGGGTAAGGAGGCTGCCCTTGGCCATCAACTTTGCCCTTTCCGCCGCCCGGGTGCAGTCCCGGTCAGCCAACCGGGACGTGCACACCCAAATCAAGGCCGCGGCCGGCCAGTGGCGCGCGACCCACCGGGAACAGCGCGAGAACGAGCTCAAGAAGATGGGGGTAGTCATCCCCCTGTCGGAATGGCTCGGGCACAATAATGGGCCCGACATTCTGGAAAACCTGCGCTTCAAGGAGTGGCGCTGGCGCCAGGCGCAGACGGAAGCTTTCGCACCGCCAGACGCCGATACTGGCCGCCGATGGGCCGAAAAAGCCGAAGCCTTAGGCCTTTCTTACCGCGAATATCGACTGGAACTGCTTGAACGCGGACGCCATCCGACGGATGAAGACGCTAAGCGCATAATTGCAGCCAGGCGAAGCGAAGCCTGCGGCAAGAGTGGCTGAAGCTAACCTATTGAGCCTGAACGGTCGCATCCCATATGAGCCCCAGCGCAGAAGCCTTTTCGGGCTTTGCGCGTAGTCAATGTTAAGACTTTGGGGTCGTCCACATCGGGTGCTGCCAGCCAGGCCCGAAATAAGGATGGGGCGGCCGCCGCAGAAAGGACGTTTGTAGTATGGCCAAGATCATCGGCATCGACCTTGGGACCACCAACTCGTGCGTGGCCGTCATGGACGGGGGTAACGCCCGGGTTATCGAAAACGCCGAAGGGGCGCGGACGACGCCCTCGGTGGTCGCGATGCGGGAAGGCGGGGAAAGACTGATCGGCGTCGTTGCACGCCGCCAGGCCGTGACCAACCCGAAATTCACCTTCTCCGCCATCAAGCGCCTCATTGGACGCACATACGAAGATCCGATGGTGAAGAAGGACAAGGATCTCGTCGGCTACGAGATCGTCAAAGGCTCGAACAACGACGCCTGGGTCAAGGGACCCGACAAGAGCTATTCCCCACAGGAAATTTCCGCCTTCATCCTCGGCAAGATGAAGGAAACCGCCGAGGCGTTTCTCGGCGAGAAGGTGACGCAAGCCGTCATCACCGTGCCGGCCTATTTCAACGACGCCCAGCGCCAGGCCACCAAGGATGCAGGACGCATCGCCGGTCTTGAAGTGCTGCGCATCATCAACGAGCCGACGGCGGCCGCCCTCGCCTACGGCCTCGACAAGAAAGACCACGGCAAAGTCATCGCCGTGTACGACCTCGGCGGCGGTACGTTCGATATCTCGATCCTGGAAATCGGCGACGGCGTGTTCGAGGTTCTGTCCACCAACGGCGACACGTTCCTCGGCGGCGAAGACTTCGACAACCGCCTGGTCGATTATCTCTGCGACGAGTTCCAGAAACAGAGCGGCGGCGTCGATTTGAGGAAAGACCCCATCGCGCTGCAACGCATCCGCTCCAAGGCCGAGGAAGCCAAGAAGGAGCTTTCGACGCAGCAGCAGGTCGAAATCCGCGAGCCCTATATCGCGATGGATCCGGGCACCAAGGCGCCGATGCACCTGGAGCTCAAGCTCACCCGCGCCAAGCTGGAAAGCCTGGTCGAAGACCTGGTGAAGCGCACGATCGAGCCTTGCAAGAAGGCGCTTTCGGACGCTGGCAAGAAGATCACCGACATTAATGAGGTGGTTCTCGTCGGCGGCATGACCCGCATGCCGAAAGTTCAGGAAGCGGTGAAGACGTTCTTCGGCAAGGAGCCGCACAAGGGCGTCAACCCGGATGAGGTCGTCGCCGTCGGCGCGGCCATTCAGGCCGGTGTTCTGCAGGGCGATGTGAAAGACGTCGTGCTGCTTGATGTCACCCCGCTCTCTCTCGGCATCGAAACGTTGGGTGGCGTGTTCACGCGCCTGATCGACCGAAACACCACGATCCCGACCAAGAAATCCCAAGTCTTCTCGACCGCCGACGACAACCAGGGCGCGGTGACCATCCGCGTGCTGCAGGGCGAACGCGAGATGGCGGCGGACAACAAGCTGCTCGGCAACTTCAACCTTGAAGGCATCCCGCCGGCGCCGCGCGGCGTGCCGCAGATCGAGGTGACGTTCGACATCGACGCCAACGGCATCGTCAACGTCTCCGCCAAGGACAAGGCGACCTCGAAGGAACAGAAGATCACCATCCAGGCGTCCGGCGGCCTTACCGAGGCCGAGATCCAGCAAATGGTGAAGGACGCGGAAGCCAACTCGGCCGAGGACAAGAAGCGCCGCGAGGCGGTTGAAACCAAAAACCAGGCTGAAGGCTTGCTGCACGCGACCGAGAAACAGCTTGCCGAACATGGCGGCAGCGTTTCGCCGCAGATCAAGACTGACATCGAAAAGGCTATGGCCGACCTCAAGTCCGCGCTTGAGAAGGATGACGCCGCCGGCATCAAGACCAAGAGCCAGGCTCTGGCAGCCGCCGCCATGAAAATGGGCGAGGCGATCTATGCCAAGAGCCAGGGCGCCGAAGGTGACGCGGCGGGCGCCGCCGGGGCCAAAGGCGAGGACGGTGTGGTCGACGCCGACTTCGAAGAAGTCAAAGACGACAAGAAAAGCGCCTGATTTCAGTCCCTAGCAGACAGCGTCAGGTGAAGAATCATATGGGCCGCGACCTTCCGGGGACTTTAATCCTTGAGGTTTGCGGCCCATCTAGTTTCAGCGGTTGATAAGGTTCGCCTGTAATAGGACGCCAGAGACAGCAGGCGGGCGGGGTAGATTGGAAGTCATGTCTTCGGTTCGGTCCTCACGATGAGCGAACGCTCCTATTACGATGTTCTCGGTGTCGCGAAGGACGCCGACGAGAAGGCCCTAAAGTCCGCCTTTCGCAAGAAGGCGATGGAATACCACCCGGACCGCAATCCGGGATGCACGGTCTCCGAAGGCAAGTTCAAGGAACTGTCCGAGGCCTACGAAGTCCTCTGCGATCCCCAGAAGCGAGCGATGTACGACCGGTTCGGCAAAGCCGGGATCAATGGCGCAGCCGCCGGCGCGGCTGGCGCTGGCGCGCGGCCTGAAGATATTTTCCGCGACGTGTTCGGCGACGTGTTCTCCGAATTCTTCGGCGGCCAGCGGCAGGGTCGCGGCGGACCATCGCGCGGCGCCGACCTGCGCTATGATTACGAGATCAGCCTCGAAGAGGCTTTCCAAGGCAAGCAGGCCGAGATCACCGTTCCTGCGACCGAGAAATGCGAAAGCTGCTCAGGCTCGGGCGCTGAGCCGGGCACGCAACCAGAAACCTGTTCCGGCTGCCAGGGCCATGGCCGCGTACGCGTCAGCCAGGGCTTCTTCACCATGGAGCGGACCTGCGGCCGCTGCCAGGGTTCGGGTAAGATCATCAAGACACCGTGCCGTACGTGCAGCGGACGCGGAGCGGTACGCCGCGAACGCACGCTGTCGATCAACATTCCCGCCGGCATCGAGGACGGCCAGCGCATCCGCCTTGCCGGAGAGGGCGAACCAGGCCTGCAGTCCGGACCCAAGGGCGATCTCTACATCTTTGTTTCGGTGCGCGAGCACGACCTGTTCGAGCGCGATGGGCAGACACTGTTCGCCCGCACGCCTGTGCCGATGACGACAGCGGCGCTTGGCGGCGAAATCGAAATGCCAACCATCGATGGCAGCCGCATGCGGCTGACCATCCCCGAAGGCGCCCAGACCGGCAAACGCATGCGCCTCAAAGGCAAAGGCATGCCGACGCTGCGTGGCGGCCCAAATGGCGACCTCGTCGTCGAATTGTTTGTCGAGACGCCGAGCAACCTGTCGGCCAAGCAGAAAGAGCTTCTGCGCCAGTTCCAGGAAGAATGCTGTCCGAGCGGCAAATGCCATCCGGAAACCCAGGGCTTCTCCAAGAAGCTGAAAAAGTTCTTCGGCCAGGAAGACTCGCGGGCCTAGGCGTTATCGCCCGGGCGCGTAGAAGCTGACCTCGATCAAGCAACCAAGCTGATCAGCGTCGATGTGCGAACCATCGCCGAACTTGAATACTGCGGTCTCAGAAGGTGTCTGGTTGGGAAGCGTCGCCTTCTGATACGTGTCGGGCGCGCCATAGCTTGCCGTCATCTGACCAAACATGCTGGTCCAGTGCGCGCTGCAGACCGCAAAATTTCCGGTTGGCACGTCTGCAACGGCATAAGCCTCGCTGAATTTCCCTTGGGCGTCGAACGTATAGTTGAAGCTGGCTTTTTCGCCGAAAAGCCCCAGGCCGGAGACGAGCAGTATCCGGATCTTCGGATCGGAGGGATCGGTGTCCGCCTTGGCCGCGGCGCCTAGTTTCGCCCTGGCCGCATCGAAGGTCGCGCCAAATGAGACGCCATTGACGCCGTCGAGCTTACTCCTCGGCGGGGCGCCTAACGCGGCTGGCGCCAGAAGTGCGCCGGCAAGGATCACCGCCAATGCACGCCTCATCGCCGTCTCCCTTGTCCTATTGGTCTAGAGCGGATCACCCGGGAACGGAAGCGGCCTGGTCCTCGCCTTCCCTGATCGCGATCCGGGTTGTAAGGCTGGGCCATGACACTGAGGATCGCCATCGCCGGTGCAGCCGGACGCATGGGACTGGCGCTGGCCAAGGCGGCCGGCGACGACATGACCATCGTTGGCGGCAGCGAACGCGCCGGCAGCCCGGCCATCGGCCAGGATTTCGGCGGTTGGACCATTAGCGACGGGACGGCAAAGGCCGCGGCCAATGCCGATGTCTGGATCGACTTCACAACGCCCGACGCGTCGCTGGCGGCCCTCGAGCAGCTGAAACTGACCAAGGTGAAAGCCGCCATCGTCGGCACCACGGGCCTTTCGCCCCAGCAGGAACAGCAGATCGCCGACCACGCCCGCCGCATTGCGATCGTGCGCGACCGAAACTTCTCTCTGGGCGTGAACCTGATGATTGGCCTGGTGGAGCAAGTTGCCGAGCGGCTGGGGCCGGAATGGGACGTCGAGATATTCGAAGCCCACCACAAGCGGAAGGTGGACGCGCCCTCGGGGACCGCCCTGATGATCGGCGAGGCGGCAGCCAAGGGGCGCGGGGCGAAACTGACGGACCTGCGCGCGCCGCCCAATGATGGCCTTACCGGACCACGCAAACCGGGTTCGATTGGCTTTGCCGTGAGCCGGTCCGGCGGGATCATTGGCGACCACGAAATTTCATTCGGGACGGATGAGGAAATCCTGACCATCGGCCATCGTGCGCTCGATCGGGCCCTGTTCGCTCGTGGCGCGATCGCGGCGGCAAAATGGGCGGCAGACAGGCCGCCGGGGCTCTACCGGATGCGCGACGTCCTCGCGCTGTGAGTCGAATTTCCTTGCAGGCCTTTCACTTTGCATGTGGCGCCGCGCTCGCATAGTTAGCTTTCATGCACGGCGGAAACGCCTGGCTGGTGGGAAACAAAAAACTGAGGGACCGCGCACCGGAGCATGACCCCGGCGCCTGAGATATTCGAATCGGCAAGGGAGCTGACGGCGAAGCTGGCGAGAGGCGAACTTTCGGCCGCTGACCTGCTGGAAGCACAGATCGCACGCCATGAGGCGGTCGACCCGGTCATCAATGCGGTGGTGCGCACGGACCTGCCCGCGGCGCGGGCGCGAGCGAAAGAGCTCGACCGCCAGCTGAAATCAGAGGGTCCCGCCGGCCCGCTGCATGGCCTGCCGATCACCATCAAGGATACGTTCGACGTCGAGGGCATGCCCGCGACATCCGGCGCGCCGGAATACGCCAACCGACCAGCCAAGACGCCCGACGCCGCCGCGGTGGCCCGCCTTCGCGCGGCAGGCGCGGTGATCTGGGGCAAGACCAACACGCCCTACCTCGCCGGCGACAACCAGACCTTCAACCAGGTTCACGGCCGCACCTCCAACCCCTGGGACATCAGCCGAACGCCGGGCGGCAGTTCGGGCGGCGCGGCGGCGGCATTGGCGACTGGAATCACGCCGCTCGAACTGGGCTCCGATATCGGCGGCAGCCTGCGCTTACCGGCTCATTTCTGCGGCGTCGCGGCGCTGAAGCCGACCTTCGGCCGCGCGCCGATCCTGGGCCATGTGCCGCCGGCCCCCGGCTCGCTGTCGGTGCGTGATCTCAATGTCGCCGGACCGATGGCGCGGAATGTCGGCGACCTGCGCCTGATGCTCAACGTGCTGACCGCCGACAATGGCGGACCGCAGAAAAGGCCGAGCCTCAAATCGCGGCGCATCGCGCTGTGGACTGACGAGCCGAGCTTTCCGCTCTCGGCCGAATGCCGTGGCGCGGTTGAGACAGCTGCCGAAGCCGCCGCCGAAGCCGGCGCACAGGTCATGGTCGCGAAGCCGGGCGTCGATGGAGGCGCGTTGATCGACCTCTATCTCCAGCTTCTCCTGCCGATCCTGGCAACGGACATGCCGACGACGCTGGTGAAGGCGATGGAGGTGGGCCGGCCGATCGCCCGCATGATGGCGCGGGGCGAGCCGTTCTCGCGCGGCAAGTGGGCGCTTTATTCGGCAGCGACGCACCATGACTGGCTGAGGGCCGACGAATCCCGCCAGCGCCTCAAGCGCCGCGTCGCCGAATTCTTCACCCGCTGGCATGCCATCATCACGCCGATCGCGCCCTCGACGGCGTTCGAGCATATCGAGACCGGGGATGCGGTGACGCGGCTTCTCGCCGTGGATGGGCAACCTACGCCCTATCATGCTTTTCATTCCTGGATCGCGCTGGCGACGGTGTGCCATCTGCCCGCAGCCGTCGTGCCCGTGCCGCGCAAGCCGGGAGAATTGCCGTGCGGCGTGCAGATCATCGGGCCCGAAGGCGGCGATCATGATGTGCTCGCCATTGCCGAAGCACTTGAGGCCGAACTGGGCGGGTTCCAACGGCCTCCTGAAGACAACCTCGCGCGCCCGCTGGAGCTGACACAAAAGACCGGTAAACGACCGCCCAAACCCGTGAAGGCCGCCAAACCTCCCAAGCCCGCCAAGCCGGTGAAGACAAAACCGCAAAAGCCGGCAAAGCCCAAGCCGGCGCCCAAGCCCGCGAAGGTCAAACCCGCAAAGCCGGCGCGGAAATAGCGGGCGGCAGGGTTAGCGCACACGGAAAAATTGCGCCGCTCGCATTGAGTTCGCGTTCAGCCGCGGCCGACAGGGTCACCGGCATCTTTTGGTTGGGGACTGACATGAGACTCATCAAACGCTTCGTCCGCGAGGACGGCGGCGCGACCTCCATCGAGTACGCCATCATCGTTTCCTCGATTGCCCTTGCGGTGATCGTCGCGATCCAGCTGCTGGGCATCAACCTAGCGGACACGTTCTGGACGCTGGCAAATACGATCGGCGGCGCGCTCGGCGGCCACTGATCACCAGGCTCCGATGTTCGGCGCGCTGGTCCAGGGCTCCCGGGGTTCCTTCGCCCCGCCCTTCTGCAGGAGCTCGATCGAGATGCCGTCCGGCGATCTCACGAACGCCATGCGCCCGTCGCGGGGCGGGCGCGAGATCGCGACGCCCATTTTCTGGAAGCGCTCGCAGGCCGCGTAGATGTCGTCGACCTGATAGGCGAGATGGCCGAAATTGCGGCCGCCGCCATAGTCCTTCTCGTCCCAGTTGTGAGTAAGCTCCACCATGGGCAGGCCCGGCGGCAGGCGGTCTTTGCCGTCATAGTTGGCGCGCCTGATGTCTTCCGGCGAGGCCAGAAACACCAGCGTGTACTTGCCCTGCGGATAGTCGTTGCGGCGGACTTCGGTGAGGCCCAGCCCTTCGCAGAAAAATTTCAGCGCGGCGGGCAGATCGCCCACGCGCACCATGGCGTGCAGGAACTCGACGCTCATTCGATCTCTCCGGAATAGCGCTCGCGCTTGGCGTCGCTCAGCGCCTGGCTGAGCCGGCGGGCGAAAGTTTCGCGCTCGCGCGGTGTCAGGAACTCGCCCAGGGCGTAGGCTTGGTTGGAGGCGGCCAGCCGCAGCGCATTGGCGCCATCCGCGCCCCGGTCATATTCCACCCGGGTAAAGTGCGAGGACATGCGGGCGCTCGCCTCCCGCCCCCGGCCGTCGACCTTGCGGACGGTCACGTCTTCCGCCGTCACCCGCACATAGGTTCGCGCCCCCTGGTTGCGGAAGCTGGCCCGGAAAACCAGCCAGAGCAGGAACACCTCCAGCCCCATGAAGCCGATCACCGGATAGGCGCCGCGCAGGATGAAGACGAGGCCGACCGTAAAGTTGATCAGGCCCAGCGCCAGCATGACGCGGTTGAAGCCGCGCGGGCTCAGCGAGCGCGGCGGCTCCAGCACGGCGTCGAGATAGATCTGGCCGACGGGCATGGATGGAAGCTTAGGCTTCGCGGCCCGGTTCGCAAGCGCTCCACATGCATTCGCCCTTGTCCCTATCGTCCGGGGATTGCTTTCTCTTTAGGGTCAGCGCCATGGCCAAGGCGAAAAAAAGCACGAAAAAACCGGCGACGCATCGGGGCTTTTCGCCTGAGAAGGCCAACGAGCTGTTCAAGCGTCTCGCCAAGCACCGGCCCAATCCCAAGACGGAGCTGGTCTATCGCGACCCCTACACGCTTGTGGTCGCGGTCGCCCTGTCGGCGCAGGCAACCGATGTTTCGGTCAACAAGGCGACGAAAGAGTTGTTCGCCGCGGCGGATACGCCGGAAAAGATGGTGAAGCTGGGCGAGGCCGGCGTGGCCCGTCATATCCGCACCATCGGGTTGTGGCGCAACAAGGCGAAAAACGTCATCGCCCTCTCGCGCATCATCCTCGACAAGTTCGGCGGCAAGACGCCGCGTACGCGCGAAGACCTCGAGTCCCTGCCCGGCGTCGGCCACAAGACGGCAAGCGTGGTGCTCAACGAGGCCTATGGCGAAGCGACCATCGCGGTGGACACGCACGTGTTCCGCGTTTCGAACCGCACAGGACTTGCGCCGGGACCGACGCCCGAGAAGGTCGAGGCGAAGCTGCTGGAGGTGACGCCCGAGAAATACAAGCGGGGCGCGCATCACTGGCTGATCCTGCACGGCCGCTATGTCTGCCTGGCGCGCAAGCCGGGTTGCCCAGAATGCGTGATCCGGGACCTCTGCGAGTATGAGGACAAGACAATCACATAGGCCCGGCACATAGGCCCGGCACATAGGCCCGCCGCCTAGCGCTGGGCGTAGGGATAGCAGCGTTCGCGCGGCAGGCTGATGCCGTAGTGGCGGCTGAGAGCGGCGATTGCATCGGCGTGGGCGGGATAGGGATCGGCGTTCTCCGGCCCCACCAGGATGACCTGGAAATTGGGATCGTGCTTGCCGCGCGGCGGCAACATGGCGGTCGCCAGCGGCTCGCCATCGTCGGCGCGCAGGGTGAGAAAAAGCGGCGCCGTGCGGGCAAGATGCGCCTTGAGGCCGATATCACGCTCCAGCCCCGGACCCGGCACGTAGGACTCGCGTGCGCGCCGTTGCGCCTGCCGGAAATGCTTCTCGACGGCGTGGCGCATGATTTTTGTTTCGTTTTCGGCTTCGGCGTCGTTCTCGATCCGAAACCAGGTTCGTCCTTTAAGAGCGTCGCAGACATACTGCATAAGCCGACCTCCTTCCGCGAAGGTAGGAGGCCGAGGCGCCACAAAAAAGGGCGCTCTGCAGAGGCGCGAACAGGGCCCGACTTCTTGCCTCTGCAGCCTGCCCTCTCTACCAGTTTCGCATGAGCGATGCAGGCGTGCGGATTGCCGGCGGATGTCTGTGTGGCGCGCTGCGCTATGTGGCCTCGCGCGAGCCGGCGCTGATGGGGCTCTGCTACTGCCAGGATTGCCGCAAGGCATCAGGATCGGGATTCGTTCCGTTCATGGGTTTTGCCGCCAATGCGCTGCACTTCACGGGCGAGACGCGGCAGTCGCGGGCGCCGGCCTTCCGGGGCGGCGAGGCGGTGCGTAACACTTGCGCCGTGTGTGGCGGGCTGGTGTTCGGCGGCATCGTCGGCGTCGATGTCACGCACACCATTTATGCCGGCTCGCTGGATGACCCGACGCAGTTCAGGCCGTCGATCGCGATCTTCGTGCGCAGCCGCGCGCCATGGGCCTTGCTGCCGCCGAATCTGAAGCCGTTCGACACGCTGCCGGATTAACCGAGCCGCTTCTTCAGCGCCTTGCCCAGCATATCGCCGATCTGCGGCCCGTCCTTCGGGAACAGATAAGGCTCGATCACTTCGAGCTCCATCAGCAGCAGTTGGCCGTCGGCGCCGCGCACCATGTCGACCCGGGCGTAGAGCGGAGGTTCTTTCAGCGCCTCCAGCACACGGCGCGCCTGTTTCCGGTCGGCGTCGGACGGCGCGATCCGCTCAGACCGGCCGCCATAGGCCTCCTGGATGCGATAATCACCGGTGGCGTTTCGTTTGACGAGGGCGTGGCTGAACTCGCCGTCGACAAACAGGAATGAGTATTCCCCCTCGGTCGCGATGGATGGGATGAAGGGCTGGATCATTCCGGGCCGGTCAAGCAAGGGACCGTCATCCGGCATGCTGGCGTGGGTGTAGCGCGACTGGCCCCGCGCGCCGCCGCCGACCTGGCGCTTGAGAATGACATCATCGACGCCGAATTCGGCCATCGCGCGGCGGATGTCTTCGGCTTCGGGATATTCCGGCCACAGCGTCGGGATGATCGGCACGCCCCATGCTTCGAAGTCGCGCAGGTAGGTCTTCTCGATGTTCCAGCGGATCAAGCTGGGATCATTGAACACGGGAAGGCCGGCAGCGACGAGAGTGTCGATATGGGCGAGAAAATCCCGCCAACGGTCCTGGTAGTCCCAGGCGCAATTCACCATCACGGCGCCGAACGGCCCCATGTCCACATGCCGGTCCGTCCAGCGCACCGGTTCGATGGTCAGTCCATGCGGCGCAAAGCCCTTGCGCAGGATGTCGAGCTGCAGGTCGAAAAGGTACGCGTCGGCGCGCCGGTCAGGCGCCTCGGAAGCAAGGTTCGCCGAAATCAGGAGAGCGATCTTGGTCATCTGCGGCGTTTCGTACCCGTAGGCGGCTGGCTTGCTTGCTTTCGTCGAGGCCCCGGTCTTTAAGACCTGCCGGATGACGTTTCCACCCCGGGAACGCGCCGCCGGGCCGGAAAAATTCTCATGGCAGTCAAGTACGACGTCGTCGCCCTCGGCAACGCGATCATGGACGTGATCGCCCAGGTCGACGACGACTTCCTGGTTCGCCACGACATCCCCAAGGCCCGCACCAACCTGATCACGCCGGAGCGGTGCGACTATCTCTACAACGCCCTGCCGACGAGCCGGGTCGAGACCTCGGGCGGATCGGCGGGCAACACGGTTGCGGGCCTTAGGAGCTTTGGCGGCAGAGCCGCCTTCCTCGGCAAGGTGGGCGATGATGAGATCGGCCGCGCCTATGTCGCAGACATGAAAAAGATCGGGGCGGATTTTTATGGCACGCCGCTCAAGGGCGGGCTTTCGACGGCCCGGTCGATGATCGCGGTGACGCCGGACGGCGAGCGGTCGATGAACACTTTCCTCGGCGCCTCGACCGAGTTTGCCGCCGCCGACGTGGATGCCCGCGCGGTTGCCTCCGGCGAGTGGCTCTATCTGGAGGGCTACCTGTTCGACAAACCGGCGGCGAAGACGGCTTTCATTCATGCTTCGGAGGTCGCGAAGTCGGCGGGCCGCAAGGTGGCGATCACCATGTCGGACGTGTTCTGCATCGACCGGCACAGGCCGAGCTTCATCCATCTCATCCGCACCCATTGCGACCTTGTGTTCGCCAACGAGGCCGAGCTGCTGGCGCTCTACGAGACGGAGGATTTTGACGAGGCGGCCAACCAGATCCGCACTGACAGCCAGATCGCCGCGGTTACCCGATCATCAAAAGGCTCCGTGATCTTTTCGGGCTCGGACACCTGGGTTGCACCGGTGACGCCCGCGCCGGTAGTCGACGCCACTGGAGCTGGCGACCAGTATGCCGCCGGCGTGCTTTACGGCGTGACGCATGGCCTGTCTCTGATGGACGCGGCCAGGCTCGGCAACCTCGCCGCCGGCGAAGTGATCAGCCACATCGGCCCGCGCCCGAACGTGAATCTGCGCGAGCTGGCGATTGCGGCGGGATTGAAAGTCTAGCCGCGCGCGAGCGCTTCCTCGACGAAATCAAGACGGTCCTGGCCGAAGTGCATTTCTTCGCCGTCTGACGTTTTCACGAAGAAGGTCGGCGCGCCGAAGACGCCGCGGGCGACGGCTTCATCAGTGGTTGCTTTCAGCTTTTCCTTGTTGGCGGGGTTTTCCGCTTCGGCGAAGAACGCGGCCGGATCGAAGCCGGCGGCTGAGAGGATCTGCGCGAGGGCTTCCTTGTCGGCTATGTTCTTCTGGTCGCGCCAAGCTGCGTTGAAGATCGACGCCAGATATGTCTCGAAGTCGGGCCGGTTGAGCCAGCCATGGGCGGCGCGCTGCACCATCAGCGTCATCATCGGGAAGTTGGGATTGTGCACGAAGGGCGTGTTGTAGCGCTTGGCCCAGCGCTTCAGGTCCTCGCTCATCCACTTGCCCTTGGCCGGCAGCGTGCCCGGCGGACGGTTGCCCGTGGTCTGCATCACACCCCCGAGGAACATCGGCCGGTAGGCAACCTTGCCGCCGGTGCGCTGGAGGATCGCCGGCAGGCGCGCCCAGGCGAGATAGGCCGTCGGGCTGGTGAAGTCGTAGAAGAATTCGACTGTCTTGCTCATAGCGCTCCCCGCAATCTTGTCTTCACGCCATCTTCTCCATCCACGGACGCAGGTCGAGTTCGTGCGTCCAGGCATCGCGATGCTGGGCGTGCAGCATCCAGTAGGCGTCGGCGATGTGATCGGGATTGAGGATGCCGTCCTGTTCCTTCAGCGCGTAGCGTTGGGGAAAATTCTTCGCGATCCATTCCGTGTCGATGGCGCCGTCAATGATGGTGTGGGCGACATGGATGCCCAGCGGGCCCAGCTCTCTTGCCATCGACTGCGCGAGAGCGCGAAGAGCAAACTTCGCGCCGGCGAAGGCGGAGAAGCCCGAGCCGCCGCGCATCGAGGCCGTGGCGCCGGTGAAGATGATCGTGCCTTTTCCGCGCGGGACCATCACGCGCGCCGCCTCGCGCCCGGCGAGGAAGCCGGCAAGCGCGGCCATCTCCCACACTTTGCGGTAGACGCGTTCGGTGGTCTCGCGGATCGGGAAGTTCACGTTCGCGCCGATGTTGAAGACCATCACTTCAAGCGGAGCAATGTCGCGCTCGATCGTCTCGAACAGCTTCTGCACCTCTTCCTCGGCGCGGGCGTCGGAGCCGAAGCCGTGCGCCTCGCCGCCTTCGGCGCGGATGCGGGTGAGGAGGGGCTCGAGATGGGCAAGTTCGCGCCGTGTACAGACGACGGCGTAGCCTTCGCGGGCGAAACGCCGGGCGATGGCGCCGCCGGTTGCATCGCCCGCGCCCACGATCAGGGCCGACCGTTTGTCCGCCATGTGCCCGTCTCCGCCGCAAGTATCCGTTCAGAAATGGAACCTACACTCTTCCCGAACGCGGGCAATCCGTGCAGGGTACTCAAATGGAACGAAAGCCTCACAAAGTGAGCCGCTGGGACGACCTGGCGGAGGACTGGTGCCCGGTCGCCCGGTCGTTGTCGGTTATCGGCGACCGCTGGACGATCTTGATCGTGCGCGATTGTTTCTTAGGAAAATCAAGGTTTGAGGAATTCCAGACAAGTCTTGGCCTGACGCGTCACATCCTCTCCAGCCGGCTGAAGCGCCTGGTTGAGCTCGGCGTTCTGGAAAAGAACCCATACTCGCTGAAGCCGCCGCGCTATGATTATCGGCTGACCGAAAAGGGCCGCGACTTCGCCCCGGCGCTGGTCGGCCTGAAGGACTGGGGGAAGAAATACATGCCGATCCGCAAGGCGCACGCCTGACGGGTTCTAATTTGGTACTTACCAGCCGCAGTCACGGCTTCGCGCCGCTCACTTGACCGGATTTATCTGCCCGACGCGCGACCGCTCCATCCGCTGCTGATTGAGGATTCGGTTCGATGTACCGCCTGGCGAGAAGCCGTTGGGATCGAGCATGACTGGGCCGGTGGCCGCCGCCGATGGCGTCGGCGCCAACACGCGTTTCCTCCGCTCCACTATGGTAAGATGGCGCTCTGCAAGGCGCGTCCACTGCTCGGCGGTGGTGCGGTCGCCGGCTCGGATAGCCCTGCTGGCGCGACCAAGCGCGGCGAAGAAAATGTGGAGGGGCTCATACATGGACTCGTCCTTTCGATGCTGCAGACATGAGGGCGCAATCGCGCGCGAGTTGCTCGCCGCGGTTTGAAGGCGCCCTCGCATGGAGGGCTGGGGACGCGGGATGGCCCCGCTGGTGTGGCGCACCGTCCTGCGACGGCTACCGGTAGTGGAAGAAGGAAAGCGGCATCCCGCATCCCCGCGAGCGTTATTCGCCAGCCCAGAGCAGGGACCTCTTCGATCC
>DASZSI010000353.1:0-17746 GCA_035548775.1 Hyphomonadaceae bacterium
TGGCGAAGCAACGGCCGGACCAGGTGAGCACCGGCACGCCCATCCAGAGCGCGTCCGAGGCCGTGGTGTGGGCGCCGTAGGGGACCGAATCGAGGAACAGGTCGGCCAGCGGATAGCGGGCCAGATGCCGTGGGTTGGGCAGTTTCGGCGCGAATACCAACCGTGACCCGGCAACTCCTTTTGCTTCGGCATATTCCTGCAGGCGTTTGTTGGTCTCCGGTGCGAAATCCAGCAGCCAGAGCACGCTGGTCTCAGACTGACGCAGGATCTCGATCCACCGGTCGAAGGTAAAGCGCGTGACCTTGTGGCTGGCGTTGAAGCTGCAGAAAACGAAGGCGTCATCCGGCAGGCCGAAGTCCGAGCGCTTGAACTGTTCGTCGGAGATCAGGCGCTTGCGGTCGTTGGGCTGGTAGCACGGCAGTCGCAACACGCGCTCGGAATACCAGCTTTCGGCGTAGTCCGGGATCGTCCAGTCATCCGCGACGATGTAGTGGTGGAAGGCCGAGCCCATCGTGCCGGGATAGCCCAGCCAGTTGACCTGTATGGGCGCCGGGCGGCGCGCGAACACGCCGAGGCGCGCATCGCGCGTGTGGCCGTTCACGTCGACCAGGATGTCGATGCCGTCCTCGGCAATCTTCGCCGCCGCGTCATCGTCGCTGATACCGCGAATGTCGCGCCAGTGATCGACGCAGGCCTTGATCCGCGCCTGGATCGGATCGTCCGCCTTGATGCCGGTGTAATAGGCATAGACCTCGAAGTCCTTGTGGTCGTGCTCCTCGAAGAAGTTGACCATCAGATAGCCAACCGCGTGGTGGCGCAGGTCGGAAGACACGTAGCCGACGCGGATCTTCCTGCCCTTCTCGATCGGAGCGCTGCGGCGATCGAAGCGGGTATGGCGATCCTCGATCGGCGACATGGTCCGCACATAGCGGTCGGCCGCTGCAAGCTGGAACAACGGATCATCCGTATAGGCGCAGACCGAAAGCGGGTGGAGCCGGCCCACCAGCGTACGGCGCGAAATCTTGCTGCCTTCCGGCGTCATCGGCCATTTGCATTGGGCGAGTCGCGAGGCGACGTATTGCTCGGCTACATCGCGCTGGTCGGGATTTATGTCGAGGCATTGCGTCAGCGCCGTCTCCGCCGCAGCCAGCTGCTGGTTGTCCGACAGGACGCGGCTGATCTGCTTCAGCAGGGTGATCTTGTAGTTGATAGCGTCGCCAGTTAGCGTCGCCATCTTGTCGAGGCCGTCCTTCCACTGCTCGACGGCTTCGCGCGCCTTGCCCTGCCGTTCCAGCGACGAGCCGAGATTGATACAGGCGGCGGAGAAGTCCGGCTTGAGGGCCAAGGCTGCACGCAGGTCCGCCTCGCCGCCTGCCTCGTCCCCCATCTGCTGGGCCAGGGTCGAACAGTTGAAGTAGGCGATGAACAGCAGGGGATGTTCCTTGTTGAAGGAAATCCAGACCTGGTAGAGTTGCCGCGCCTGCGGGACCTGCCCTTCCAGCGTCAGCGCCTGGCTTGTCTGCATCAGCTCTTCGAGCGCAAGCCCGCCGGCCGTGATCTTCTGGATCGCGACGGCGAAAGAGGTCTGCGACATGGGCAACGTCCCGGCCGGCAGACCGCCGCCCGCGTGAGGCCCCTGCCTTCCGCGTGGCGCGCCGTGCCGGTCAGAGTTGGATTTCTTTGCTCAACAAAAGGTAAATCCGCGAGGGCGGCGCTTTAACGCCTGCCCTCGCGGCAAGTCCTTGTTTTCGTCCACCCTTTCCTTGGCCTATCAGCCGAGGCCGAGGAGGTAGGTTTCCAGCTGCGCATCGTCGAACGAGGCGACCTGCGTGCCGGTGAAGGTATTCATCTGGGTCGAGTTGAGCGAAGCCAGGATCGTCGTGGTCAGGTTGTCCAGCTGAGTGACCGTCAGCTGCGGCAACTGGGTGACATCGAAGGCCTGGAAGGAAGTGGCCGACAGGCCGGCGATCACCGACGTGGTCAGCGCTTTCACCTGGACCGAGGTCAGGGCCGCAACCTGGGTTGCGCTGAACTCGTCGAGATCGGTGGCGTCGAGAGCGCCGATCTGGCTGGCGGTGAAGGCTTGGACATGGGTGGCGTCGAGGCCCGACAGCTGGGTCGAACCCAGGGCATGGAGCGCCGTCGTGGTCAGTTTGGCGAGCTGGAGCACGTCCAGCGCAGCAATCTGCGTATCGACCAGCGAGGCCATGTTGGTAGAGGTCAGCGAGCCGATCTGCGAGGTCGTCAGGGCCGCCAACTGGGTGTTGGTCATGTCCGCGATGTCGGTGGCGTCGAGGCTCGTGATCTGGGTCGCGGTCAGCGCCTTGATCGAAGTCGTCGAGAGCTGGCCGAACTGCGTAGCGTCGAAGGCCGACAGATTGGTCGTCGACAGGCCCGAAAGCTGGGTCGCCGACAGGCCGCCGACCTGGGTGGTCGTCATAGCGGCGATCTGTGTCAGGCCCAGGGCCGACAGGTTGGTCGCCGAGATGGACTGCACCTGGCCGAGGGTCAGCGCTGCGATCTGGATATCCGACAGCACCTGCAGTTTCGCTGCCGAGAAGGCCGCAAGCTGCGTGGTGGTAAGCGATCCGATATGCGTTGTCGAGAACTCCGTGACATCGGTGGTCGACAGCGCCTGAATCTGGGCAACGGTGATCGAGCCGACCTGCGTGGTCGTCAGCGCGCCGACCTGTGTCGAGTCGAGGGCCGACAACGTCGTCGCCGCCAGGGCCTGGATCTGGCCCGTGGTGAGGGCCGCAACCTGGGTGTCGACCAGGGCGCCCATCGCGGTGTTGGTCAGGGCCTTGATCTGGGTCGTCGACAGGGCGGCCAGCTGCGTGGTCGACCATTCGGCCATGTCAGCGGCGCCGAGCGCGGCGAGCTGCGTCGTGGCGAAGGCCTGGACCTGCGTGGCGTTGAGCGCCGCGAACTGCGAGGCGTCGAGGGCCGCGACCGCGTCGGTCGATAGCTTGGCAAGCAGCGTGCCGCTGAAGGCGGCGACCTGCACGTCGGAAAGCTCGCCGATGTCGGTGGAGGTCAGCGCACCCACTTGCGTGGTGGTGAGGCCGGCCAACTGGGTTGTGGTCAGCGCCGCGGCCTGGGTCGCGTTGAGCGCCGACAGGTTGGTGGTCGTCAGCGACTTGATCTGCGTGACGTTGAATGCGGCGACTTGCGTATCCGCCAGGGCGCCAAGCGCCGTGGTGGTGAGGCCGGCGACCTGCGAGGTCGTCAGGGCCTGGAGCTGAGCCGTCGTCAGCGCGCCGAGCTGGGTCGCGTTGAGAGCGTTGATGTTCGTGCTCGAGACAGCAGCGATCTGCGTCGTCGTGAGCGCGCCGATCTGGGTATCGCTGAAAGCGCCGAACTTGGTCGAGTTGAGCGCGGTGAGCTGGGTGTTGGTCAGCGCCGCAGCCTGCGTCGTCGTCAGCACCGACAACTGCGACGTTGTCAGCGACGCGATGTTGGAGGCGGCGATCGCGCGCAGCGAAGTCGTGGTCAGGGCGTCAAGCTGCGTATCGACCAGGTTGGCGAGGTTGGTCGAGGTCAGGGCCGCAGCCTGGGTCGCGGTGAGCGCGCCCAGCTGGGTGTCGTTGAGCTCGGCCGTATCGGCGGCGGAGAGGCCGGCGATCTGCGAGGCGGTTAGCCCACGCACCTGCGTGGTCGTGAGGTTCGAGACCTGCGTCGCATCCAGCGCCGACAGGCTGGTGTTGGTCAGCGATGCCAGCTGGGTCGTGGTCAGCGCCGCGACCTGGGTATCGACCAGCGCGTTGAGGTTGGTGGTCGACAGGCCCTTTATCTGGGTGGTGGTCAGGGCGGCGACCTGTGTCGTCGTGAATTCAGTGATGTCGGTCGTCGACAGGCCGTTGAGCTGGGTCGTGGTCAGAGCGGCGAGCTGGGTTCCCGCCAAGGCGTTGACTTGCGAGGCGTCGAGCGCCGACAGGTTCGCCGCAGAAAGCGCCGCCACGTTGGAGGTCGTGATCGCGCCAAGTTGGGTCGTGGTCAGGGCAGCGAACTTCGTGGAGGTCAGCGCCTGCAGCTGCGAAGAGGACAGGTTGGCGACCTGCGTGGTGGTCAGACCCGCGAGCTGGGTTTCGACCAGCGAGGCGAAGCTGGTGGTGGTGAGCGCCCGTAGGCCGGTTGCGGAAATCGCCGCAAGCTGCGTGTCGAGCAGGCCGGCGAGGTTCGTCGTCGTGAAGGCAAGCAGCTGGGTGTTCGAGAGAATGCCAAGTTGGGTCGAGGCGAGCTCGGCCACGTCGTTGGCGTCGAGGGCGGCGATCTGCGTTGTGGTCACCGACTTGATCTGCGTGGTGGTGAGGGCGCCGATCTGGGTGGCGTCAAGCGCATCGAAGTTGGTGGTGTTGAGCGCCGCGACCTGCGCCGTCGTAAGGGCGGCGATCTGCGTGGTCGACAGCGTGTTGACGACGGTCGAGGTGAGGCCGGCGATTTGCGCGGTGGTCAGCGATGCCACCTGAGTGGCCGTGAGTTCGCCAATATCGGAGGCGTCGAGCGCGGCAAGCTGCGTAGCGGTAAGGCCTTGCAGCTGCGTGGAGCGCAGCGCGTTGACCTGGGTCGTGTTGAAGGCCGAGAACGCGTCGGTCGCCAGGGCCGCGACCTGCGAGGACGCCAGGGCCTGGATCTGAGTTGTCGTGAAGTCGGCGGTGTCGGCGGCGGCGAAGCCGGCGATCTGCGTCGTGGTCAGGCCCGCGACCTGCGTTGTGGTCAGCGCCTGAGTCTGGGTCGTGTCGAAGGCCGACAGGTTGGTGGTCGAAACCGCGCGGATCTGCGTGGTCGACAGCTGGGTCAGCTGGGTCGTGGTCAGGGCCGAGACCTGCGTCGCATCGATTGCGGCAACCTGGGTCGAGGTAAGGGCGCGCACCTGGGTCGAGGTCAGCGCGGCAACCTGCGTCGTCGTCAGCGCCGTGACGTTGGCGGCCGACAGGGCGGCGACTTGCGAGGTCGTCAGCGCCGCGACCTGCGTGGCGGCGAGCGCGGAGACGTTGGTGGTGTTGAGCGCAGCGACCTGTGTCGTGAGCAGGCCAGCGATCTGCGTGGTGGTGAGGGCCGCCAGCTGCGTATCGACCAGTTCGGTCAGCGCCGTCGTGGTCAGGGCCTGGACCTGGGCCGTGGTCAGCGCAGCCAGCTGGGTCGAGGCCAGCGCATTGATCACGGTGTCGCTTAGGGCCCTCACCTGCGTGGTGGCGAGCCCGGCGATCTGGCCGGCGGTGAATTCGGAAACGTCGGAGGATTGAAGCGCCGCAAGCTGGGTCGTCGTCACCGCCTTGATCTGGGTCGCGGAGAACGCTCCGACCTGGGTCGTGGTGAGCGCATCAAAGGCGTCGGTGGACAGCTTGCCGATCTGGGTGACCGTCAGCACGCCGAGTTGCGTGGTGGTGAGAGCGGCAACCGCCGTGAGCGACAGGGCGCCGACCTGCGTCGTGGTCAGGCCGATCACCTGCGAGGTCGACAGCGCCGCGACCTGCGTGTCGTTGAACGCGTTGAGGTTGGTGGTCGACAGCGCCTGAACCTGGCTGGTTGAGAAGGCCTGAACCTGGGTCGCCGCGAGATCGCCAAGCGACGTGGTGGTGAGCGCGCCGATCTGCGCCGCCGTGAGGGCGTTGAGCTGGGTGGTCGCGAACTTGGCGACGTCGACGTTGTCGAACGCGGCGACCTGCGTAGTGGTGAGCGCGCGAACCTGTGTCGTCGTCAGCGCGCCGAGGCGGGTCGCATCGAACGCGGCGATGGTGGTCTCGCTGAGCGACGTGATCTGGGTCGTGTTGAGACCCTTGATCTGCGTCGTCGTCAGGGTGTTGAGCGCGGCGGCGTCGAGCTGACCGAAGTTGGTGGTCGACAGCGAGGCAATCTGCGTGCCCGTCAGCGACGCGATCTGAGTCGAGGTCAGCGCCGCCAGGACCGTCGTTGTAAAGTTGCGGACCTGCGTGGTCGTCAGGGCTGAAATCTGCGTGGTGCTGAAAGCCTGCAGCTGGGTGTCGGCAAGGCCGGCGAGCTGGGTCGAGGTCAGCGCCTGGGCCTGCGTGTTCGAAAGGGCGCCGAGCTGGGTGGTGGTGAATTCGCCGATATCGCCGCCGGTAAGGGCCAGCATCTGCGTCGAGTTCAGCGAACGGATCTGGGTGGTGGTGAGGGCGGCCGTCTGGGTCGCATCGAGGGCGACGAGATTGGTCGTCGACAGGGCCGCGAGCTGCGTTGTGGTAAGGGCGGCAATCTGGGTGTCGCTGAAGCCGGCGACGAGCGTGGTATTGAGGCTCTTGACCTGCGTGGTCGTAAGGTTGGCGACCTGGGTGGTGGTGAATTCGGAAACGTCAGCGGTATCGAGAGCGGCCAGCTGGGTCGTGGTCAGCGCCTGGATCACCGTGGTTGCAAGCGAGCTGACCTGGGTCGTGTCGAGAGCCGCGACAGCCGCGGTGGACAGGCGACCGATCTGCGTACCGTTGAAGGCGCGGAGCTGGGTCGAGGACAGCTCGCCCACGTCGGTCGCCGTGAAGCCGCCAATCTGCGTCGTCGTCAGCGCGGCAAGTTCGGTGGTTGTGAGAGCGCCAGCCTGGGTCGAATCAAAGCTCGACAGCGCGGTCGACGAGAAGCCCTGGATCTGTGTGGTCGAGAAACCCGTGATGGCGGTCGTGTCGATCGAGGCCACCTGGTTGGTGGAGAGAGCGCCGATCTGGCTGCCGTTGAGAACCAGCAGCTGGCTCGATGTCAGCGCCACGCTCGAATTGAGGTTCGGGATCTGCGTGATCGCGAGCGAGCGGACCTGGGTGGTGTTGAGTTCCGCGAACTGGGTGGATGAGAACGCCCCGATCCCCGTCGTTGTGAACGCTGAGACCTGCGTGGTCGTCAGCGAGTGGATCGACGTTGAGGAGAGGCTCTGGATGGCCGTGACGGACAGTGCGCGAATCTGCGCGACTGAAAGGGCTGAGATCGACATGGCCGGACCGTCCTGGTCAGTGTTCGTGTGTCGACATTCGGTCGACGCGCAGACATGCAGCGGCCAGTTACCCGACCCCCACACTGACATTTCTGACGCTGAATGGTTTCCATCCGGTTTCCGGCAAATTTTGCCGAATCTGACGGAGTCACAGTAGGTTGCGCCGGTTAATGACGATCCGGATTCGAGCGCCCAAACCGCGCGCGGACTCCGCGTCCGCAACGTGTTTCGTTGCGCGCAAGGTTAGCGCCGCCACCCTCTCGCTTAATGCCTGCACGGCAACGGCTGCCGAGCGCAACGGCCTTTGTCGCGCCGAAATCAACCGATTCGTTAAGAAAACATTGCCCGCAAGGCGCGTGCAAGCGCGCCCTTTTTTTAAACTCGTGATTCGCGAACGAGCAGAAGCCATCACGCTTGCGCGCGCCCAGACCGCAAGGTCTAATAATCGCGGTTCAAGGGGACGAACATGAAAATCGCGACCATCACGTGCGTCGGCTTGCTCGCGCTTGCGTCGGCCTGCTCCAGCCAACCCAAGCCGGACAACTCCATCAACATCGTGGTGGGTCCGGATGGAAAGGTGACGGTTGTGGCGCCAAAAGGCGGCGCGGCCGAGGATCAAGCGGCCGCCGCAATATTATCCGCTGCGTTGAATGGCCAATTCGACGACGAGCCAACCATCGAGCCGGCGACAGACGAAAAAGTCTGGCTGAAAGATGCCGAGGGCAATCTGACCCACCGCTTGACTGGCGCGACCTGCCCCGCGGTATGGGGCACGTTCCAGCGTGGAAAAGTGACGGTGTTCAAGCCGGATGGGACAGACGTGGGTTGCAACTACGTTCTGGCAGGCTCGACCACTTTCATGACCTTCTATGTATTCCAAAGCGCCAAAGGTCTCGATGCAGAAATGCAAGAAGCCATCAACGCGATGAAAACACGGCAGCCGGTTTCCAAGGAAACACCCTTCCTGGCCCCGTCCGGCAACAATTCCTACACTACCTATGCCCTGGCCTATTCGGCGGCCGATGGCGTGAAAATGCGGACCAGCGTCCTGTTCGGGCAGGTCGGGACATGGCTTCTGGAAGTCCGCCTTACGTGTACGGATAAGGATGCGTTGGAAACTGAACGCCTGGCCGGGCTGGCATTGACGGGCCAGACGGATCGCTTGCGCTCGCCGCAGCCGCCCCAGGCGTCTCCAAAGCCACCGATCTGACGCGTTGCCATTTTCACTTCCAGTCTGACACTCGACACGATTGCTCTGTGGTGCTGATCTCCGCCGCTCATGCGGGAGGGTTACATGCGCGGTGGGGTATTGATTGCGGCTAGCTTTATCGTGCTTGCCGCCTGCCAGCCGGCAGCGAAGGTCGCCATTGCGGCAAAGCCGGATGATTTCTCGAAGCTGGTCGCTGAGCCCAGGACAATCGCCCAGCTTTCGGCCGACATCGCCGCCAAGAAGACCACGGTCGAGGCCGTCACCAAGTCTTATCTCGACCGGATCGCGGCGGTGGATGACGGCGGCCCTACCCTCAACGCCGTTCTCGCCGTGAACCCCAACGCGCTGTCCAACGCACAGGCGCTCGACGGGCTGATCGCCGGCGGCGTCAACCGTGGGCGGCTGCATGGCATCCCGATCCTGGTGAAGGACAACATCGAGACCATCGATCCGATGCCCACGACGGCCGGATCGCTTGCGCTGCAGGACAACATCACCAGCCGCGACAGCCCGCTTGTCGCCCGCCTGCGCACGGCCGGCGTCGTGATCCTCGGCAAGACCAACCTGTCCGAATGGGCCAATTTCCGGTCCAACAGCTCGACATCCGGCTGGAGCGCTGTCGGAGGCCTGACCAAGAACCCGCACGTGCTCAACCGCTCGGCTTGCGGATCGTCATCAGGATCGGGCGCGGCGGTCGCCGCCGGGCTTGCGCCTGCCGCGATCGGAACGGAAACGGACGGCTCGATCGGTTGTCCCTCCGCCGCCAACGGCGTCGTGGGTATCAAGCCGACGGTCGGCCTTATCCCACGCACCTACATCGTGCCGATCTCCGACAGCCAGGACACGGCAGGCCCTATCGCTCTTACCGTCGCCGACGCCGCAACCTTGCTTTCCGTAATGGCCGGCTCGGATCCGTCCGACCCCGCGACCAAGGATGCCGACGCCCACAAGTCGGACTATTCAAAAGCGCTCGACGCCGACGCCTTGAAAGGCAAGCGCATTGGCGTGCTCCGCTTCCTGACCGGCTATCATGCGCCCACCGACGCCGCGTTCGAGGCTGCGCTCGACCAGCTGAAGGAGGCCGGCGCCGAGCTAGTTGACATCAAGGACTTCCCCAATCGCCGCGCCATCGGCGATGCGGAGGAAAAGGTATTGCTGTCGGAATTCCGCGCCGGGATCGACGCCTATCTCGCCAAGGCGCCCGATAAGGTGAAGACACGAACGCTTGCCGATCTCATCGCCTTCAATACGGCGACCAAGGCCGAGCTCGAATTCTTCAACCAGGATGTCTTCGAGGCTGCGATGAAGGCGCCGGCGCTGACCGACAAGGCGTATCTCGACGCCAAGGAAACCGCGCGCCGCCTCGCCGGCAAGGAAGGCATCGACAAGATGCTCGCCGACAACAAGGTGGTCGCGCTGATCGCCCCGACCGGAGGACCAGCCTGGACCATCGATCTTATCACCGGCGATCATTTCCTCGGCTCGTCGTCCGCGCTGCCCGCGGTTGCAGGCTATCCCTACATCACCGTGCCCATGGGCGCCGTGCGTGACGTCCCGCTCGGCCTGTCGTTCATCGGCCCCGCCTGGTCGGAGGCCACGCTCATCGGCCTTGCCTACGCGTTCGAGCAGAAAACGCAGGCGCGCGTGACACCGGAATTCCGAACCACGTCGCCCTGATCGAAACGCCACATCCGCCGGTACAATTCTGCGACAAAGTCCGCATGGCCCTTGCAGTGCGCAGGGCTTGGGGGAGGGTTCATGCCGGTCCCACAACCGGCAGCCTTCCGGAGTCTAGTGCATGAATGTCTCAGCAACATCAGGCGCTTCGGCTGCCCTGATGCTCCAGAAGCTCTTCCAGAGCTCTGGAGATGATACCTCAACCAGTGCGGCAAGCGGCGCCGAGCGGCAGAATCTGCCCGGCGCCAATGGCCAGACTTGTAACGCCGGTGGTTCCGGCAGCGCCCAAATGTCGGGCGGCACCATGACCGTCATGATCTCGATGCAGATGCAAGCGCCCCCAAGCGCCTCCGACATCGCGTCGAACCTGGTCAGCGGGCTCGACACAGACGGCGATGGCAAGGTCAGCGCGGAAGAAATCAACGCGGCCTTCCAGCAAGCCGGTCTTTCCACCGATAAGGTCGACGACGCCGTCAAGGCGCTCGACACCGATGGAGACGGCAAGCTCTCGTCCGACGAACTATCCAAGGCCGTCGAGTCGGACATGAAGGCCCATCACGGCCATCACCACCATCATGCGCACGGTGGCGGCAAGCCGCCGGAAGCAAGTGATGTCGCCTCCAGCCTGCTGTCGTCGTTCGACACCGACAAGGACAATGGTCTCAGCCTATCCGAGATCACGTCTGCACTCGGCAAGAACAGCAGCGAAGATGATGCGTTCTCGCAGCTTTTCGCTTCGCTCGACCAGGACGGCAACGGTGTTCTCAACGCCGACGAACTCACCAATGCTATCCAGCAACGGATGAGCCAGGGCTATCAGGCCTACGCCCAGGCGGCCCAAGCCGCCGCTTGACGAGCACGGCACACTGATCCTTTGAGCTAAAGGCGGGCGCCGGACCATCCGGCGCCCGTTTTGCGTCAGGAACCCGACACAATCGGCGCGCGTTTCTTGAAGCTGAGGACGTTTGGGAGTTTTACCATGAAACGGGTTCTGGCAGCGATGATCCTGCTTGCGATCGCCGGCTGTGCATCCACGCCTTCTGTTCCGATCGGACCGGGACCGGCCGCAGGGTTCGCGGAGGAGAAACTCTCCTCCACCCGCTATCGGATCACCTACACGGCGACCAGGCCGGAGACTGCCGACCAGATGTCCAACCGTGTGCTCGCCCACGCGGCCCAGCTGACGCTCGACAAGGGCAACCAGTGGTTCGAGATCGCGAGCCGCATCGAAGGCAAGAACACCGAGACTCTCGTGGTCGTGATGGGCCAGGGCGAAACCCTTGCCGGCGGCAAGACCAAGACCTACGACGCCAAGGACACACTCAACGCGACGAAGTCGGCTCTCACGAAATCAAAGTCGCGCGCAGGCTAATCGAGACCCTTGAGCGCGTCGGCGAATTTCCGAACAAGCCGGACAAGCTCGCTGACGTCCTTTGCACTCCAGCTTGCCAACACCTCGCGACCGATCCGCTCTCGTGCAGCGTCGACCTTTGCGATCATGGCCCTGCCCTTCGGCGTCACTGCCGCTTCGCTGATCCGCTTGTCCCTGGAGCTAGCGCGCCGGGTGACGAGCCCGAGATCTTCCAGCCGCGCGACCTGGCGGCTGACCGTTGTGTAGTCGCGGCCCACTCCGCCGGCCAACTCCACCACGCCGATCGGTCCAAACCGGCTGACGCCGACCAGCAGTGGAAACAGCGCCCGATCGAGCGGAATCCCAGCGGCGCGTATCAGCGCCTCGTCGCGCTGCGGACGGTTCATGACGCTCATGATGTCCAGGAGACTGGCGTGGAGATCGCGCAGCTCGCCGCTGTTATGTGTACTTTGCACAGATTGTCTTGACGCCATGAGCCGCTCCTATTATGTGCATCGTACACATAAAGAGAGCGCCATGAAAGCCGCCATCGTTCAAGGCCCCCGACAAATTCCCGCCATAGCTGACTTTCCCGAACCTGCGCCACGGCCCGGCGAGGTCGTGGTGACGGTAACTGCCGCCGCGTTGAGTCACGTCGCGCGCAGCCGCGCTTCGGGCGCTCACTATTCCTCCCGTGACGGCTTTCCTTTTGTGGCCGGAGTCGATGGTGTGGGCCGGCTCGCTGAAGGAGGCCGCGTCTACTTTGTCCTGCCGCGCGCGCCCTATGGCGCCATGGCGGAGCGGACGATCGTTCCTGTTTCGCATTGCTTGCCCCTGCCAGATGGTCTCGACGACATCACGGCGGCGGCCATCGCCAACCCAGGCCTGTCGTCCTGGGCCGCCCTTACACAGCGTGCAAATCTTCGGCGTGGGAACACTGTGCTGATCAACGGCGCGACAGGCGCCGCCGGCCGCCTCGCCATCCAGGTGACCCGCCATCTCGGGAGCGGCAAGATTGTCGCAACCGGGCGCAACGCCAGCGCGTTGCAGGAAGCAGAGGCGCTCGGCGCTGACGCAACGATCGAGATTGGTCAGGAAGGGGAAGCCTTTCGCGAGGCCGCCGCCCATCATTTCCGGGACGGCGTCGACGTCGTGCTTGACTATCTTTGGGGACAGAGCGCCGAGCACCTCCTTATCGCCGCGGCCATGGCCGCGCCCGAAAGGCGGCCGATATGCTATGTCGAGATTGGCGCTGCGAGCTGTGGTGAGATCAAACTGCCCGCCGCGGTGCTGCGTTCCTCAGCCATCGAACTGGTCGGCAGCGGCATCGGTAGTATTCCACTCGATCGGCTGATAGCAGCAACGGCTGACTTCTTTCAGGCCGCAGCGGCATCTGGGTTCGTCATACCTGTGCGGACCGCGCCGCTTTCAAATGTTTCGACGGCCTGGAACGAGGTCAGCGGCCCGCGCATCGTCTTCACGACCGACATGGCCTGAACGATTCTCAACTCTCGCGGACTTGACACTGTCAAGTTTCGCCCATAGTTTGCGGCGACCTTGGGGACCACATCTGGGGAGACCGTCATGACGAAGGTTCTGGTCACCGGCGCGTCCGGTTTCTTGGCGCAACACGTCATCCTGAAGCTTCTGGAGAAGGGTTATGAAGTGCGCGGCACGCTGCGCTCGCTCAAGCGCGCAGACGACGTTCGCGCGGTGCTCGCCAAGTACAGTCCCAAGGGCGGGAGCATTGAGTTCGTCGAGGCTGATCTTGGCGCAGACAAGGGCTGGGCTGAGGCGGTGAACGGCTGCACCTATGTCCAGCATGTCGCCTCGCCCTTCCCGGCGGTGCATCCCAAGGACGAAATGGAACTGGTCCGACCGGCGCGGGACGGCGCGCTGCGCGTGCTGAAGGCCGCCAGGGCCGCCGGCGTGAAGCGCGTGGTGATGACTTCTTCCATGGCTGCGATTGCCTATGGCCATGGCGACAAGCGCGCCGAGGTGTCGGATGAGACCATGTGGTCCAACCCAGATGGTCCGGACAACACGCCTTATACCAAGTCCAAGACCATCGCGGAGCGCGCCGCGTGGGACTATGTGAACGGCGAAGGCAAAGGCCTCGAACTCTCGGTGATCAACCCGACCGGCATTCTCGGGCCGGCGCTCTCGAAGGACGTGTCGACCTCGCTCGAAATCCCGATCCGACTGATGAATGGCAAGACGCCGGGCATACCGCGCCTCGGCTTCTCTCTGGTCGACGTACGCGACGTCGCCGAGTGCCACATCCGCGCGATGGAAATCCCGGAGGCCGCCGGCCAGCGCTTTCTCGCCACCGAGGGTTTCATGTGGTTCACGGAAGCCGCTGATGCGCTACGCAAGGAGTTCCCGGCCTACGGTAAGAAAATCCCGAGCCGAAAGGTGCCGGACTTCGTGCTCATGACCATGGCGGTGTTCCAGCCGATCTACAGACAGACGGTCACCGAGCTTGGGCGCACCCGCGCCGCCAGCAACGCCAAGGCCAGCAAGATTTTGGGCGTCAAATTCCGCACGGCCAGGGAAGCCCTGCTTGCTTCGGCGCACTCGCTTGTCGATCTCGGCGTAGTGTAGCAGGCGGGACTTCACAGGCTGTCTGGATCGGCTAAGACGCTTCCACTGACCGGCGATTCACGCTGGCGAACCGGGGAGTGAAACGATGGCCATGCTGAAATCCGGCGTTGCCCTGCTGGCATTCGCGGCGCTTGCGGCGTGCGCCACCGCGCCCGACCAGGCAGCCTCCGCCGCCAAGCCCGCCGCCGCCCCCGCCGCGCCCAACGTCTATGCCGGCAAGAGCGTGCTCGACGCCGCCATCGACGCCGCCGGCGGCCAGGCCGCCCTTGCGCAAGTGAAAGAACTCTACTGGACCGGAACCGCCACGATCAACGCGGGCGGCAAGACTACCACAGTCGAGATGATGACAGTGGTGCACCCGCAGGAAACCTGGGCGCGGTCGACAAGCTTCACCAAGGAGCAAGGCGAAAAGGGCGCCCGCACCATCCAGGTCGAAGGCAATCAAGGATGGAGCGTCAACCGGGTAGTGTGGGATCCCCTGCCGGACGCGCAAGCCAAGAACGAGGTCGGGCAGTTCGCGCTCTATCGGATGATGCTGCTGGCTCCTCTGAAGAAGCCGGGCGCGACGGTGGCTGAGCAGCCCGTCGGCGCCGATGGCACGCACGCCATCCAGGTCAAGCTGGCCGACGGTCTTGGCGGCGGTGAACTGGAATTCGACGCCTCCGCGAAACTCGTGCGTGCGGGACTGGTGGTTGCAGATCCCAAGACCGGCGCTGACACGCCGGAGATCGTGAAATTCTCGGGCGAGATGGCGAGCAACGGGGTCAAATGGCCCAAGCACATCACCATCGAGCAGAACGGCGCGCCCTTCTTCGACCTTGAGTTGACCTCGTTCGAGGCCAACACGGCGGAAAAGCCCCGGCCGCTTGAGCACACGATGGGCGGCGGCCAGGAACAGCGCCGGCCCACCTCCGGCAACTAAGGACGGCGGACGTGGAAACCCTTTAAACGGACCGCTTTTGCGCTTGTGCGGAACACGCGCTACGCTGGGCGTTGTTCGCCTGAAAGACGCCGGGAAGCCCTATGTTCCAGCACTTCTTCCACGAGCTGCGCGCCGCCAAGGTGCCGGTCACGCTGAAGGAATACCTCACCCTGCTCGAGGCGCTGGACAAGGGCGTGCTGCCGCCGCCGGGCACGAGCGATCATTCCGAGGTGCAGGAGTTCTACTACCTCTCGCGCGCCGCACTGGTGAAGGACGAGAAACACCTCGACCGGTTCGACAAGGTGTTCGGCCACGTCTTCAAGGGGCTCGACAGTTTCGAGGAAGGCGTTAGCGCGCACCAGTTCCCGGAAGAATGGCTGAAGAAACTCTCCGAGAAATACCTCACCGAGGAAGAGAAGAAACAGATCGAGGCCATGGGCGGGTGGGACAAGCTCATGGAAACCTTGAAGCAACGGATGGAAGAACAGAAGAAACGCCACGAAGGCGGCAACAAGATGATCGGCACGGCCGGCACGTCTCCATATGGAGCGTATGGCTACAATCCCGAAGGCGTGCGCATCGGCCAGAAAGAGAGCCGCCACCAGCGAGCCGTGAAGGTGTGGGACAAGCGCGAGTTCAAGAACCTCGACGACTCGGTCGAGATCGGCACGCGCAACCTGAAGGTCGCCCTCCGTCGCCTGCGCAAATGGGCGCGCGACGGCGCCGAGGAAGAGCTCGATCTCGACGGCACGGTGAAGAAGTCCGCACGCGAGGGCTATATCGACATCGTCATGCGGCCTGAGCGGCGCAACGCGGTGAAGGTGCTGATGTTCCTGGATATCGGCGGCTCGATGGATCCGCACGTGAAGGCGTGCGAGGAGCTGTTCTCGGCGGCGCGCACGGAGTTCAAGAACCTGGAGTTCTTCTACTTCCACAATTGCATCTACGAGGGCGTGTGGAAGGACAACCGCCGCCGCAACGTGCACAAGATGCCGACCTGGGATGTGCTTCACCGCTTCCCGTCCGACTACAAGGTGATCATCGTTGGCGATGCGGCGATGTCTCCCTACGAGATCACCTATCCGGGCGGCTCTGTGGAACACTGGAACGAAGAGCCCGGCGCGATCTGGCTGCAGCGCCTCGCCGACGTCTATCCTCACCTCGTGTGGCTCAACCCCACGCACCCGTCGGGATGGGAGTATTCCGGATCCACCGAATTGATCCGCGAAATCATCGGAGCCAGCCGCATGTTCCCGCTGACGGTCAAGGGCGTTGAAGAGGCGACCAAGGAGCTGGGACGTTAGGCGTTCGCCCAAGCATTGACCGCAATTGATCAAGCTGTCGCTTTGAGGCCTCCGGCCTTATCTCCTTGGCGACGGAGGGTCCGATGCTTCAAGTCTTCCAGCGCATGGCCGCGTACAACCAGTGGGCCAATACGCAGCTTTATCTCGCCGCCGCCAAGCTCGAGGACGAGACGCGCTGGCGCGAGATCGGACTCTTTTTCGGCAGCCTGGGCGCCACGCTCAACCATCTGCTTGTGACCGACCGTATCTGGATGAGGCGTTTTACCGGCGTCGGCGAGCATCCGGATAAGCTCAACGCCATCCTGCATCGCGACTTCGATGAATTGCGCGCCGCGCGAGAGGCGGAAGACAGGCGCATCGTTGCGTGGGTGGGAACACTCAGCGAGGAAAAGCTAGTCTCGAAGATCAGCTACACCACGATCACGCGCCCCATGCCGGTAACAGCGACGCTGTGGCCCGACCTTTTGCACGTTTTCAATCACCAGACGCACCATCGCGGCCAGGCGCACACGGCCCTTTCGATACTCACGGGTGAGGAGCCGCCGCCGCTCGATCTCCTGTTCGTCAATCGGATGGCGTAAGCGCAACCGGGTCAGCCGCCGGATGGTGCTGGCGGCGTGGCCGGCGCCGCGCATCTGGCTGCGTGTGCGGAAACTTCCGGTACTTGCGTGCTGAAGACCTGCACAGTGTTCGCTGAGACCGTGGCGATCGACTTGGCGATATCCTGCGGTGATCGCTTGCGGGCTGCGCCCTCGGTATTAGCCTTCGCCTGCGCCGCCGCCTGCGCCTGGGTCACCGCAGCGACATCGGCAAGGCCTTTGAGTGGTCGGCCTGTCTTGACGCGATCAAGCGCGAACGACAGGAGACCTGCGCAGTTGATTGCGTTGCCGAACGATTCCGCCTTGTTGACCACCGCCATCGCCGCTTCGCCGACATTCTTCTGCGGATTCGACGGCTGGGGCTCGGGCTGCTGGCTGCGTTGTCCTGTAGGCAGCGCCTGCCATTTGGCGTGCATATCGTCTTCCCATTTGGAGATCGTCACCAGCGCCTCGTCGAACCCGTCGACCAGGTTCTGGCCGCCACGCAGGGCGTGATTGAACAGAGCATCGCCGAAAAATGTCCAGTCGCGCTGCGGTTCGCATCCGAACGAGGTCTTGTCGGCGGCGGCGGCGGTCAGCACCACCGTGTTGTCGTCCGAGAACGGCAAGATGAAATAGCCGGAAAAGCAGGCCGAGACGATGACCACCTTGTTGCGGATGCCAGCTTGCGCAAACGCGTCGCGCAGCGGCAAGGCGCGCAAGGCGCCGCCCATGCGGCCCTTCTCCTGCAGCGCCACGGCGCCGTCCGGCGCGCCGTGCGAGGTGACGAACACCACGACAAGGTCTTCATTGGGATCGATCGTCGCGCCGATCTTGCCGAGCGCGGCCTGGAAGTTGTCGGGCGTTGCGGCCGGATAGGCGCGCGGCAGGCCGGCGCCGCGGCCAGCTGACAGGATGATGGTGCGTTCCTGTGCATCATAGCGGCGGGCAAGGATCGCGGCGGCTTCCTTGGCCTCGTTCTCGAACACGGGATCATTCCACAGCGAGGCAACGAGGACATAGGTGTCGACCACGCCCGGACGCTGCGCCGGGATGTTTGACAGAGCCGAAGCCATCATCTCGACCTGCTTGGCGGCTTCTGGCGGCGTCATCGCGGCCTCGACCGCTCCGAACTGGCCGCCGAGGGGATCGCCTTGCGCCAA
>DASZSI010000354.1:0-11600 GCA_035548775.1 Hyphomonadaceae bacterium
CGGCGGCGCCATCGCCGGCCGCCTGATCGAGCTCGATGGTTTCGTTGGTTTCAGGCTCACCGACTGACTCGGGATCGCACCAGCTTCCGACGGCGCCCTTGCTCCAGGTTTGAAAGCAACCCTCGCCTTCCGAGGTCAGCAGGTAGACGACATCGCCTGCCGCGAAATGCTTGGCGGCTGTGCGCACGACGCCGCGCCTCGGGATCAGGTGGTTCTCCCTGTTCACAATCTCGACCCACTCGTTGACGGCGAGCTTTCCGATCACGGCGCCGTCCGGCTTGTCGAAGAGGTCGACGGCCTCGTACGCCTTGATCTTGCCCTTGAGATAGCAGCCTTCGCCGGGGCACGCGCCCTTGTCGACGTAGACGCCGTTGACGGTAGGCGGGCCCTGATCGGCGGACTGCATGGCAGCGGCAGGCGCTGCCGGCGTGGCAACCGCGGCTGGCGCGACCGCCTGCTTGTGATCCTGCTGCGGCGAACATGCGGCGGCGAACATCAGCGAGACGCCAGCTATCCCGGCACGACCCATGCGCATCAGCTCATCCCTCCGCCCCCTCGATCCGTCCAAGCGCTATCGGTTCGTCTCTTCCAGCGTGAAATAGCCGTCTTTTCCAGCGGTCACGCCCGGGAAACGGACCACATCCAGACTGAGCCAGCTTCCTCGCTTCGATATGCGCAAGGGCGCTTCGCCAATACCGTCGGCGCCGTCGGGCCAGCCTTCCTTTTCCTCGTACGGATCCTCGATCCAGGCGCGAAAGATCATGGCGCCGCCGAGCAAGAGCTCCGCTTTCACCCAACCATCCGGCGCCATCGACAATTCCAGCACGCCGTCGCCCCGGTCACAGCTGAAGGGCGCGCGGAACAGGCTGGGCGACACTTCCTCGGTCTCCCAGATCTCGCCCTCCGCATCGCCGCCGAACGTGATGCCGGCGAAGCTGCCCAGCCGCATGAGCAGGCTCCATTGCGCGACGTCACGCGTTTCGCCGTTCTCGGTCTGGAAGAGGTGCGCGGGTCTCGGGGGCGGGCTCACTTCTTGATCGGGGCGCCGATCGACCAGGTGTGGCCGAACGGGTCGGCCAGCTGGCCATAGCGATCGCCCCAGAACTGATCGCCGAGCGGCATGCGGATGGAGGCGCCCGCATCCACCGCTCGCTTCCACCATTTGTCGGCGTCGTCGACCTCGAGGTGGATGGTGACGCCGGTCGGCGGCGGGGCTTCCTTGCCGCCGTGGAATTCCGGAAAGTCGTCCGACAGCAGGACCGCCTGGCCATTAATGCGGATGCGGGCATGCATGATGCGCTCGCCATCCTCGCCATAGTTGCGGAACTCTTCCTTCCCGCCGAATGCGCGCGTGTAGAAATCGAGCGCCTTCTTTCCACCCTTCACCGTCAGATAGGGATAGAGGCCGACTGAAAGTGCAGATGACGCTTCGGCCATGGCGGCCTCCTGTGCTGGGCGGAGACTATGAGCGCCTGCGCCGCGTTTTCAAGCCAGCCTTTCACATCCCGAACAGGGCGAGCACGTTTCGCCCGGCGATCACCATCAGCACCAAGGTCGCCGCCGTGAATATGTAGAACCGCATCGGCACGAAGTTGATAATGGCCTGAACCAGGCTGTGCACGATCCGGATCGCAACATAGGCCCACGCCAACCACGCATTGATGTCGTCATGGACGCCGACGAGGTGCGAATAGATGCACAGCGCATAGAACACCGTCGGCTGCTCGTGCAGGTGGTTGTAGTTGTCCGCGACCCAGTTCACGCGGGCCGGCAGCATTTTCAGCGAGTCCTTCGACTGCATCTGCGCCGGCGTCACTTTCATGCCGAGCATTGCGGGAATGCGTGTGGCGTACATCCAGAACCACATCACGAAGGTCCAGACGATCAGCGCCAGCACGGGCGTAAGCATATTCAGTCCGTCCATGTCATCCTCCCTGTTGGGGGGTAAGCTATGGATGGGCGCGGCGAGAAACCAGCGGTTTCGGAATTGCCTCAGCCCTGACGCAGCGGCGGCATGCGATCGGCGCCGCCGCAGCTGGCGGCTTCACGCAGGCAGGCCGGACACAGGCAGTCCGCATACTTCGACGTGCCCGCCTTCGGCAGTGGCAGGCGGAAGGGCTCGGCCACGCACCAGCACGACCCCGTGCCCGCGCCGCAGCCGAACGCCGCGCCACATCGCTCGCAGGTGATTTGCCGGCCGGGTCTGCTCATCCTCGCCCCTGTCGCCTTGCGTAGACACCCGCGCAGCGAGGCCATAGGTATCGCGAGGGGCGCCAGGAGAAGTCAATGAAGCGTGTAGCAGCGGCCGCGAGCCTTTGCATGAGCCTGCTGGCCCTGTCGGCATGCGCTTCGGATGGCCCGCCCGTCACCTCCGGCGCGACCCTGGTGAAATCCCCCCCGATCGCCGCGCCGACTTTCGGTTCGGGCGAAGAGGACGCGATCCTGCGGGCGGTGGACCGGTTCCTGCTGGCGGTCGGCAATCACGACACGGAGGCCTTGAAGGACGCGCAGGTGGCGGAAGGCACGACGTTCGCGCAGCAGCGCACCAAGTCCGAGGCAAAGCCGGTGCAGCGCCGCTCCAACGCCGACTTCGCCAAGCCAAACCCCAACGCCGACTATTTCATCGAGCGCTACTGGAACCCCACCGTGCAGGTCCGGGGCGACATCGCGCAGGTCTGGGCGCCGTACGAACTGCGCAACAATGGCCAGGTGGTCCATTGCGGCGTCGACGCGTTCGACCTGGTGAAGCTCGACGGCAAGTGGCGCGTGGGAAATGTGATGTTCACGATGGAGCCCGACGCCTGCGGCGAAATCCAGCCGCCCGCAGTCAGCGACATGCGCCCGCGCGACGGCTGGAAGGAAGCGCCGAACAACTAGGCGACCGGAGCTACTGCTCCAGTTCGACATCCCAGTAGAGATAGTCGAGCCAGGTTTCGTGCAGGTGGTTCGGCGGGAAGCGCCGGCCCATCTCCTGCAGCTCGAATGTCGAAGGCCGGTGCGGCCGGACATGTGCGTGCATGCCCAGATCCTGCGCCATCCGTCCGCCCTTGCGCAGGTTGCAGGGGCTGCAGGCGGCCACGATGTTATCCCAGCTCGTGCGCCCGCCTTTCGACCGCGGGATGACGTGGTCGAACGTCAGGTCCTCGGTCGAGCCGCAATAGGCGCACTGGAAGCCGTCACGCAGAAACACGTTGAACCGGGTGAAGGCCGGCGGCCGGTCCTGGTGCACGAACTCGCGCAGCGCGATGACGGACGGAAGCCGCATCGTCAGCGAGGGCGAGTGCACATACTGGTCGTACTCCGCGACCACATCGACACGTTCGAGGAAGACGGCTTTCACCACCTCCTGCCACGGCCAAAGCGACAGCGGATAATACGATAGAGGCCGGAAATCGGCGTTCAGCACCAGCGCGGGGCAACCATTGGGCGCGTGCGAAATCACTTCCGCCATGCGTCGTCCATTTGTCTATGCCGGAGGGCCGAGTGCCAGTCGGACCGGGGCAGGTTCCCCAGCTGCGCCACATGGCTCCAGCAACCGGGGTGAGCGATTCTCTCGCATAACATCGTAACAGAGTGATGAGATGTCCAGTCATCCCTCTGCGCGGGCCGTGAAACGGGCGGAAAATGAGGCCCGCAGGCCACTTTTCAGATTTCATTTGGCCAGTAGCGAGCGCTTCCAAGCCCGCCCTCGTGGTTCGACGGGCGTCCCTGCGGGCCTGCTCACCATGAGGGCTTTGATAGTTTCAGGCCTGTCGAGAGAGCCCTCATGGTGAGCAGCCGCGAAGCGGCGTCCGTCGAACCACGAGGGCGGGCTTGCCGACCAAAGCTCACGCCCCGCCGCGTTGTTCTTCCCGGACGGCGTTGATGTAGGCCCACAGCATGTGCGCAGCCACCCCGCGATAGGGCCGCCAGCGCTCGCCGGTTTTGAGGAACTTCTTGGGCGGGTGGCGTTTCCGCTCGCCGGTGATCATCCGGTAAGCCTCCGAAAGCCCGATGTCGGCATGGGGGAAGACATCCCAGCGGCCGAGGGCGAACATCAGATAGACATCCGCCGTCCACGGGCCGATGCCCTTCACGGCGACCAGTTCCTCGCGCGCAGCGTCGTCAGACGCCCTGGCCACGCGCCTGAGATTGAGGGACCCGTCCTCGATCGCCGTGGCGATGGAGCGGATGTGGGAGATCTTCGGCCGCGACAGGCCGCAGGCCCGCAGCTTGTCGATGTCGGCGGCCAGGACCGACCTGGGCGTCACCTCGCCCAGCAGCACTTCCACCCTGCCCCAGATCGTCGTCGCCGCCTTGGTCGAGAGCTGCTGGAAGGCGATGATGCGGGCAAGGCCCGCATATCCGGCTATCCGGACGCGCCATTCCGGCACGCCGACATGGGCGTGCGCCGCCTTGATGATGTGGCACTCGCCGGCGAGATGCTTCACCGCCTTGGCGAGTTGCTTCTTGTCGGTCACGTCGAGCGTGGCGACGGGCGCGGGTTTCGGCTTGAGGGCGGTCTTCTTGAGAGCGGCGTTCTTGAGAGCTGTCTGGGGCATGACCCGTTACCTTCCACCGGGCCATCTTGCGCGCAAGCGGCGCGCCCGAACACTGCTGCCAACTGTGTCAGCAGTGGCAATTCCGCGGCCGAGGTTGTAAGCCTGCGCCATGAAGCAATCTCCGATCCGCAAGCTGCGCCGCGACAAGTCGCGTCTCGAGCAGGAACTCGCCCTCGCCCGCGGCACGGGCGATGTCGAGAACGTCCCCATCCTCGAAAAGAAGATCCGCGACCTGGAGAAAGAGATCGACGCGCTGGTGAAACAGCGAGGCGCCAACTCCTAGCTAGTTGGCGCCTAGCCTAACACCAGACGCACCAGTGATACGGCGGCCGGAAGAAGGTGATCAGGCGGCCGCAGATGATCACGCCCAGCCAGCAGGCCAGTGACACGAAGCCGATGAGGCGTGCGCGCGTCGGCGGCAGGTCGTCCGGCCCCACCGTGTGAACGGCGTTGGCGGTTGTGGCGTAGAACAACGCCATGTTGCATCCGGCGACCGCCATCAGCGCCATCTTGGTCTGCCAGGCGGGGTTGTAGAGATACTGCCCGGGCGCGGACACGAAGAACAGGAAGCCGGTTCCCACGCACATCAGCCAGCCGACTACGCCGAACGGAACCAGCCGGTGCAGCGCCGACATGCGGATGCCTTTCGCCACGCCCATCATGCGCAAGTCGAACATGCCGACCGCCGCCATCAGCATGTTGAGGCCGATGAAGTGGATCGACTCGGCCGTCGGCCAGCCCCACTTGGAGTTCATGAAGCCGAAGATGCCGGTGTCGATGCCGAACTTCTCGATCGCGAACACGTCGATGAGGTGATCCGGCTGCATCACGACACCATCAGGACGTGATGGGTGTAGGGCAGGAATTTGCCGGCCGTGACGCCCGCCGCCCACAACACGAACGTGCCGATCCCCGCCCATCTCGCCCAACCCGGCAACGCCTCGCCGCGCTCGGCCAGCGGGAACAGGCGTTTGGCGATCACACCCATCATGACGCCTGCGCTGATCAGCAGGATGAATTTCAGGGCGAACACGGGATTGGTCAGCGCCTTGGCGGGATAGGACCACAACAGCAGCACGCCCGAGCACACCGCCATCACCAGGCCGATCCACATCACCGGAAAGAAGCCGCGGAATTTCTCCAGCCGCGCGCCGCTGGCGAGGCCCGCCACCCGCAGGCAGATCACCATGCCGCCGCCGACGAGGAAGGCCATGCCGAGCGAATGAAAGATCAGCACGACGAAGAATGCGTAGAGGTCTTCGCGCAGCCAGATGCTGAACGGCGTCTGTTCGATCCAGGCGAAGATGTCGGTCACGCCCTCTCCCCGGACGCCAGTTCGGACGCCTGCATCACACCTGCGTCCACCAGCACATGCAAGGCCGGATCAATGGCAGGACGATATTTCCGCCAGCGGCCGACGGACGACGAATAGAGCGGCTGGCGCACCTGGGCAGCGCTCGCGGTGGCGACGGGCGAGGCGTTGTCCTGGAAGCGCAAACAGGCTTCTTCGAAGCCGAGGCCGCAGAAATCCAGCATCCGGCGGACTTGCCCGTCGAGATCGCTGACAATGTCCTCGTACCAGACCTGACAGAACTTGTCCGGCGGCAGGCGCGCCTTGAGCGCCGCCATCAGCCGGTCGAACGCCACGTAGTAACGCGCTGTTGATTCCAGATCGAACGCGTAGTCGAGATGGGTGAAGCTCCCCGCAAATTCCTGGCGATAATTGCTGAGGACTGCGTCAGCCGGATGACGCCGCAGGCAGATCACGCGCGCATCCGGCAGGGCGCGGAGGATCAGCGGGATCACAAAGAAATTGAGCGGCAGCTTGTCCACGAAGCGCGCTTTCGGCGGCTGCCGGGCTGTCGCGTGCGCCATGTAGTCCCGGCCCACATCTTCGGCGTCCGCCTTCCCGCCCGCCTCGATCAGCGGCGCCGAGAGCAGCCCAGGCGCGCGAGACCCCGACACGTGGCGAAGGGCCAAAGGAAAATCATCCAGTTCGCCCGCCGAGGACACCAGCGAGTGGTTCGAGAGGATGCGATCAACCAGCGTGGTGCCGGTGCGCGGCATGCCGCAAACGAAGATCGGCGCCGCGCCAACCAGCCCCTTCGCCGGAGAAATGTCGAGCGAGCGAACCGCCGCATCGAACATCGCGATATCCGCCGCCTCGCGATAGCGCGCTTTCAGCGGCGCCTTGGCGCGCGTCAGCCATTCCATGGATTGCGGATAATCGCCGAGATCCTCGTAGGCTTTCGCCAGAGCATGGCCGAGCGAATGAAACGTCTCGCCGTCCCGCGCCTGCCCGGCCAGTTTCGCGAGTTGCGTCAATTGGCCGATTTGGTTGTCGTCCCTCGTCTGCCGGGTGATCTGCACCAGACCCGCCCAGGCCTTGGCATGGTTTGGCGCCCGCGTGATGCATTCGCGATAGGCGAGGCGCGCCTCGTCGAACCGTCCGAGAAACTGAAGCGCCGCGCCGTAATTGTAGAAGTATCCCGGCGCACCGCCGGCCTTCACGGCCCGGCCATAAAGCCCGGCCGCCTTTTCGTGCAGGCCTGCGCGCGTCAGCACCACGCCGGCGGTATCGAGCGAATAGGCATCCTCCGCCCGCGCGCCCGCGGCTTCGGCCGCCTCGATCGCTTCGGAGCGCCGCCCGATACTGTCGAGTGCGCGGGCCTTCTGCGCCATCGCAGGAGCAAAGCCCGGGCGTGACGCCAGCGCGCGGTTGAATTCCTCCAGTCCGGCCCTCACCTCGCCGCGACCGCTCAGGATGATGCCCATGAGAAGATGCGCTTCGGCCGCGCCCGGCGCCTGGGCCAGCACATTGCGGCACAGCGTTTCGGCGCCGGAGGCGTCGCCCGCCGCCAGGCGCGCGCTCGCGGCGGCAAGCTGCGACTGGATCATCATGGGTAGGGGTTGGTCCGGCGGCATCTATTTCGAACAGCTTTCCGGCTTGATCTCCATGCGCAGGTAGCGCACCGCCGCCGTGCCGATATTGGCGATGGAGTGCGGCCCCTCCGGCCCCGAATAGACCGTGCGATATCCCGGATCAGGCGTCACCGTGCTCGTGTCCACCACTTCGAACTTGCCGTTGACCATCTTGTAGGTGGTGTAGATGAATTTTGCGCCCTCGCCGCCGCCGGTATCGCCCGTGATCACGCTGGGCAAGGCGTGGATGTGGATCGGTTCAATCGCCGACGGCGGGAGCAAAATCTCCAGTACGCGGACATGATCATCCTCCAGCAGCACGCGGTGCGAATAGGGCGCAGCCGTGACGGCGTCATAGGGATTGCTGGCCGGATGGCATAGCGTGTCGTTGGTCGGCGCAATCTGGCCGGAGGCGGACGCGGCCAGCATCGCCGTCGCGGCAGTCATGACGATTGTTCTCATGGCGGGCGCCTCCCGCCCCGATTAAGCGCCCGGCCCGCAAAGCCCGCAAGCGCCTCTTGACCCCGCCTGCGCCGCGTGGATTAGCCATCGAAGGAGCGCTTCATGACACAACCCGCCTTCCGACACGCGACGCAGAGCGACGTACCGGCGCTGGTGGCGTTGATCGAGCGCGCCTACCGTGGGCCTGAAACAGCTGGAAGCTGGGTCTCGGAAGCCCACCTGCTCAAGGGACCGCGCACCAGCGAGAAGGAAATCTCGGACCTGATCGCCCGGCCGGACAGCGTGTTCCTGATCGCGGAAGTCGATGGGCAACTTGCCGGGTGTTGCCTGCTGCAAGGCCTCGGCCGGGACCTGTCCCGAACGGGCGGGTCCGATCATGACAGGTCGTTCGCCGTGCCTGGCGACAAATCACGGAAGCCGGCCCCCGAACCGGTCAACGCCGCCTATTTCGGCATGTTCGCGATCAACCCCTCGATCCAGGGCGGCGGGATCGGCAAGGCCATCCTCAGCGAAGCCGAGAAACATATCGGCCGGTTGTGGAACGCCAACGTCATGGTCATGACGGTGATCAACCTGCGCACCGAGCTGATCCAGTATTACGAGCGGCGTGGTTACAAGCTCACGGGCGCGACCGTGCCGTTTCCTTTCTCCGAAACGTCGGGGGAGACCACGCGCGACTTCCATCTTGTCGAGATGCGCAAGGACCTGCGCCAGGCGCAATGACCCGCTATGTCGCCCTTCTCCGCGCCGTGAATGTCGGCGGCCGCAAGGTGACGATGGCGGAGCTGCGGGTTGCGGCGGAGGAACTGGGGCTAAGCAACTGCCGGACGCTGGCGGCGGCGGGCAATCTCGTCTTCGACGCCAAAGCCACGGCAACCGGCAAGCTCGAAGCCAGGCTGGAAGCCGTGATCGAAAAGACGTTTGGCCTGTTCTCCGACGTCATGGTGCGCGACCCCAAGGACCTGGCGTCCATCCTCAAGGCCAATCCATTCCCGAAGAAGGCGAAGGACGATCCCGCCCACCTCATCACCACAATCTGCAAAACCGAACCGGATGCGAAAGTCATCGCCGCCTGGCTCAAGGGCTTCCGCGAGAAGTACGACAAGGGCCAGCAGCTGAAAGTGATCGGCCGCGCCATCTACATCGACTACGGCGACAGCATTGGTGAATCGAAGCTGATCCTGCCCAAGAAGCTGGTCACCGGCACGGCCCGCAACTGGAACACCCTGCTCAAACTCAACGAGATGTTGAACGACTAGCCCTTCGCGAACCGCCCGATTTGAGGCATGATCGCCTCACTCATGGAGGCGGGCCATGCGAACCTCGAAAAAGGTACTGGCGGTTGCATGCGGGGCGGCGATGCTCAGCGGCTGCATTTCGACGCAGTATCCGCCGGACAGGAATCCCCAGGCGGGTCGGCCAACGCAGCAGGCTGATGCTGGCGACCGGTGTTCGATCGGCGAGAAGGTCTACCGACCCAGCCCGAAATCCAAGGCGCGACCGGAAGACACCATCCCGCCGGATTACGATGCGCCGAGCCAGCTGCCCTACAGCTGCAAGACGGTGAAATACTAGCCGTCCCCGGCGCCGTCGGCTAAACCTGCGCCCGTCGCGGAGGGCATGATGATCCTGGAAACGGTCGAGGTTGGCGGCTGCCGGTCCTATGTCATCGGCTGTCCGAAGACGCTGGTCGGGGCCGTCATCGATCCGGAGATCAGTGCGATCGAGCGCTATCGCGGGCTGGCCGCAAAACATGGGCTCACGCTTCGCTACGCCATCGACACGCACACGCACGCCGACCACTTCTCCGCGGCGCGCGAGATCGGCAAGGCGCTGAATGCGCAGATCGTGATGAGTCATCTCAGCCCGGCGCCCTTTGTCGATCTTCGCCTCGATGATGGCGACATGCTGCTGGTGGGCGACCTGCGCATCCAGGCGATGGCGACGCCTGGCCACACGGCGGACTCGACTTCGTTGATCCTGGAAAACGCCGACGGCAAGCACGCCTTCACCGGCGATGCGCTTCTGATTGGGGGCACCGGACGCACCGACCTGCCGACCGGCGATCCCGACAAGCTTTACGACAGCCTGTTCGGCCGACTGCTCAAGCTCGATCCCGCGACCCAGATCCACCCGGCGCATGAATACAAGGGACGGCCCGGATCGACGATCGGCGCGGAAATCAAGACCAACCCTCGGCTGCAGAAGACGGAGCGCGCCGACTTCGTGACAATGATGCGCACGCTCGACCTGAAAGCGCCGACGCACCTTACCGAAGCGCTGCGGGTGAACATGAGCGGCGCCAAATCGGTCGCGCGCCTGTTGTCCGAGGCGTCGTCGGGCGTGCCCTTCATGTCGATGGCAGAACTCTCGCGGCGCCTGGCGGCCAGGCAGAACGATCTCGTCGTGCTTGATGTGCGCGAGAAGGATGCGTTCGACGCCGGCCACCTGCCCGGCGCCATGTTCCTGCCGCGCGGCCAGCTGGAGCTGCGCGTCAACGAAGCCTTTCCAGACCCGACGGTGCGCATCGTGACGGTGTGCGAATTCGGCAAGATCTCGACGCTGGCCGCGCATACCCTTCGCTCGCTCGGCTTCATGCATGCGGCCGCGCTCGACGGCGGCATGAAGGCCTGGCGTGAAGCCGGCATGGCGGTTGAGAAGTAAGAGAGCGGTCGCGAGCTGGCGGTGAGCCCGCCCTCATGGTGAGCAGCGACCGGAGGGAGCGCCCGTCGAACCACGAGGGCGGGCTTACCGACGCCCAAGCACATCCTCCAGATACGCCTGCGCCTTCTTCCTCTTCTCGTGCCTCGCCCAGCCCAGCGGCGTGCCGTTCCATGCCGTATCCTGCACAGAAAGGTCCGCGCCGCGTTCGACCAGCAGTTTCAGCATGGGCACGTCATCGTTGATCGCCGCCTGATGCGCGGCGGTCGAATGACGGTGCGCCAGAAGACGGGCGTTGATCGGCGCGCCGGCCTCCAGGCACAGACGTGCGCACTCGACTTCACCATTGATGACGGCAACCGAAAATGCGCCATGCACGTCGTGAGGCGACGCCCCGGGGAGCAGGTCCGCAAGCTCTTTCGCCCGCCCGGTTCCCGCCGCGATCACCACCGACATCGGATGGCCGGACTTCAGGATTACCTCGACCGCATCGCGCTCTTTGTGGCCCAGAACCATCACCATGCCGCCGGCCTGCGCGCCGGCGTTCAGGAGAGCGACGATCATGGGCGTCTGCAGCTTCTGTTCGCGCAGGCGCGAGCCGGTCATCACCAGTCCGATCGTGTAGTCGAGATCAGCCTGTTCGACGCCGCGCGCAATCATTGCCTCGGTCACCGCCACGATGTTGCGGGGCGGCGGCAAAGGCGGGATCGGATTGAAGGCGACAAACCAGAACAGCCTTGGATCGCGGAAATAGTCCTGGGCGTAACAGTCCGGTTCTCTCGCGCGCTGCTTCAGCAGGTCCGGATGCCGATCCAGCAGCGCAGCAAGCCCGACTACATCGCCGGCCCGGACCGCCTTCACCGCTGCCGCGAATATCGGGTCATCGATCACCGGCCGATCCAGCAGGTGAATGATATCCTCGCGGTCCGGCGCCGATCCTGACCGCGCCCACGCCAGAGCGTCGCGCCCCTTCGCGTCGGCCTGCCAGGTCGTGGCGCCGCGACGGATCAGCAA